>NZ_CP086615.1:1235454-1544318 GCF_020883455.1 Spiribacter halobius | reverse complement strand
ACTACCTTCCCTACTGAGCCGCCACGCGGCTCAGTAGGGCAGGTACTGCGAACGCCGGGCGCTGATGATGCCGGTGTTGACGCCGACGAAGCCGAGGCCGCCGAAGAGGCGCGCGTACTCGATCTTCATGCAGCGGTCCATCACCACCTGGAGGCCGGCCTCGCGGGCGCGGGCGGCGGCGGCCTCGTGGATGACGCCGATCTGCATCCAGACCACCCGCGCCTCGATGGCTATGGCGGACTCCACGATGGGCGGCACGTCCGCCGGGCGACGGAAGATGTCCACCACGTCCACCCGCTCGGGGACGGCCTCCAGGCTCGGGTAGCAGCGCTGGCCGAGGATCTCCTCCTCCCCCGGGTTCACCGGGATCACGCGGTAGCCGTGATCGAGCAGATACTTGGCGGCGAAGTAGCTCGGGCGATACCACTTGGCGGAGAGCCCCACCACGGCCACGGTGTGGTTCTCCTTGAGAATCCGGCGGAGCGTTTCGACGTCGGTCACGGCAGTTCCTCGTTATGGCACCTGCCAGCGGCTGGCCGGTGGCCGCGCCGGCCCATGCGGCTGGTGCGCGCTCAGCGGGCGTAGGGAGGGGCGTTGCCGGCGCGCCACTTGATGTTGCAGCCCATGCTCGGGAGCTGCTCTTCCGGCACCGGGCGCCCCTCCAGCAGCGCGTCCGCGGCGGCGCGCAGGTCGGCACCGGTGACCGGTACCTCCCGCCCCGGCGTGCTGCCGTCGAAACGCCCACGGTAGACGAGGCGGAAGTCGCCATCGAAGAGAAAGAAATCCGGGGTGCAGACGGCACCGTAGGCTTTGGCCACGGCCTGGCTCTCGTCGAACAGATACGGAAACGGATAGCCCCGCCGCGTCTTTTCCTCGCGCATCTTCTCCGGCGAGTCCGCCGGATGGCTGCCGGGGTCGTTGGCGTTGATGGCCACGATGCCAAGGCCGCGCTCGCCGTACTCGCGCCCGAACGCGGCAAGCCCATCGGCGATGTGCTGCACGAACGGGCAGTGATTGCAGATGAAGGCCACGGCGAGCCCCGGCGCGCCGCGGAAGTCGTCCCGGCGCACGATGTTGCCCTCGGTGTCCGGCAGGGCAAAATCCGGGGCCTCGGTGCCGAGGGCCAGCATGCTGGATTCGCTCAGGCTCATGGCGCCTCTCCTGTTTGCTCGCTCTGTCGCGGTGCCACACCCAGCTGATCGGCCAGCTCGTTTACCGCCGGCTGCAGCCGCCGTACCGCCTGATGGCCTTCCTCGATCGCCTCCGCGGCGCGGTAGAACTCGAGCAGCGCGATGTGCGCGAGGCGCGGGCTGATCAGCAGCTCCGGCGGATCCCCCGCCATGCGGCTGCGCGTGATCCGATCCTGCATGACGTTGACCGCCGTGGCGATGACGTCGAACAGCCCCGGCGCCGACTCGGCGGACCCCCGCCGGAACTGGGCCGGCAGCAGCCCGGCACGATCCCGCAGGCCGCTGGAGAGCCGCTCGAACCAGCCTTCGATGGAGGTCGCCGGCCCCTCGCCGGAGGTCGCATCCGGTCGTTCCGGTTCCGCCGGCTCCTCCCGTCGCAGATGACGGCCGACGAGCCCGCCGTTCAGGTTCACGGCGATGACGATGTCCGCGCCCATGGCATGGCACAGCGAGACCGGCACCGGGTTCACCAGCCCGCCGTCCACCAGCCACTCGCCATCGTGGCGCACCGGTGTGAACAGCCCCGGCAGGGAGATGGAGGCGCGGATCGCCGAGCAGACATCGCCGCTGCGCAGCCACCGCTCATGGCCACTGTATAGGTCGGTGGCGACGATGCCGAGGGGGATGCGCAGGGCCTCGAAGTCCAGATCGCCGAGGGCGTTGCGAAAGCGATCCGCCAGCCGCCGGCCCTCGAAGAAGCCCCCGCTCGCCATGGCGAGGTCGAGATAGCTCAGCATCTCCCGCCGCCCGAGCCGGCGCACCCAGTGCTCGAAGCCGTCGAGGTGCCCGCTGCAGTACATGGCCCCGACGATGGCGCCCACCGAGGTCCCGGCTACCACGTCCGGCACGATACCGGCCTCCTCGAGGCCGCGGATGACGCCGACGTGCGCCCAGCCGCGGGCGGCCCCGCCGCCGAGGGCGAGGCCCACGCGCAGCCTGCGTGACGAGGGCTTAGCCATGGCAGGATTCTGGCACCGGCGGCGGGCCCACCGCCAGCGTGACGAGGCACCGTCCGGCCACCGCCGGTGGCGGTAAAAAAAACGCTTGCGGTGGGAAGGCGGCTGGGATATTGTCCACGGCAGGTCAGGCACCGCTTGCCTTCTGCTTCCCGCCGACTCCGGGGCATCCGCCCCACAGCGTCTCAGGGTTTCCAGTGGCGACAGGTCAACGACCCTGCCGGGTGGGCCGTGTGGTCGCCCCGGATGCGCGCCGGACCGCCCTATGGCGGCCGGTCTACGACACAGATGTCTGAGTGTGAACGATCCTATGACTTCGATTTACGTGGGTAACCTGCCCTTCACCGCCTCCGAGGACGAGGTCCGCGACCTCTTCGCCGCCTATGGCGACGTCGAGTCCGTGCGACTGATCTCCGATCGCGACACCGGCCGCCCGCGCGGTTTCGGTTTCGTGACCATGGGTTCCAGCGACGCCGAGAAGGCGATCGAGGGGCTCAACGGCACCGATCTCGGCGGTCGCTCGCTGCGGATCAACGAGGCGCAGGAGCGGGCCGGCGGCTCCGGTCCCCGCCAGGGTCAGGGCCGCCGCTGGTAAGCGGCGGGTCGGGTTGACCCCACCGAACGCCCGGCCTCGCGCCGGGCGTTTTCGTTGGGACAGGAAAAATCACCGCCAATTACCCGCCTGCCACGCGACTCCCATCGAGCGTATCGCCAGCCCTCGGGGCTCTGGATCGGCCCGCTGAGACCTGACAGGACGCCGCTAGCCCCCGGAGCGCCGGTCCGCGGCCATCTCAGCCCGGCTGGGTAGCAGTGAAGCTCTCCCGGTCGGAGATGTGCTCCCACCATCGGCCCAGCGCTGGCGCTTCCGACAGAACGCCACGCCCCTCGGGGGTCTGGGAGAAATACGCCATGATCGGCGCAAGGTAGAGATCGGCGATGCCGATGGTGTCGCCGGAGAGCCAGCGCGCGCCTCCAAGATGGCGTTCCAGCAGGTGCATCTGCCGACGGGCGGCGGGCATGGCCCGCTCGACGACCACTTCGTCGGTCCCCTCGTTGAGCAGGTTCGGCCGCACCACCCGCTGCCAGACCACCTGCCCGATCAGTGTCGGGTAGACGTAGTGGTCCACCACGTTCTGCCACTGGCGCATCAGCGCCCGTGGCTCGGCCTGCGCGGGCTGGAGCGGGGGCTTCGGATGGCGGCCCTCGATGAGCTCCAGGATCGCCGCCGTCTCGAACAGCGACAGGTCGCCAGCCTCCAGCGCAGGCACCTTGCCGAAGGGGTGGCGGGCCAGATAGGCCTCAGACTGATGCTCGCCGCGGAAGATGTTCACGTCGGCCAGCTGGTAGTCCACGCCCTTCTCGGTGAAGGCCATGCGCACGGTACGCACGTAGGTGCTGAGCGGAGTTCCGTAGAGGATGTAGTCGGCCATGGGGACTCCTTGAAGGTTGTTATTCAGCTGCCGGGCTTGCGGGGATTCAGTCCTCGCGAATGGCCTCGAATTCGATGATGAGATCGATGCGGTCGCTGACCAGATCGTCCTCCAGCGCATAGTCCATGCCGAACTCGCTGCGCTGCAGGCTGCCCCGTGCCGAGGCACCCAGGGTGTAGGCGCCGCCGATGGGATGCTCGCCGATGCGGTTGATGGTCAGGTCGAGGGTCAGCGGGCGCGTGGTGCCGAGCAGGGTCAGCTCCCCGCGCAGCGTCCCGCCATCGTCACCGTCCGGCTCGTAACCGGTGGCGGTGAAGACAATCTCGGGGTGTTCGTCCACGGCCAGGAAGTCACCGTCGCGCAGGTGGCCGTCGCGGTCCTCGTGCGCGGTATAGACGCTGTCCGCCGCGACCACGACGCGGCCGGACTCCAGTGAGCGGTCTGCCTCGTCGTAGACGAATTCACCCTCGACCTCCGTGAACTGCCCGAGCACGTCGGCGAAACGCGCATGCCCGGCGAGAAAGCCCACCGATACGTGGGACTCGTCGATAACGAAACGTTGCGGTTCGGCCGCCGCCGTACCGGCCACCACAGCCGGCACCAGTGCGGCCGCCATCAGGCACGCTCTAGGCATGATGCGCCTCCCTCTCCGTGGGGGCCGGCCGGCGACTGAGCCAGAGCACATCGGCCCCGAAAGAATAGATCAGCAGAACGAGCGCCAGAGCCGCGAGCGGCACGGCGAGGCCGGCCATCGGCGGCGCCAGACACGCCACCAGCACCACACCCTGCAGGGCACAGACCAGCCGCCGCCGGAACGACGGCGGCAGTGGCGCCTGCAGACGCGGCCAGACGACGCCGGCAGCCAGGAACAGATAGCGCAGCAGACCGATCCCGAGCACCCAGGCGTCGGTCCTGTCCAGCGCCACCAGCCAGGCGCAGAGCACCAGCAGGAAGGCGGCGTCAAGCTCCATGTCGAAGCGCGCCCCCGCCGCCGTGGCGGTACCGGTACGCCGCGCGACGGCGCCATCCAGGCCGTCCGCGGCCAGCGCCAGCGCCGCCACTGCTACGAGGAACCAGGCCGTGGGGGCGAGGACATCGTTCCAGGGCAGCAGGCCGGCGAGCAGCGCCACCGGCACCGCCCGCGCCAGGGTGATGCGGTCCGCCGGCGTCAGCGGCCATCCGCGATGCCAGTGCCCCAGCGGCAGCGCCACCAGACCATAGGCCGCCAGGGCCGCCAGCACGCTGACCCCGGGCAGGGCCGCCAGCACCGCCACCGCCCAGGCGAGCGCCACCACGCCGGCACCGGCGACGGCGAGGTCTGCGAGTACGCGTGCCAGGCTGGAACTTGCGGCGCTTGCGGCCATCGACAGGTCAACCTGCAGTCGTTCACTGTCGGAGTCGACCGCGGCCCGCGGATGCGGGTTCCATCCGCCCTGTGCGAGGAGTCTTCATGGCCGAGACCGCCTACGCCCTCTGGATCACCGCGCCCGGTGAGGTGGCCCTGCGGCGTCAGGCCCTCGCCGATCCCGGGACGGACGAGGTGCTCGTGCGCACGCTCTATACCGGGGTGAGCCGGGGGACGGAGGCGCTGGTGTACCGCGGCGGCGTGCCGGAGAGCCAGCATGCCGCCATGCGGGCACCGTTCCAGGAGGGGGATTTCCCGGCGCCGGTCAAGTACGGCTATGCCAGCGTCGGCATCGTGGAGGCCGGCCCGGAGGCCCTGCGCGGGCGCACGGTGTTCTGCCTGCATCCGCATCAGGATCGTTACGTCGTCCCCGTCGGCGCGGCGCGGCCGCTGCCGCCGGACCTGCCGCCCGGGCGCGCCGTGCTTGCCGCCAACGTCGAGACCGCTGTAAACGGCCTGTGGGACGCCGCCCCGCGGGTCGGCGAGCGCATCGTCATCATCGGCGCCGGCGTGGTGGGCTGCCTGGTCGCGGCCCTGTGCGCGTCACTGCCCGGCAGCGACGTGCAGCTGGTGGACGTCAACCCGGCGCGCGCGGCCCTGGCCGGCCGCCTCGGGGTACCGTTCAGCAGTCCGGACGCCGTGCGCGGCCCCGCCGATCGCGTCCTGCATGCCAGCGGCAGCGAGGCCGGGCTGCGCCAGGCCCTGGCGCTCGCCGGCAACGAGGGCGAGGTGGTGGAGCTCAGCTGGTTCGGCGACCGCGAGATAAGCCTGCCGCTCGGCGAGGGTTTTCACGCCCGCCGGCTCACCCTGCGCGCCAGCCAGGTGGGCCAGATCGCAGCCGCCGAGCGCCCGCGCTGGGATCACGCCCGTCGCCTCGACCTCGCCCTCGCCCTGCTCGCCTGCCACCCGGAGTGGGAAGCGCTGATCGACGGTGAGAGCGACTTCGCCGATCTGCCGCAGACGCTGCCCCGGGTACTCGCCGGGGCCGGCCTCTGCCATCGCGTGCGCTACCCCGCCGCCGAAACTGACTGACCGCCGAGGAGCACCATGTTCAGCGTCAACGTCCGTGACCATTTCATGATCGCCCACAGCTTCCGCGGCGAGGCCTTCGGCCCGGCCCAGCAGCTGCACGGGGCCACGTATGTGGTGGACGCCACCTTCCAGCGCGCCGAGCTGGACGCCAACGGCATGGTCGTGGACATCGCCCGGGCGA
The DNA here is from genome assembly GCF_020883455.1 of Spiribacter halobius. NCBI lineage: Bacteria > Pseudomonadati > Pseudomonadota > Gammaproteobacteria > Chromatiales > Ectothiorhodospiraceae > Sediminicurvatus > Sediminicurvatus halobius. The sequence continues at coordinate 1,538,124 of NZ_CP086615.1, read as the reverse complement.
CCGACCTCCTGCGCGGGACGCTGGGCGCCCTGAACCTGCGCAACCTGGATGACGAGCCCGCCTTCGCCGGGCACAACACCACCACCGAGTTTCTCGCCCGGCACGTCGCCGACCGCCTCGCCGACGCCGTCAGGGCGGGCCAGCTCGGTGACGGCGCCCAGGGCCTCGAGCGCATCCGGGTCACGCTGCACGAGTCCCACGTCGCCTGGGCCGCCTACGAACGGCCGCTGTGACCCCCACCCCCTGGCATCTGCTGGTCCCTGGCGGTCTCGAGGTGGTCACCGGCGGCACGCGCTACGACCGCCGCATGGTCGAGGGGCTACGCGCCCAGGGCCAGCCCGTGACCGTGCACGGGCTTCCCGGACGGTTTCCGCGCACCGATGCCGCCGCCCGCAGCGGACTGGAGGCCGCCCTCGCCGCCATCCCCGCCGGACGCGTGACGCTGATCGACGGCCTCGCCCTGGGGGACGCCGCGGCCATCACCGAACGCCACGCCAAGCGGCTGCGCCTGGTCGCGCTGGTACACCATCCGCTGGCGGACGAGTCGGGGCTGGACGCGGCGGCGCACGCCGCGCTGCTCGACGCCGAGCGCCGGTCCCTGGCTGCCGTGCGCGGGGTGGTGGTGACCAGCCCCTTCACCGCACGCCGGCTGCAGGCCCTGGATCTGTACCCGCGTCCGGCGGGGGTGGCGCCACCGGGCACCGATCCGGCCCCCGTCGCCGCCGGCGGCGACGGGGGCACGCCGAGGCTGCTCTGCGTCGGCGCCGTGATCCCGCGCAAGGGCCAGGACGTGCTGGTCGCGGCGCTGGCGCAGCTGCGGGAACTGCCCTGGCGCTGCGACTGCATCGGCCGGCTGGACCAGGCGCCGGGCTTCGCCGCCGAGGTGGCCGCTGCCATCGACGGCGCCGGGCTCGGCGGGCGCCTGTGCCTGTGCGGGCCAGTACCCCCGGAGGCCCTCGCCGGGCACTATCACGAGGCGGATCTGTTCGTGCTCCCTTCCCGCTACGAGGGCTACGGCATGGCCGTGGCCGAGGCCATTGCCCACGCCCTGCCGGTGGTGACCACCGACGGCGGCGCCCTGGCCGAGGCCCTGCCCGAGGGCGCCGGCGTCAGCGTGCCGGCGGGCGCCGCCGACGCCCTGGCCGCGGCCCTCGCCGAGCTGATCCGCGACCCGGCGCGGCGACGGCAGCTGGCCGATGGCGCGGCCAGCGCGCGCCGGACACTGCCGGACTGGCCCGAGGCCGCACGGCGCTTTGCCGAGGTGGTGCGCGGGGTGGCCGGTGATGGCTGAGGCCTTCGCCGCGGACTGGCTTGCCCTGCGCGAGGGGGCGGACCACCGCGCCCGCGCGGCCGGGCTCCTGCCCCGGCTGCGGGCGCATCTTCCCGCCACCGGGCCGCTGACCATTCTCGACCTCGGCGCCGGCCGCGGCAGCAACCTGCGCTATCTGGCCTCCCGCCTGCGCGGGCCGCAACACTGGCGGCTGCTGGATCACGACCACCGGCTGCTCGCCGGCGTCGCGGCTCCGTCCCAGGCCGCCGACGGTACCGCCGTGACTTTCGCCGGGGAGATCGCGGACCTGGACCGCGCCCTGCCGGGGGCGCTGGACGAGGCGCAGCTGGTGACCGCAGCGGCGCTGCTGGACCTCGTCTCGGCGGAGTGGCTGCAGCGCCTCGCCGACGGCTGCGCCGCCCGCGGCGTACCGGCACTGCTCGCCCTCAGCTACGACGGATGCATCCAGTGGCCGGACACCGACCCCGACGACGAGCGTCTGCGCACGGCCTTGAATGCACATCAGCAGGGCGACAAGGGCTTTGGTCCGGCCCTGGGCCCGGCCGCGTGGGAAACCGCTGCCGCGGCCTTCCGCGCCAGCGGTTGCGAGGTGGTCGTGGCCGACAGCCCCTGGCAGCTCGGCCCCGCGGACGCCCCGCTCATCCATGCCCTGATCGACGGCTGGGTGGCCGCCGCCTGCGAGCAGGCGCCGGCGGCGGCGGACCGGTTTCGCGCCTGGGCCGGGCGCCGGAAGGCGGCGGGTAGCGTCACCGTGGGCCATCGGGACGTGCTGGCGTTGCCGGCGGGCGCGGTGCCATGACCGGCCTGCCGTGGGTCCGGGTCGGCAGCAGCCTCGCGCTGCTGGCCATCGTCGTCGCCCAGCTGGACGCAACGGCCCTCGCCGACCGCCTGGCGGCGCTGTCCCCCGCCTGGGTGGCTGCCGCGTTCGCCGTGACCGTGGGCCAGGTGCTGCTATCCGCCTGGCGCTGGCGCTACACGGCGCGCTGTCTCGGCCTGCCGCTCGGCCTTGCCACGGCGGTGCGCGAGTACTACGTGGCGACCCTGCTGAACCAGACGCTGCCGGGCGGTGTGCTGGGCGACGCCCGCCGCGCCTGGCGCCACGCCCGGGATGCGGCGCAGCCCGGGCCGGCGGTGCGGGCCGTGGTCCTGGAACGCGCCTCGGGCCAGCTCGCCATGGCCGTTCTGGTGCTGGCCGCGCTGCTGTCCGGCCTGGGCCCGCAGGCGGCCGCGCTGCCGCCCGGCTTCGCCCGGGCCGGCGGCGGCGCCGCCGCCGCGGCGCTGCTGCTCGGAGGGCTCGCCTTCGGTCTGCGCCGGCGGCCCTGGCTGCGGCCCTGGCTTGCCGACGCCCGGCGTGCGCTGCTGCGCCCCGCCGTGCTGCCGGTGCAGCTGCTGGCCTCGCTCGCGGTGGCGCTGAGCTACGTCGGGGTGTTCGCGCTGGCCGCGCTGGCGCTCGGCATCGAGGGGGCGCCTGCGGACTGGCTGCCGCTCATCCCGCTGGTGCTGCTCGCCATGCTCATCCCCGTCGGCTTCGCCGGCTGGGGGCTGCGCGAGGGCGTCGCCGCGCTGCTCTGGCCACTGGCCGGCCTGCCCGCCGCCGACGGGGTGGCGGCGTCGGTCACCTACGGCGCGGTGGTACTGATCGCGAGCCTGCCGGGTGCCCTGTTCCTGATGCGCCGTTAGCCAGAGCAAGGTCGAACAGCAGGTCCTCCCCCAGCGGGAACCGCCGCGTCGGCGGCCGCAGGGCCTCCTGCATGGTGGCGATCTCCGGTAGGGATAACGCAGGGCGGCCGGAGCCAATGAGCACCGGCGCCACGGTGACGTGCAGTCGGTCCAGCACGCCGGCGGCAAGGAAGGCGGAGACCGTGCGTCCGCCACCCTCCACCAGCACCCGGTGCAGCCCCCGCCCGGCCAGGGCGGCGAGAATCTCGGCCGGCCCGGGTGAGTCCAGCGCAAGCTGCTCGACCCCAGGCAGCGCCGCAACGCCCGGCGGCGCGATGCGCAGAGTGGCCGCCGCCCGGTCGCGGTAGACGCTGCTGGACTCCGGCAGCGCGCCCCGCGGATCCAGCACCACCCGCACCGGGTTCGGCCCTGGGACGCTGCGTACCGTGAGCCGGGGATCGTCCGCGGCCACGGTGCCGGGTCCAACCACCACGGCATCCACCAGCGCCCGCAGCCGGTGCAGATGGCGGCGGTCGGCCTCCCCGGTGACGTAGTGCGAGTGCCCGCTGGGCGTGGCGATGCGGCCGTCCAGGCTCTGCCCGAGCTGGGCGAGGGCGAACCGCTGCCCCGGGGGTGCGCAGACCGGCAGGTAAAGATCCAGCAGCGTCGCAGCCGCCGCGTCCGGATCCGGCTCGCAGCGCCAGCTGCCGTCGCCCGTCACGGCGAGCAGGGCCTCGCCGTGGCGGGCCTCGCGCATGCCATCGCCGGCGGCCGGGGTTTCCGCGAGGGCGAGCAGCAGCCGCCAGGCCGTGTCGTCGTCAGTGCGCATCGTTCACCGCCCGTCGGGGCAGCCACGTGTAGATGGCGGAATTGTTTCAACCTGCCGTGGTCCATTGCAGGACGCCGACACACGGGAGGTGCCATGCACGGTACAGATCGCGCCCTGTTCGATCTTCGTCGCGGACAGCCGGTTCATATCCGCAATGGCCGCAGTGCGGTCATCGCGCTGCCGGTTGAGGCCCTGGACGATCCGGCCCTGGCGGGCCTGCGCCGCCTCAGCGACGAGCATCTGCAACTGACCCTGACCGCGCACCGTGCCTCCGTACTCGGGGTTGACGCCGGCTCCGCCGACTGTGTGGCCGTCGATCCCGGCCCGGCTGCCGACTGCCGGCGTCTGCTGGCCCTCGCCGCGGCCGCCGGCAACCCGCCGGAGGACGTCCCCGGGCCGTGCCGGCCCGCGAACACCGCCCAGCGGGCGGCCCTCGCCCTGGCCCGCGCCGGGCGGCTGCTCCCCGCCGTCGCGACAGTGAGTGTAGCGGCCCGCCCGCAAGGCACGCTCGGCCGCCTCATCGAGCAGAGCACGATGCTGAGCGTGCCGGCGCACAGTGCGCTGGAGGCCGCCAGCGACCGGGGCGTTCGCCCGGTGCGCGTCAGTGACGCCCGGGTACCGCTGGAGGGCGCGGAGGCAAGCCGCTTCGTGCTCTACCGCGAGACCGACGGGCTGCTGGAGCATGTGGCGGTGGTGATCGGGGAGCCGGAAGAATGGCCCGATCCGCTGCCGGTGCGCCTGCACTCCGCCTGCCTTACCGGCGACCTCTTCGGCAGCCTGCGCTGCGACTGCGGTGAGCAGCTGCGCAGCGGCGTCGCCGCCATCTCCCGCGCTGGCGGTGGCATCCTGCTGTATCTGGCGCAGGAGGGGCGCGGCATCGGGCTCGCCAACAAGCTTCGCGCCTACGGCCTGCAGGACGATGGCCTCGATACCGTCGACGCCGATCGCATGCTCGGCTTCGGGGAGGACGAGCGCCGCTACGACGCGGCCGTGGCCATGCTCGAGGACCTGGGCGTGCGCCGTATCCGTCTGCTCACCAACAACCCTGAGAAGATCAGCGCCCTGCAGCAGGGCGGGATCGAGGTGGTTGGGCGCGACGCCCTGCACGGTCAGCTCACGGTCCACAACCGGCGCTATCTGACCGCCAAGGCGGAACGCTCGGGGCACTGGCTGGCGGAGGTGCTGCGCACTGAGGCCATGCACGGCTGACCGGCCCGCAGCCGTGAATCGGTGAGATACGCGGGCCAGACACTAGCTAGCCCTGCAGCGCCTGGAGCGGGAACGCGCGCGTCTCCGCAATGAGCCCGGCCAGCGCCTCGGCAAAATGCGCCACCAACCGCTCGCCAAGGGCCGGCGTGGCCAGGGCGGCGTTGCCGGTCACCCCGCCTGGGGCAAGGTCGCCGGCCATCCACGCGAATCCGGCCGGCCCTTCGGCGCTCAGCCAGCGGTTCGTCCCGATCAGGGTCTCGTCCAGCGAACCGGCCGGCGCAATGGCGCGGCGGCGCACCTGCGTCGGCGCCAGGTGCAGCATCAGCGCCGTCTCCAGCGCCCCGCCATGCAGGCCCACGCGCAGCTCCTCGGCCGGCAGTGCATCCGCCGGCGGCGGAAAGCGGAAATAGCTGCCCCGCACCACCAGCAGGCCGTGGTCATGGCGCAGGCGCAGCGCAGCCACGTCGGCGCCGGCGAGATTGCCACCGTGGCTGCTGAACAGCAGCAGCCGGCGGACGCCGGCGCGCGCCACCCCGGCGCCCCACTCCACCACCACGCGCTGGAAGGTCTCGGGATCCAGGCTGAGGGTGCCGGGGAAGCGCGTGTGCTCGAGGCTGTCGCCGACGCTCAGCACGGGCAGGCGCAGCACCGGGCAGTCCGGGGGCAGGCGCCACGCCGCCGCGGACAGCAGGCCCTCGCCGATGATGCAGTCGGTCTCCAGCGGCAGATGCGGGCCGTGCTGCTCGACGGCTGCCAGGGGCAGCACGGCCACCGGGTCACGGGCCGCGGCGGCGCCGAGCTCGGCACTGGTCAGCTCCCCCCAGCGCTGCACGGTCACGACAGCCCGCCTCCGGCGGCCCGCGTCGGCGCCGCCTCCAGCGCATCCAGCCGCGCCTCCAGCAGCCCGGGGAAGCGCCGATACCAGGTGGCGTTGAGCGGCGAGGGATGCGGCAGCGGATGCAGGCACAGGCGCCGGCTGCCCACGCCCTCGAGCCCATAGTCCAGGCTCACCGAGGTCCCGAACCGCTCCGGATCCGCCCAGTGCGCCGCGAGCCGCTGCCGGGTCGCCGGCGGCTGCCCCAGCCCGAACCAAAGGAACGCCTCGCGGCCGAGCGTGATGACATGCCTGCCCTGCCAAGCGGCCAGCAGCAGCCGCGCCACCAGCGGCTGGAAGCGCCGCTTCACGGCCATGGACCAGGCCTTGTTGCCGAACGGCTTGTAGGGAACGGTGTTGGCCCAGAAGTAGTCCGCGCCCGCGGCAATGGCCTGTTCCGTGCCTGCCAGCGCGGTGCCGTGGCGCCGGCGGTGCAGCACGCCGCGCACCTGACGTCCGCCGGCGCCGATGAAGGGCACACCGTGGACGAGCTCCTCGCGCCCCGGGTCGCGCCCGAAAAAGGCCACCGGGGCCGTCGGCGGGCCGAGACCGATCACCGGCTCCTGCGGGTCGCGCCCGGCCGCGGCATAGGCGGCCTCGTCCAGACCCGTGAGCCCGGCGGCGCAGCGCCGGAACGCAGCCAGCAGATCCGCCGGCAACGGCCCGCTCATGGCGCAACCCCGCGCCCCAGGCGCCGACTGGGTCGCAGCAGCAGGCCCGGCAATGTCCTAGTCTTCGCGGTCATGCGGACATGCTACCGTTTCCCGCCGTCCTTCGCTGCGCCGAGCCGATGCCATGGCCGAGAGCCTGTTGCGTACCCTCTTTCCGCCCGAGAGCCGCAGCTTTGCGGGCAAGCGCTGGGTGAACATCGCCCTGCGCAGCCTGCACCTGGTGGGCACGGCCGGCGCCGGGGCGGGCATGCTGTTCGGCGTGTCGCCCGCGCAGTGGCAGGCCTACCTCTGGCTGACGGTGATCACCGGGGTGCTCATGGTGGCGCTGCAGCTCTGGAGCAACGGCGTCTGGCTGCTGCAGCTGCGCGGCCTTGCCATCGGCGTGAAGCTGCTGCTGCTCGTCGCGGCGCTGCGCTGGCCGCAGAGCGGGCCGGCCATGCTGATCGCCGTGGTACTCCTGTCCGGCGTGATCAGCCATGCGCCCGGGGACATCCGCTACCACTCGCCATGGCATGGCCGGCGCCTGGAATCCCTCGGCGGCCGCGGCTGAGCCGGGCCACAGCCTGTCCACGGCTATGGAGGCCGGCATGATCAAGGCACTCCCGCTACTGCTGCTGGCCAGCTGGGCGACGGCGGCGCTCGCCCAGGAGGCGCTGCCCGTTACCGTCGAGCGTCTGGACGCGATCGCGCTCTACCCCGTGCGCAGCGCCCCGGCCACTGCCGTCAGCCTCAACGACACTCGTGTCGCCGCGCAGGTGGGGGCCGAGGTGCAGGCGCTGCCGGTGCGCCCCGGGGACCGGATCGACGCCGACGAGGTCCTCGCCCGGCTCGACTGCCGGGATATCGAGATCGCCCTCGAGGCGAGCCGCGCCGCCCTCGCCGCTGCCCAGGCGCAGCGCGACCTGGCCGAGTTCCGCCGCGAACGCGGCGCTCAGCTGCGGGACCGGGGCGCGATGCCGCTGGAGGCCTATCGCGAGCGCGAGGCCGAGGCACTGCGCACCGCGGCCGAGGTCCGGCGGCGGGGCGCGGAGGTGCGTCGGGGCGAGCGTGACATCGAGCGCTGCGAGGTGCGGGCGCCGTTCGACGCCGTGGTGGTCGAGCGGCTGGCGAGCGTCGGCGAGCTGGCGGAGCCGGGCACGCCCCTGGTGCGGCTGGTGGACGTCAGCCTGCTGGAGATCAGCGCCCGGGTACAGGAGCAGGACCTGGACGCCCTCGAGGGGGCGGCCAGCGTGGACTTCGTCAGCCGCGGCGAGCGCTATCCACTGCGCCTGCGCCGGGTCATCCCGGTGCTGGAGAGCCGGCTGCGCAGCTACGAGGTGCGGCTTGAGCCCACCGGCAGGGCGCCGCTGCCGGGTGAGAGCGGGCGCATCGACTGGGCCGCCGCCCTGCCCCACGTACCCAGCGACCTGCTGGTGGAGCGCGACGGCACCCTCGGCGTGTTCGTGGTCGAGGACGGGCGCGCCCGCCACCACGCCCTGGACGAGGCCGTCGCCGGACTGCCCGCGGCCGTGCCCGGGCTGCAGGGGTCGGCGGACATCGTCCGTGACGGCCGCTACGCCCTGCGCGACGGCATGGCCGTGGAAGTGACCGGGCGCTGATGTACCGCCGCCTGATCGACAACCACATCCTGGCCACGCTGGCCATGGTGCTGGTGCTCGCGGCCGGCAGCGCCGCCTATCTGCTGCTGCCCCGCCAGCAGGATCCCTCGGTCAACTTCAACTGGGTGGAGGTGCAGACCACCTACCCTGGGGCCTCGGCCCGGGACGTGGAGCGACGCGTCACGGAGGTGCTGGAGGACGCCGTGGCCCGCATTCCGGACATCCGCTTCTCGGCGAGCGACAGCCGTGCCGGGTTCTCGCGCATCGTGGTGCGCTTCCGCGACCTCGACGAGGACGAGTTCGACGAGCGCCTGACCGACCTGCGCCGCGAGGTGCAGGCGGAACGCTCGGAGCTGCCGGACGCCGCCGAGCAGCCGGTGTTCATCGAGGCCACCAGCGACAACTTCAAGCCCGCGGCGATGGTGCTGGTGGTGGGCGAGGCCTACGACGGCAACCTGCGGGCCCGCGCCCGCCGCATTGCCGATGAGCTGGAGCGCTTTTCCCAGGTCGAGCGGGTGGACAGCTTCGGCCTGCGCGACCGCGAGCTGCAGGTGCGCTTCGACCCGGAACGCATGCAGGGCCTGGGCCTGCAGCCCTCGGCCCTGGCCGATACCGTCAGCGCCTATTTCCGCGACGTGGCCGCCGGCACCGTGGGCATCGGCGAGCAGAGCTGGCTGGTGCGCTTTACCGGCACCGCCAACGATCCCGCCTACCTCGGCGACCTGCCCATCGTCGCCGCCGCCGGCGAGGTGCCGCTGCGCAGCGTCGCCACCGTGCGCCAGGGCTTCGCCGAGGCGGAGGCGCGAATCCGCCACCAGGGCGATCCGGCAGTGATGCTCGCGGTCTACCGGGGCGCGGACGGCAACGTCCTGCGCCTGGTGGACGAGATCTCCGCCTACCAGGAGGGCGTCAACGCGGAAGCGGCGCGGACCGGCGTTCGCATGGTTCTGCTCGACGACCGCACGGGGGTGACCCGCAACGCGCTGGCGGTCATGGAGGGCAACGCCCTCGTGGGCCTGGGACTGGTGCTGGTCACCACCTGGCTGTTCCTGGGCGGGCGCATCGCGCTGCTGGCCGCCCTCGGCATTCCGTTCGTGCTCGCCGGGGTGTTCCTGCTGCTGCTGGTGCTGGGCTACAGCCTCAACGTGGTGGTGCTGCTCGGCATCGTCATCAGCTTGGGCATGCTGGTGGACGACGCGGTGGTGGTGGTGGAGGCCGTCTACCACCGGCTGGTGCACGGGGCCGAGAGCATTCTGGAGGCGGTGCTCGGCGGCCTGCGGGAGGTGGGAGCGCCGGTGCTGGCCGCCGTGCTCACCACCAGCGCGGCGTTCCTGCCGCTGACCCTGGTCCCCGGAGTGCTCGGGGACTTCATGCGCCTCGCGCCTATCGTCGTCGTCTGCGCCCTGGCCCTGAGCCTGCTGGAGGCGTTCTGGATGCTGCCGAGCCACCTGCTGGCGCTGCGGCCCAATCCCGCGGCGGGCGGCCGCATCCAGGCCCTGCGCGAGCGCTGGACCCGGCAGCTGCGCCTGCGCTACGGGCGCGCGCTGGTCGCGGCGCTGCGCCGGCCGCGTCTCACCGCCATCACCGTGCTGGCATTGTTCGTGGCCGCCATCGGTGTGCTGCAGGCGGGGCTGTTGCGGGTGGACTTCTTCGCCACCGACTCGGCGCGGCTGGTGTACGTGGATGCCGAGCTGCCCGCCGGCACCCGGCTGGAGAAGACCCTGGAGGTGACCCGGGCGCTGGAGGCCGCTGCGCTGGGTCGCCTCGGCGATGGCGAGCTGCGCCGCTCGGCGAGCGTCGCCGGCGTGCAGTTCACCGATGCCGAGCCGCTGGTGGGCGACGAGTACGGCCAGGTGACCCTGAGCCTGCACCCGCGCACACGGGGCGGGCGCAGCGTCGAGGCCATCGTCGACGATCTGCGGCCGCAGCTGGCGGAGATCCCCGGCCCCACCAGCCTCTCCTTCCAGCAGGTCACCACCGGGCCGCCCACCGAGCCGCCGGTGAACGTCAAGCTTCGGGGCGATGACCTGGAGCGCCTGGCCGCCGCCGCCGACGCCATGCAGAGCCTGCTGGCGGAAATCCCCGGCGTGCGTGAGATCCGCGATGACGATGCCCCGGGGCGCCTCGAATACCGCCTGCGGCTGGACGCCGACGCCATGGTGCGCACCGGGCTGGACCCGGCCCGGGTGATCCGCGACATCCGGCTGCTGGTGGACGGCGAGATCGTCGCCAGCATGCAGGATCAGGGCGACACGCTGGACGTCCGCGTACGCGCCGATCGCGACCAGCTCGCCGGCGGCATCCGGGATCTGGGCCGCAGCACCCTGAGCCTCCCGGACGGGCGGCCGGTGGCCCTGAGCGAGCTGGTGCACAGCGATACCGGTCGCGGCCGGGCGGTGATCCGCCATTACAACTTCCGCCGCGCCATCTCGGTGCAGGCGGAGCTGGACGAGGCGGTGACCGACACCGTCTCCGTCAACCGCGCCATCGCCGAGCGCTGGGCCGCGGGGCCGGCGGAGCGCTTCCCGGACGTGCAGCTGGACTTCACCGGCGAGCTGGATGACATCCAGGAGAGCCTGTCGAGCCTCGCCCTGCTGTTCCTGGCGGGTACCGGGCTGGTCTACCTGATTCTCGCCACCCAGTTCCGCAGCTACCTGCAGCCGCTGATCATCCTCGCCGCCGTCCCCATGGCCTTTACCGGCGTGGTGTTCGGGCTGCTGGCGAGCGGCAGCGTGCTGAGCCTGTACACCCTCTACGGCGTCATCGCGCTGGCCGGCATCGCCGTCAACGCCGGCATCGTGCTGGTGAGCACGGCCAACACCCGTGCCCGGGCCGGGGCGACGCCGAGCCAGGCCATCGTGCTGGCGGCCCGCCGGCGGGTGGTGCCGGTGCTGATCACCTCCCTGACCACCATCGCCGGGCTGTTCGCGCTGGCCACGGGGCTCGCCGGCGAGTCCCTGATCTGGGGGCCGGTGGCCGCCTCCATCGTCTTCGGCCTGGCGGTCAGCACGCCGCTCACGCTGTTCGTGACGCCGCTGCTCTATCGCCCCGTGGCGCCACGGGCGGAGGACCCCATGGCCGAGCTGCCGGCGCCGCCGCTGCTGGAGCGCCGGCGCGGGCTCCGCGGCCTGCTCGGCCGGCTGCGCAGCGGCCGCTCCGCCTCACCCTGGCGCGCGGATCTGGCCGCCCTGCGTGCCGATGCCCGCACCGCCGACGCCTACCAGACCGGCTGCCTCGCCCTCGCCGCCGGGCGCCGGCAGGACGCACTGAAGCAGCTGCAGTGGGTGGCGGAGCGCCTGCCGGAGTCCGGCCTTGCCAACCGCGCCGCGGCCCAGGCGGCCCTGGCGGTGGTGGAGGAGATGGGCTGGGACGAGGGCTACGCCAACCGCGCCCGCCGCTTCCTGGTCCGAGCCCGCCGCGCCGCCGGCGACACCCCCGAAATCATCGCCCTCCTCCGCCTCTACCGTCGTCTTGCATCGGAACGCGGCGAAGAGGTGTAGCCCGGATAGCTCACCGTGTCGCGGCCGCGGCAAGCTCCGGCGCCGACTTGCAACACAACGACACAACGGACACAACGGGTCACCACGAAGGCGTCATGAACGTGGTGATCCGTTGTGTCGTGGTGTCGTTGTGTTGAAACCCCGCGCAGAAACGCGCTACGGCGTCATAGCAGCCGGCGGGGGACCTGTTCGTCCCATTCGCGCTGGAAGACGCGCTCGCCGGCTTCCCAGGCCTCGAGGATGGCGGTGACGCGGAAGTTGTCCGCGTCGCTGGTGACGGCGGTGCGGGCCTCGAGGCGGACGTTCCAGTCGCCGCGGCGGAAGATGGTTTTCTGCTCGATCTCGGCCCGGGCGGTGAGCGGGTCGTGCTCGTTGATGCGGAAGGTCTTGCGGGCGGTGTAGCCCAGGGTGAGGTCGATGTCCTCGATGCGGGCAAGCGCGGCGCCGCCGAAGTCGCCGCCGTCGCCGAAGGTGGTGTAGACGGTCTCGTCGGTGGTGAGGTCGAGCTCCACCATGCGCTGGTAGCCGACTATCTCGAGCGGGGTGTGCTCGGGCTCCGGGCCCCGCTCCGGCGGCTCGAAGGCGCGCAGCTGGGCGTCTTCGGGCCGTGGCGGGCGCACCGGCAGCTCGAGCCGGCTGGCGCCGGTGTGGATGGTGATCTCCACCGGCTCCGGCGCCGGCCAGATCATCGGCCAGTAGGTGGTGGAGATGGCGACGCGCAGCGTGTGCCCGCAGGCGAAGGAGTAGGCGATGTCGTTAAGCTGCACGGGCACCCGGTAGCGCTCACCGGGCTGCAACGGCTCGGGGTGCTCGTGGCTGTTGCGATGGGTGAGGTTGAGCACGCCGTAGCTGACCCGGCCGGAGGCCCCGGCCGGGGCGACGTCGTTCAGCCGTACCACAATATGGGCCACCGGCCGGTCGGCGCTCAGCTCCAGGTGCACCACCGGCGCGCCGAGGATCTCCAGCGTCTCGGTCAGCGGGTCGGAATCGAACACCAGCGACTTGCCGTCGTCGGCCCGCTGATCCAGCGGCGCGTCGCCCTCGGCGCCGAAGCCGTAGAAGTCCCCGCCGCGCAGGCCGCAGGTCTGGGGCGAGCGGACCCGCACGGCGTCCTGCGCATCCGGCCGCTCGCCGAGCGACAGGACGTTCAGATACCACTGCCGCGGGCGTATCCGTGGCGACGGCCATGCCTCCTCCGCCACCCAGCGCCCGGGGCGCTCGTCGTGCACCGGCGCCGGCGCGATCCACTCCTCCAGCCAGGCGCGGAACGGCGGCTCGTCCATGATCCCGTTGTCCTCGCCCTTGAGCCAGTAGTCCCACCAGCGCACCGCCTCCTGGAAGAAGCCGATGCGCGGCCCCGGCACGGCGGCATGGGGAAAGGCGTGGGGCCAGGGGCCGATTAGCGCCTTGCGCGGACAGGACAGCCCCTCCATCAGCCGCGGGATGGCGTTGACGTAGCCGTCCGCCCAGCCGCCCACGGCGTAGACGGCGCACTCGATGGCGTCGTAGTCCTCGCAGACGGAGCCGTGCTGCCAGTATTCATCCCGGTGGGGATGGCGCATCCACAGTGCCGGGAACAGCCGGTTGTGCTCCAGGCGCTGCTGCCAGAGCTCGCGCCAGCCCTTGCCCATCACCTCCGGGTCCGGCGGGCAGGCGTTGAGCGAGAAGAAGGCCGAGCCCCAGGCGAGGTTCTCGTTCAGCAGGCAGCCGCCCTTGTAGTGGGCGTCGTCGGCGTAGCGGTCATCCGTGGAGCACATGGTGATGATCGCCTTCAGCGCCGGGGGCCGGCGCGCGGCCACCTGCAGCGAGTTGAACCCGCTCCAGGACAGCCCGATCATGCCGACGCTGCCGTCGCACCAGGGCTGGCGGGTGATCCAGTCGATGGCATCGACGGCATCATCCTGCTCCTGGGCGAGGTATTCGTCGCGCAGGATGCCCTCGGAGTCCCCGGTGCCGCGCACGTCGAGCCGGATGCCGGCGTAACCGTGGCCGGCAAAGTAATGGTGCAGGGGCTCGTCCCGCAGGCGGGTGAAGTCGCGCTTGCGGTAGGGCATGTACTCGAGCACCGCCGGCACCGGCGCGTTCTCGGCACCGGCGGGCAGCCACAGGCGCGCCGCGAGGCGCACGCCGTCGCGCATGGGGATCCAGACGTTCTCGATGACGTCCACGCCCTCGGGGAAGGAGCGCACTACCTTCATCGCGCCACCCGCTCGTTCATGCCGGCTGCCGCCGCAGGCGCAGGTCGTCGGCATCCATCTCCAGCAGCCGCTCGGTGGTCTTTACCAGGGTACGCGCGACCTTGTAGGTGGTCTCCAGTGACACCGACTCATTCGGCGCATGGGCGAGATCGATCTCCCCCGGGCCGTAGACCACGGTGGGCGTGTTGGCGTGCCGCACCCAGCCGGACATGTCGCAGCCGTAGGGGGCGGCGGCCACGGTGGGCGCGCGGCGGAACTCTTCCTCCGCCGACTCCCCCAGCGCGTGCACCAGCGGGTGATCCTCCGCCGTACGCGCGGAGCCGAAGCCCGACGCCAGGCGGCTGATCTTCGGCGGGTGATCGCTGAGCCACGGGTCCTCGCGAATGAACTCGTCGATCACGCTGCGGAAGCGCTGCTCGGCCTGCTCAATGGTCTCGTTCAGGGCGACGCCGACGCGCACCTGGGCCTCGAGTGAATCCATGACGCTGGAGGACCAGAGTCCGCCCCGGATGGTGCCGACGTTGGTCGCGTACGGCAGCGGGTGGACCTTCATCAGCGGATGGGTCTCGCCCTCGTTGACGCGCCGCTCGTCCTCGCGCATGGCCTTGTAGACGGTGAGAAAGTGATCCAGGGCGCTCTCCCCCTGCAGACGCTTGCTGGCGTGGGCCGACTTGCCCGGCACCTCCACCTTGAGCGACATCGCCCCGGCGTGGGCGATGACGAGCTCCGGGTAGCCGTTCTGCACCGTCGGCTCGGGTACAATGCAGACATCCGCCTCCCAGCCGCCGCGGATGGCGGCCAGAGTGCCGAGGCCACTGTCCTCCTCCGCCGGCACGGCCGCGAAGATCACCCGCCCGGGGAAGTTGCGACCGCTCTCGGCGAAGGCCTCGAAGGCGACCATGGCCGCCACCAGGCCGGCCTTCATGTCGCCGGCCCCGCAGCCGAAGATGCGATCGCCGCGGGCCACCCCGGAAAAGGGTTCGTCGCGCCAGCGGCTGTAGTCACCGGGCGGGACGACGTCAATATGACCGGTCAGCAGCACGCTCGGCCCCGGCTGCTCCCCGCGCAGCACGCCGACGGCCACCGGCGCCCAGGCCCGCTCCACCTCGTGCCCGGGGTAGCGCGGATCCTTCTGCAGCGAGGCGATGCCATCGTTCCAGTAGTCGACCTCGACGTCGAGCTGCTGCAGCCAGTTGGCGACCTGGCCAACGGCGGCATCCTCCTGGCCGGTGACCGAGGGAATGCGAATCAGTGAGACGAGACGCTCCCGAACGTGATCCGGGTCCACGAAGGCGGTACGTCTGACCATGCCGGTTTCTCCTTGCGAGCCTGTTTGCATAGTTGTCCGAGCGAGGCCGCTGGTCAAACCCGATCACTACCAACCCGGATATCCTCGCATCATGCCTGGACTCGAACGCGATCAACTGCCCCTGACCATCGGGGGCCTCACCCTGCGCCCTACCCGTCCCGACGACTGTGCCTTCGTGGTCGGCCTCGAGCGCCAGCCGGACAATGCCCGGCACGTGGAGCAGTGGAGCGAGGCAGAGCACCGCGCAAGCCTGCAGCGACCCGGCACGGCCCACTGGATCCTCGAGCGCCCGGACGGACCGGTGGGCTATGCCCTGCTCGAGGATGTGGACGACCCCAACGGCAGCATCCTGCTGCGGCGGATCGTCATCGCCGGCAAGGGCCGCGGTGACGGGCGCACCGGCGTGCGGCTGGTGCTGCGCTACTGCTTCGAGGTCGCCCGCTGCCACCGGGTCTGGCTCAACGTCGCCCTGGACAACCGCCGTGCCGAGGGCCTCTACCGCCGGCTCGGCTTCGTCGAGGAGGGCATCGCCCGGGAGAGCGTCCGCAAGGGCGAGGGCTTCGCCTCCATGCGGGTCCTCTCGCTGCTGGAGCAGGAGTACCGGAACGCCAGGAAAGGGCGTGGATAAGGCCCGGGACACGGGGTCAAGTCTTGACATGACAGTTGCGGCTGCAGCCGCAACTGTCATGTCAAGACTTGACCCCGTCTACCCTCCCACCCCCTCCCACCGGCCTCAACCGTAGTTGGTGGGCAGCACCGCCGAGAACTGGAAGTCCAGCAGCTGCATCGTCTCGCGGAACTTGGCGTGCAGCTCCTCCTCGTTGGCACCGCCGATGAACAGATCGGCGATCTCGAAGCTGTAGCTGTCCTGCCCGCGCAGCTCCGAGAGCCACATACCCTCCTCCACGTAGACGTGGACGATGAGCTCCGGGTAGTGCCGGTGGATCGCCTCGATCTCCGCCGGCGAGGGCACGCGCGTGACCTGGGCGTCGCCGTACACCCGTGGCATGAACTTGCCCGCCATGGGGAAGCGGCCCTCGGGGCGCGGGAAGTCCGGCCGTCGGCCCAGTGCAATATCGATCGCCACCTCGTGGTGCGAGGCACCAGTCGCCATCTGGAAGATCGGGCAGTGGGACTTCGAGATCCGCGGATTGATCTCCAGCAGCCAGATCCGGTCCGTGAGCGGATCCCAGAAGAACTCCATGTTGAACGGCGTGTGGTCCAGGCCGATGTGCGTGAGGATTTTCTCGGCGTGGGCCTTCATCCGGTTCTGGATGCCCTCGGGCAGCTGCGAGGGGTACTGATAGCTCAGGAAGCTGACGTTGTTGGAGCCGCGCAGCGAGTCGATCACGGCGTAGGTGACCACTTCACCGTTCTGGATATAGCCCTCGAGGGTGCACAGGTTGCCGCCGATCAGCCCCTCGGCGAGGACCGTCGCCCCGCTGCCCTTGGCGGGCAGCCGCTCACGGTTCTCGCAGGACTGCAGGATGTAGTCGAAGGGCTCGGCGAACACGTGTATGTGCTCGCGGATCGTGTCCATGGCCTCGCGGAACTGCGGTTCGCCCTCGATGCGGAAGCCGAGATAGGACGAGAACGCCGTGGTCGGCTTGAGCCAGAACGGGTACTCCATCTGCAGGTCGGCGACGGGATCGTCGCTGTAGGGATCGAGCCCCTGGAACGGCGGCGTGCACTCCGGCACCGCCTCCTCGTTGGCGATGCGGCACCAGTACTTGCTCTCGCAGTAGAGCACGCTCTCCAGCGACGGCGTCGGCAGGCCGTACTCCCGGCGCAGGATCGGCAGCATCGAGGTGGTCGGGAAGTCCCAGTGGCCGATGATGGCGTCGACGGACGGCGCCTCGGCCAGCGTCTTGCGGGCGTCCGCCATGATCTCCGCCATCGGATAGGACGGCGGGTTCACCATGACGTCGTAGTCGACGAGGCCGTGGAATTCGTACTCGGAGGCGTTGTGGACGGTCTGCAGCTCGCGCAGATTGAACTCGTCGAGCCCGATCACGAACACATGCTTGGTCATCGTTTTACCCCTGATCCGGCGCGCGGCGCCCGGGCGGGGCGCCTGTCGCGGGGTCTACGATGCTCGCACGTTTAATGATCGTTGCGGAAATATTGTCCGGTCTCGGAGCCCCGGAGCGGGGCTCCCGCCCTCAGCCGGCCACGATGTCGCCATCGTCGTTGAGCGCCAGGAACACGCTGATCACGCAGGCCGCAAAGGCGGTGAGCGTCACCAGCAGCAGCATCAGCTGCGGCGACAGGGCCCCGCTAAAGTAGTCCACCGGGCCCTGCGAGGGCACCAGATTCATCGCCGCCATCCCGGTGTAGTGCATCCCGCAGACCGCCACGCCCATGACGGCCGCGCTGAGGTAGCGGGCCATGCCCCGCCACTGCAGAAGGATGTACAGGGCCACCATGGACGCGATGATGGCGATGAGGATGGAGACCGCAACCAGGATCGGGTTGTAGCTCATGGTGGCAGCCATGCGCATGGCTGCCATGCCGGAGTAATGCATTGCGGCCACGCCGAGCCCCATGACCGTCCCCGCCGCGAGCCAGACGCCGCGGGAATGCTCCCAGCGGTGGACGGTGTAGAGCGCGCCGCCGGTGAAGAGCACCGGCACGAGAAAGGAGACGGCGGTCAGCGGCCCGTCATAGGCGACCGGGATCCCCGGGTCATACGCCAGCATGCCGACGAAGTGCATCGCCCAAATGGCACAGCCGCCGAGGAGCAGCGCGGACAGCGCGAGCCACAGCGGCCGCTGGCCGCCGTCACCGCCCCGGATGTGGCGAGCGACGAAAAGCGCCGAGCCGGCGCCGACGACGGAGACGATGTAGGACAGCAGGACGAGCGTGAGGCTGTAATCGACGAGGGTGTTGCTCATGGCAGGCCTCCTGGCAGCCGTTTTCCCTGGCAGACTCCATGGTCCTGAGGGCCGGCTGCGCGTTCTGTGACCGGCACCACACACAGGATGCCTCGCCATCAGGCGCGACGGGAGCCCGGGCCTCGCACGCAAAAGGGCCCGCCGATGGCGGGCCCGCGGTGATCGGTCGTGAAGGCCTCGGGGTCAGTGCACCGTGGCCTGACGCTCCCGCGTCTCCTTGAGCACGCCGACCACGTCCTCTTCCCAGCTCTTGGCGAGCGGCGACTGGGCGACCAGGGCCGAGACCTCGTCCTCGCTCACCGGGAGGCCGCCCTCGTCCTCCACGCTGAGGCGCATGCGCCGCTCGTCCCGGAGCTCGTAGGCGCGCTCGCCGCTGTCACCGTCGCCCACGCGCAGGGTGATCTCGTCGGTATCCACCACGGCACGCCAGTTGACCTGTGCCATCCAGCCGCGGGCGTTGGAGTAAATGGACACGCCGGCCAGTTCGTGGCGTCCGCCGTGATCCTGGTCCATGACGTGGACACTGCTGGTGAGATGCTCGAAGGGGCTCTCCTCGAGGATCTCCAGCAGCTGCTGCTTGCGGATCGGGTGATCGGCGTTCATCGACTTCACCTCGTTCCTGCCGACGGGCTGGTTACCCCATCATATGCGTTCGACGGCCGTGCCGTACAACCGCGCCGACGGGCTGTCCCCGAACCGCTGCTTGGGGTATGCTCCACCGGCAAGCCGCGCGCCGCACCGCATGCCCGCGACAGGAATGGCCCCGATGTCCAACACGCCGAGCCAGAAGCAGCGTCGTGCGGAGCGTGCGCGGGATTTCGTCACCGAGCTGACCCGTCGGTTCCCGGAGTGCTTCACTACCGACCGCCGGCAGGTCAAGCCGCTCGCCATCGGCATCCAGAAGGAGCTGCGCGCCGCCCTGGACGCGGACCCCGAGTTCGCGGAGACGCCCAACTGGCTGATGAAGCAGGCCCTCGCCCGCTACACCCGCTCGCCGTCGTACCTTGAGGCGATCATGGCGGGCATGCCACGGATCGACCTCCACGGGCGCCCGGCCGGCGAGGTCACCGAGGAGGCACGCCAGCACGCCGGCACCCAGCGCGAGGCCCAGAAGGCCCGCGCCGCCGAGCGCCGCCGCAGCCGTGAGCAGTCGCGCCAGGTCGAGCGCAAGCAGGCCCGGCTGGAGAAGCTGGCCGAGAAGTTCAACAGCCGCTGACCCGCACCCCGGGTCTGCGCACCGAAACCGTCCACGCCCCCGGCCGGCCCGCCCCGAACGGTGCCGGAGACGGGCAGTGGGCGATCATTCATCCACCAAGGACGCAGAGCCATACCCGTGGAATCGTCAGTCAATCTCTCCGAGATGAGCCGCGAGGAGCTGGAGTCCCTACTGCAGAGCGTGGAGCTGGAGCTGGAGGCGCGCGCCTTCGAGGACCACCTCAAGCGCGAGGTGCAGTCGCACCTGCAGAAGCAGGCCTGGATCGAGAGCCACCATACGACTCAGCGCCGCCGCGGCCGGCGTTACTGATCGCTTCGGGCGCGTTGCCAGGCCTCGGAACCCCGGCGAGACGATGAGGACTGATTCCTATCGCCCGCGCCGGACGGCGCGACGGCGCATCAGCGGTGCCAGCACCAGCCCGGCCACGAATCCGCCGACATGGGCGCGGAAGGCGACGCCGCCGCCATCTCCCTGGCCCAGGGACGACAGCAGCTGCAGCCCGAACCAGAGGCCAAGCACCAGCATCGCCGGGAGCCGCAACAGCTGACTGAACAGCCCGAGCGGAATCAACACCAGCACCCTCGCCCGCGGGTGCAGCACCAGATAGGCGCCGAGAATCCCCGAGATGGCGCCGCTCGCCCCGATCATGGGCACGGTGGACTCCGGGGCGGGCACGGCCTGGGCCGCCACCGCCGCCGCGCCGCAGAGCAGGTAGAAGAGCAGGAACCGGCCGTGGCCGAGGTCATCCTCGACGTTGTCGCCGAAGATCCACAGATAGAGCATGTTGCCGATCAGGTGCAGCCAGCCCCCGTGGAGGAACATGGACGTGAACACCGTCAGCCAGGCCGGAACCGCCGCCACCTCCGCCGGCAGCCGGGCGGCGCCGGTGAGTACCGCCGGCGTCACGCCGAAGGCGTATACCGCCTGCCGGGCCGCTTCCGGCGGCAGACTCACCTGCCAGAGGAAGACCAGCACGCAGGCGCCGAGCAGCGCCGGCGTGAGCACCGGCGTACGTCGGGTCGGATTGTCGTCGCGGAGCGGGATCATGGCCTCGCGCCATCCTGGGAAAAGCTCTTGCAGGCGCGGGCGGGCCCGGCCGTGACGAGGGCAGAGCGTATCGTCTCCCTGCTCCCCGGCGCCACCGAGACGGTGGCCGCGCTGGGACTGGAAGACGCCCTCGTGGGCATTTCCGCCGACTGCGACGCGCCGGCGTCGGTGCTGGACCGGCCCCGCGTCAGCCAGGCCCTGATCGACCCCGCCCAGACCCCTGCCGCCATCGACCGCGAGGTTCGCGAGCGCAGCGCGCGCGGCGCGCCGCTCTACCAGGTCGATGCCGCCGCCCTGGCGGCGCTGCGACCGGACCTGGTGCTCGCCCAGTCGCTCTGCGATGTCTGCGCGCCGACACCGGGCGGGCTCACCGCCGAGGCCGTGGCCGGCGCCAGCGTTCTCTCCCTGGACGCCCGCGACCTGCAGGGCGTGTTCGCGGAGATCGCGCACATTGCCGAGGCGGCCGGTGCCGGGTCCGTCGGGCCCAGGCTGCTGGCGCAGCTGCGAGCCAGACTGGCCGCGGCGCGCCGGCTGCCGACCCGGCGCCCCCGGGTGCTGACGGTGGAATGGCCGGAGCCGCTGTTCATCGGCGGGCACTGGGTACCGGAGATGGTGCGGCTGGCTGGGGGTCAGCCGCTTGGGGTGCCCGGCGCACACTCGCGGACGGTGTCCTGGGACGAGGTTCGGGACTTCGCCCCGGAGGTCATCATTCTGATGCCCTGCGGCCTCGGGCTCGAGGCAGCGGCGCGGACGCTGCCGGCCCTCACCGCCCGACCCAGCTGGGACACCCTGCCGGCGGTCCGCACGGGCGCGGTCCATGCCGTGGATGGCAATCGCCACTTCAGCCGGCCCGGACCCGGGCTCGTGACCGGTGTGGAGGTGCTCTCGGCGCTGCTCGCGGGAAGCCCGCCGCCGCCTTCGCTGGCACGCCGCGCCACCCCCCACGAGCTCGGCGGGCGTCGCGGCTGAGACCCGGCACCAGGGAGAGCACCGATGCGCTGGGAGGCCTGGCTCACCGTCGCCGTGGTCGTGGCTGTGTTCCTCGCTCTGGCCAGCGGCCGCGCGCGGCCCGTCAGCGGCCTGTTCGGCGGCCTGACCGTCATCATCACCGTGGGTGCCCTGACCGGCTCCGAGCACCTCGTGGCCCCGGCAGAGGCGGTGGCCGGGTTCGGCAACAGCGGACTCATCACCGTGGGCCTGCTGTTCGTCGTCGCAGCCGGGCTTGTGCATACCGGCGCCGTGGGTCTGGTCACCGACCCGCTGCTCGGGCGCCCACGGCGGCTCTTCACCGCCCAGCTGCGGCTGCTCGGGCCGGTCGCCGGGCTCAGCGCCTTCCTCAACAACACGCCCATCGTCGCCGTCTTCCTGCCGGTGGTGAACGACCTCGCCCGCCGCTGCCGGCTGCCCGCCTCACGGCTCTATCTGCCGCTCAGCTATGCCGCCATCCTCGGCGGCACCTGCACGCTCATCGGCACCAGCACCAACCTCATCGTCGACGGCTTGGCCCGGGCCCAGCCCGGCTTCGATGGCCTCGGCCTGTTCGACATCGCCTGGGTCGGCGTGCCCGCCACGGTGGTGGGGATCGGCTACATCCTGCTCGCCAGCCCGCGCCTGCTGCCCGCCGGCGGCAGCGCCCTCGGCGAGACCCCGGATCCGCGCCGCTACACGGTGGAGGTGAGCGTGGCGCGGGACGGCCCCCTGGTGGGCCGCAGCATCGAGGCCGCCGGTCTGCGGCACCTGCCCGGGCTTTTTCTCGCCGAGATCGAGCGCGAGGGCGAGCTGCTGCCGGCGGTGGCCCCGAGCGAGCGCCTGCACGGCGGTGACCGGCTGGTCTTCGTGGGGGTGCTGGAATCCGTGGTGGATCTGCACCGCATGCGCGGCATCGAGCCGGCGGCCGACCGGGTGGACCGGCTGACAGCCCCCCGGGAGCAGCGCTGCCTGGTGGAGGCCGTGGTCTCCGACGCCTGCCCGCTGGTGGGTCACAGCATCCGTGATGGACGCTTCCGCGCCGAGTACCAGGCGGCGGTGATCGCGGTGGCCCGCGGCGGCCGCCGGCTGCCGGGCAAGATCGGCGACATCGTCCTGCAGGCGGGTGACACCCTGCTGCTGGAGACCCATCCGAGCTTTCTCCAGCGCCAGCGCAACGCCCGCGATTTCTTCCTCGTGAGCGGCGTCGAGGACTCCACGCCGCGGCGCCACGACCGCGCCTGGATCGCGCTTGCCACGCTCGCCGGCATGGTCACCCTCGCGGCGAGCGGCGTGCTGACGCTGCTCAACGCCGCGCTGCTCGCCGCCGGGACGCTCGTGCTCACCGGCTGTGTCACCGGCCCCGAGGCGCGCCGGCATGTCGACTGGAACGTGCTGCTGGTGATCGGCGCCGCCCTCGGCCTCGGCGAGGCCATAGCCCAGAGCGGCGCCGCAGCGGTGGCGGCCGGCGAGCTGGTCGACCTGGCCGGTGGCGAGCCGCTGCTCGTGCTCGCCGCGATCTACCTGGTCACGCTCCTGTGCACGGAGCTCATCACCAACAACGCGGCCGCGGTGCTGGTGTTCCCCATCGCGGTCTCGGCCGCGGAGACGCTGGGCGCCGGCCTCACCCCGTTCGTCGTCGTCGTGATGATGGCCGCCTCCGCCGCCTTCGCCACACCCATCGGCTACCAGACCAACCTCATGGTCTACGGCCCCGGCGGCTACCGCTTCGCCGACTACCTCCGCTTCGGCCTGCCGCTGAACGCCCTGGTAATGGGGGTGACCCTGGGGATGGTGCCCTGGGTCTGGGAGTTCTGAGTGGCAAGTGGCAAGTGGCAAGTGGCAAGTGGCAAGCAAAAAGGCTACCGCGCGCTCCCGTTCCCGCTTGCAACTTGCAACTTGCAACTTGCAACTTGCAACTAGCCGCAACGCGCCGCGTTCAGCCCCGGTTCAGGCCCCGCAACGGATACTCACGCCACGGATCGGCAACCAGAACAGGAGGCTGTCATGATCAGGCCCATTACGGTACTCGGACTCGCGGCGGCGCTGGTGTTGCCGGGGGCGGCGCTGGCCGGGGGGGATCGGCATGTGCACTACACCTGGGCGCCGGTGACCCACGTCGAGCCGGTGACACGGGACGTGCGGGTCACAACGCCGCGGGAGGAATGCTGGGATGAGCGCGTCACCTACGTCGAGGAGCCGGAGCGCAACCGCGCGGGGCTGGTGGTCGGCGGCATCATCGGCGGCATTGCGGGCAACCAGATCGGCGGCGGGGACGGCCGGCGCGTGGCCACGGTCGCCGGCACCATCCTCGGCGCCGGCATCGGCGACGAGCTCGCCAACCGCGACCGCCATGCCCGGGTGCACGATCGCTGGGAGACCCGCTGCGAGGTGGTCGAGGAGGTCCACTGGGAGAGCCGGACCATCGGCTACGACGTCCACTACCGCTATGATGGCGAAGAGTACGTCGTCCGCACCGATCGCCGCCCCGGTGACCGCGTGCGGCTGCGCGTGGGTGTGACGCCGGAGCTTTAGGGGGCGCCATGAGGGGCTGGCGGGGCCTCGCCCTGGTACTGCTGATCGCCTTTCTGCTGCCGGGCGGTGTCGTCGCCCAGGGCCTCGGCCAGCCCGATGGCGGGCTGCGCCAGGAGTATGCGCCGAGCCGCAGCGGCGGTATCAGCCTGGACCAGGCGGTCCGTCGGGTCGCCGAGCGCACCGACGGCCGCGTGCTGAGCGCCCGCACCATCCGCCGCGGCGGGCGGGAGATCCATCAGGTCCGCGTCCTCGTCGCCCAGGGTCGGGTGCGGGTGTTCGACGTCGACGCCCGCTCCGGCGAGATCCGCTGATGCGGCTGCTGATCGTGGAGGACGAGACCGGGCTGCGACAGCGGCTCGCGGCCTGGCTCCGCGAGGAGGGCTTCGTCGTGGACGAGGCCGGCGACGGTGATGCCGGCCTCGCCATGGGGCGCCATCATCCGCTGGATCTCGCCGTCGTCGACCTCGGCCTGCCCGGCACCGAGGGTCTTGCGCTGATCCGCAGCCTGCGCGCGGAGGGGCATCGCTACCCGATTCTCATCCTCACCGCCCGCGGGCGCTGGCAGGACAAGGTGGCCGGCCTCGAGGCCGGCGCCGATGACTACGTCGTGAAGCCCTTCCAGCGCGAGGAGCTGCGCGCCCGTCTGCAGGCGCTGCTCCGCCGCGCCGGCGGCTGGGCCGATCCGGTGCTTGCCTGCGGCCCGCTGGCACTGGACACACGCGACCAGAGCGTACGCCTGCACGGTGCCCCGCTGGAGCTCACCGCGTTCGAATACCGGGTGCTCGCCTACCTGATGCATCACGCCGGGGAGGTGGTCTCGAAGACCGAGCTGGTGGAACACCTCTACGAGGACGATGACCAGCGTGACAGCAACGTCATGGAGGTGATCATCGCCCGCCTGCGCCGCAAGCTCGACCCGGACGGCACGTTGCGGCCCATCGAGACGCTGCGCGGGCGCGGCTACCGGCTGGCGCTGGAGCGGACGTGACGTCGTCGGCCGGCGGCTCGCTGCGCCGGCGCCTGCTGGTGGCGGCCATCGCGGTCACCCTGCTCGCGCTGGTCACCATCGGTCTCGCCCTGGAGGCGGCGTTCCGGGCCAGCGCGCTGGACGCCCAGCGCGAACGCCTGCTCGGGCAGGTCTACACGCTGCTGGCCGCCATCGAGATCGGGCCGCAGGGCCCGGCGCTGGAAGGTCCCCTGCCGGAGCCCCGGCTCGGGCAGCCGCGCTCGGGCCTGTACGCCTGGCTGGTGGCCCCGGACGGCGGCATCCTCTGGCGCTCCACTTCCACCATGGGCCACGACACCCGGGCGCCGCCGGCTGCGGCGGCCGGCGAGAGCCGCTTCGAGCTGCCGGCGGAGACCGGCCGCGGCTTCCGCCTGCGCTACGGACTCGACTGGGAGACCGCCGACGGCGAGCTCGAGCGCTTCACCGTGGTGGTGGCAGAGAACGACCGCGCCTTTGCCGCGCAGATGGGCGGTTTCCGGCGCCGCCTCTGGGGCTGGCTCGGTGCCGGCGGCCTGCTGCTGCTGGGGTTCCAGGCGGGGCTGCTGCGCTGGTCGCTGGCGCCACTGCGGCGGGTGCGGCGGGACCTTGCCGCCCTCGAGCAGGGCCGGCGGGAGCGGCTGGCGGAGGACTACCCTCTGGAGATCGCCGAGCTCACCCGGCGCATCAACACCCTGGTGGCCTCGGAGCGACGGCGCGCCACCCGTCATCGCGAGAACCTGGACAATCTCGCCCATAGCCTGAAGACGCCCCTGGCCGTGGTCGGCGGCGTGCTCGACGACCCCGACCCGAGCGGGCTCGCGGAGGCCCGCGAGCAGATCGGGCGCATCGACCGCAGCATCGACTACCACGTGCGTCGGGGCAGCCTCGGTGCCGCCGTGACCGGTGAGGGGACCGCGGTGCGCGCCGTGGCCGAGCGGCTCGGCCGGACGCTGGCCCGCGCCTACGGCCACCGCGGCGCCCCCGTCCAGCTCGAGCTGGACTGCCGGCCGGAGCTGCGTTTCGCCGGCAGCGAGGACGAGCTGATGGAGCTGCTCGGCAACCTGCTGGACAATGCCTTCAAATGGGCCCGCAGCCGGGTGCGCGTCACCGGCTGGCAGGAGCACGACGGTACGCTGACCGTGGTGGTGGAGGACGACGGCCCCGGTATTCCGGACGGGGTCCGCGAGCGTGTCCTGGAGCGCGGCGTGCGCCTGGACCAGCAGGTGCCCGGCCAGGGCATCGGCCTCGCCCTGGTGGCCGAGCTGGTTCGCGACCGGGGCGGGCGGCTGCACATCGCCGAGGGCGCGCTCGGCGGTGCCCGCCTCACCGTCGAGCTGCCCGGGATCCCGGACCGCCCGCCGCTGTAGCCGAAACCGCCTGCGTGTCCTACCCTTGTGGCAACGCAGCATCGCAAACCGCGACGGGGCCGACACTTGCCACAGCCCATCTGTATCGATGCCCTTCACCTCCGCACCGGGGCCCGTCTCGGCATGACCGCCTGCCCCGGCCGCTGGAGGCTGTTCGGCTCGGTGGGCGTGGAGCCGGATGGCATCCGCCGGGACCTCGAGGCCATTCGCCGCTGGGGCGCGCGGGCCCTGATCACCCTGGTGGAGGCGGACGAGCTCGACCTGATGGGGGTGCATGACCTGGCGGCCCAGAGCCAGGCTGCGGGCCTGGCCTGGTTCCACTGCCCGATCGCCGATTTCCGGGCGCCGGGTGCGGCCTTCGAGAGGGCCTGGCAGCAGACCGGCCAGACCATCCATGCCCATCTGGATGCCGGCGAGGACGTGGTGCTGCACTGCCTTGCAGGGCTCGGGCGCAGCGGTACTGTGGCGGCACGGCTGCTGGTGGAGCTCGGCAGCACGCCGGAGGACGCCGTCGCCCTGGTGCGCAGCGCCCGACCCGGGGCCATCCAGAACCGGGAGCAGGAGCGCTACGTGCTGGATACGCCCTGGATCCCGGCAACCCCGGCCGCTGCCGATCTCACCGCCTGATCCCAGCCCGCACTTCTCACCGATGCGCGTTAGGCGTCTGCGCCGTAGAACGTCTCCCGGCTGCGGCGGCCCCACTGCGGCCGCTTTGACCGCTCGCGCTCGTTGCATAGTCACCACTATGCGCCTCGCACGAGCGGGCAAATCGCCTCGCCGTGGGACCATCTCGCTCGGAAGATTTCTACGGCGCAGACTCCTAGCCGCGACTGGCCGCATCCCTGCCCCGGGCGCTACCATCCACGGATGCGAGAGGACATCGACCCCGAGGCACTGCGTGCCGCGTTGCTTAGGCGCCGCGAGACCCTCGCCGCCGGCAGCGACGGCCGCGCTGAGGCTGCCGCCACGGTCGAGCTCGACCAGCAGCGCACCGGGCGCCTTACCCGGATGGATGCGCTGCAGTCCCAGGCCATGGCACAGGCGACGCGACAGCGCGCCGAGCGAGAGCTGCTGCGCATCGACAGCGCCCTGCGGCGGCTCGATGCCGGCGACTTCGGAGACTGCCTGCGCTGCGCAGAGCCCATCGCCCCCGGCAGACTCCAGGCCGACCCGGCCGCCACCCTCTGCATCGACTGCGCCGAACAATCCGGAGGACAGAGATGACCCGCGAGCTGGACCCCGCGACCGCCCGCGAACAGGTGGAGGCCGCCTGGGAGGACGACATCCTCCCCACCCTCTGCGAGTTCATCCGCATCCCCGCCAAATCACCCCACTTCGACCCGGACTGGGCCAGCCACGGCTACATCGACGAGGCGGTGGACCTCGCCGAGGACTGGTGCCGTCAGCACGCACCCAGGGGCAGCACGGTCGAGGTGATCCGCCTGCACGGCCGCACGCCGCTCCTGCTGGTGGAGATCCCGGGCTCGGCCCCCGGCGAGGTCCTGCTCTACGGCCACCTGGACAAGCAGCCCGAGGCCAGCGGCTGGGACGCGGACAAGGGCCCGTGGCATCCGGTACTTACCGACGGCCGTCTCTACGGCCGCGGCAGCGCAGACGACGGCTACGCCGTGTTCGCCTCGCTGCAGGCGATCACCACCCTGGAGACCCAGGGCGTGCCCCACGCCCGCTGCGTGCTGCTGATCGAGTGCTGCGAGGAGAGCGGCAGTCACGACCTGCCCCACTACCTGGACCATCTCGGCGAACGTCTGGGTCGGCCCGAGCTCGTGGTCTGCCTGGACTCCGGCTGCGCCAACTATGAACAGCTCTGGGTCACCACGTCGCTGCGCGGCATCGCCGCGGGCGACCTGGAGATCGACGTCCTCGAGCAGGGGGTCCACTCGGGGGACGCGAGCGGTGTGGTGCCCTCGGGCTTCCGCATCGCCCGCAGCCTGCTGGAGCGGGTCGAGGAGGCCACCACCGGCCACATCCTGCTACCGGCGCTGCAGGCCGACATACCGGCGGAACGTCAGGACCAGGCGCGCCTGGCCGCGGAGGTCATCGGCGACGCGCTGGCGGGCAAGTTCCCCTTCGCCGGCGAGACCCAGCCGCTCAGCAGCGACACCACCGAGCTCGTGCTCAACCGCACCTGGCGGCCGGCGCTGGAGATCACCGGCGCCGACGGCCTGCCGCCCCTCGCCGAGGCCGGCAACGTCCTGCGCCCGAAAACCCGCCTGCGGCTCTCGCTGCGGCTGCCGCCCACGGTGGACGCCGAGGCCGCCACCCGCGCCCTGGGCGATACGCTCACCGACAGCCCGCCGCACCGGGCACGGGTCCGGTTCCACCCGGCCCAGGCCTCCAACGGCTGGAACGCGCCGAGCTTCGAGGGCTGGCTGGGGGACAGCCTGGAGCGGGCCTCGCGGCACTGGTTCGGCAAGCCGGCGGTGTTCATGGGCGAAGGCGGCACCATCCCGCTGATGAACCTGCTCAGCGACCGCTTCCCGGACGCCCGCTTTCTGATCACCGGCGTCCTCGGCCCGGGCTCGAACGCCCATGGCCCGAACGAGTTCCTGCACGTGCCGACGGCCAAGCGACTGACCGGCGTGGTCGCGGAGGCCCTGGCGGCGCACGGAGGTCAGGCTCGCGGCTGAGGGTCCAGCGCTGAAGTTCAAGGTTTAATGTTCAAAGTTCAAAGTTGCGCACAACCGATTGATATTACGAGTACTCGATGCCCTCGTAACGGTACGGCGCGTGCCTCGCGAGGACGGGTGGCAGAGGCAGGTCACCGGAGGCGCAACCTTCCTTAGACCCGAAACGCGAAACTGGCCCCCGCAGCGGGGCTACCGCAAGGCTACCCGCCCGGCCTGCTCAAACGGCAGCCAGACCGGCAGGCTGGACAGCCGCGCGCGGCCCTCGAGGCGGTAGTCCAGTGCCTGCGGCGGGTCGCGCTGCCAGCGGGCGAGCTGCTGGAGGTTGTCCAGCAGCTGCGTGCCCACCTGGACGCGGATCACCTCCTCGCCCAGGGCCGGCAGCTCGAAGGACTCGCTGCTGAGCCCGCTGGCGAACTCCTGCTCGTTGACGAAGACCGCATACTCAAGGGCCTTGATCGGCACGCGGAAGTCGTTCGGGTTGGCCACCCGCAGCGCCAGCTCGAAACGCTGCTCCATGAGCCCGAGCTGCAGCAGCTCGACGCCCACCAGCCGCACGCTCGGCGGCTCGACATCCCGCTGCAGCGCCGCGCAGCCGGCCAGCAGGGCAAGCATCAGCGCAAGGGCGACGACTCGAATCATTGGTGACCTCGTGACGGCTGCCGCAGGACCGCCACTCTGAACCTTGAACGTCGAACTTGGAACTCGCCTGCGACAGCAGGCGCTCTCACCAGGGGACCTCTTCCCCGTCCCAGCCGAAAAAGCGGCCGCTGTCCTCGCGGCCGGCGCCGTCGATAACCGCCAGCAGGCAGCCCACGGCGTACTCCGTGGAGAACAGCTTGCCCTCGGGGACCCGGGCCTGGAAGGGCTGCGACAGGGGGGTGTCCGTAGTGCCGGGGTGCAGCGCGAGGCAGATCACCTGCCGGGCGCGGCGCCCCAGCTCCACCGCCAGGCCCCGGGTAAACATGTTCTGCGCCGCCTTGGCCGCACGGTAGGCGTACCAGCCGCCCAGGCGATTGTCGCCGATACTGCCCACCCGCGCCGAGAGGCTCGCGTACACCGCGCGCTCCCGGTGCGTCAGCAAGGGCAGCAGATGCCGTGCAATCAGGATGGGCGCAAAGGCGTTGACCCGGAAGCTGGCCTCGAGGCTCTCCAGGCGCACGTCCTCGAGCCGCTTTTCCGGCCAGATCCCGCGGTCCTCGTCATGCAGGAGTCCGAAGGCGTTGACCACCAGATGCAGGCGCGGCGTCCCGGCGCCGATGCGCTCCGCGGCAGCGGCGATATCCGCCTCGCTGGTGACGTCCACGGCGAGCGTCTGCAGGCGGTCCGGATGGGCCTCGGCCAGGGCTGCGAGCCCCTCGGCATCCGGCCGGCGCGCGCCGGCCCAGACACGGCTCACCTGCGGCTGCGCCAGCAGCTGGCGACAGAACTCCAGGCCAATGCCGCCACTCGCGCCCATCACCAGGACCTCGGCGGCGTCGGGAAGGTGGTTCATGCAGAGGCTCCCTCACTCATCGTTTACCACGTGGACGGACGCCCGCCCTGCCTCCAGCGGACTGCCTTGCAGCCGTAACGGTTCCGCGACCGCCGCGCCTCCGTCCGGCAGGGGTTAGACTGGGGTGTCACGCCTGCTGCCAGCCCGTGAATCTGCCGCCGAGGAGCAATGCCGAGACCGCGACTGCTGATCCACTATGCCGAGCTGGCGCTGAAGGGGCATAACCGCCTCGAGTTCGAGACCGTGCTCCAGGGCAACCTGCGGCATCGGCTGCTGGCGGAAGGCCTGGACTGGCCCGTGCACCGCGGCCACGATCGCCTGACGGTCGAGGTGCCGGAGGCGGCTGACCCGGCGCGCCGCCGCCAGGCCGTGACCGCGGCGGCGCAGACCCCGGGCGTCTCCTCGGTGGCGGATGCCCTGCACCTGCCCCAGCGCGAGCTGCGCGCCGCCGACGGTGCCCCGGCGGTGGCCACGCTCTGTGCGCTGCTGGCGGGCTTCGCCGCGGAGCGGTGGCGGCCCCGTGCCCGCTTCGCCGTGCGCGTCAACCGGGGCGACAAGGGCTTCCCGCTCGGCTCCGAGGCGCTCGCCCGCCGCCTGGGCCGCCACATCATCGACCAGACCGACTGGTCCGAGGTGGATCTGGAGCGCCCGGACGAGACCTTCCATGTCGACCTCTACCCCGACGGCGCCTTCCTCTACGCGGGCCGCGAGCCAGGGCCGGGTGGCCTGCCGGTGGGCTCGGGCGGTCGCGTGCTCGCCCTGCTCTCCGCCGGAATCGACTCCCCGGTGGCCGCCTGGATGCTGGCGCGGCGCGGCTGCTGCGTGGATTTTCTGCATCTCACCGCCGGCCATCCGGCAGCGAGCGGCGGGGCGGAAAACCTGGTGGCCCGGATCGCCCGACGCCTCAGCACCAGCACGCTGCAGTCGCGGCTGTGGCTGGTGCCCTACACGCACTTCGACCTGGCCCTCGCCGGCGGCGCCGAGGGCGGCTACGGCCTGATCCTGCTGCGCCGCTTCATGGCGCGGCTGGGTGCGCGCATCGCCGCAGAAACCGGTGCGCGGGCCCTGGTGGCCGGCGACAGCCTGGGCCAGGTGGCCTCGCAGACCCTGGACAACCTGCTGACCACCGGCCAGGCCACGGAGATGCCCGTACTCCGGCCGCTGATCGGGCTGGACAAGCAGGAAATCGTGGACCGGGCCCGCCGCATCGGCACCTTCGAGCTCTCCGCGGAGCCCTACAAGGACTGCTGCGCCCTGATCGCCCGGCACCCGCGCACGCGCTCGCGCGATGAGCAGCTCAGCGCGATCGAGGCCAGGCTGCTGCCGGACTACGCCGGCCTGATCGAGCGCAGCCTCGCCGATGCCGAGGTGCTGAGCTTCGACAGTGGCCGGGTCGTGCAGCCTGACGATCTCCCGGCCACCCCCGTCGCCTGAACCGGAGGAAAGACGATGAGCGCGGCGCCGAAGCCAAGCCGACTGCGCAACTACCTGCTGGCCGGCGTGTTCACTGCCATTCCGGTGTGGATCACCTGGGTGATCTTCGAGTTCGTCGTGACCCAGCTCTCGGACCTCGGCCGCCCCGGCGCGGCCGCCCTTTCGGAGGGTCTCCGCCGCTACGCGCCGGGCGTCTCGGAGGCCCTGGGGCTGCCCTGGTTCCAGAACCTGCTGGCGGTGTTCGTCACCCTCGGCTCGCTCATTCTGCTCGGCTGGCTGGCGACGCTCGTGGTCGGACGGCGCCTGATCGCGCTGGCCGAGCGAATGCTGGCGCGCATTCCGCTGGTGGAGAAGATCTACGGCGCGAGCAAGGCCCTGCTGGGGGCGCTGCAGCAGCAGCCCGAGGGCGCCCAGCAGGTGGTGCTGATCGCCTTTCCGCATCCCGGAATGAGGACGGTCGGCTTCGTCATGCGCACACTGACCGACGCCAGCAACGGCCAGCAGCTCGCCGCGGTCTACGTGCCCACTACTCCCAACCCCACCTCGGGCTATCTGGAGATCGTGCCCGTTGACGACCTCGTGCCCACGGACTGGACCTTCGAGGAGGCGATGAGCTTCGTGATCTCCGGCGGCTCGGTGGCGCCGGAGCAGGTGAGCTTCGGGGAACCGCCGCGCGAGGCGGGCAGCGTCTCCGTACATACCCGGGACAAGACCTCGACGTGATTTGTACACTAGGGTCATGACGGAACCTCTGATCCAGCCCGCCGAGCGGGGCCTGCTGTGCCCGCCCGGCGGATTTCACATTGACCCGTGGCGCCCGGTTGACCAGGCCGTCATCACCCATGCCCATGCCGATCACGCCCGGCCGGGCAGCCGCGTGTACTGGGCCGCGGCGCCGGCGGTGCCCCTGCTGCAGCGTCGCCTGGGGGCGGATGCCGACATCCGCGGGGTCGGCTGGGGCGAACCCCTCGACTTCGGACCGGTGCGGGTCAGCTTCCATCCCGCCGGGCACATCCTCGGATCGGCCCAGATACGGGTCGCTCACGGCGACCGGGTCTGGGTCGCCTCCGGCGACTACAAGCGCGGCGCGGACCCGACCTGCGAGCCTTTCGAGGTGGTGCCCTGCGACACCTTCATCACCGAGGCCACTTTCGCGCTCCCGGTCTACCGCTGGCCGCCGGTGGCCTCGGAAGTGGCCCGCATCCACGCCTGGTGGCAGGAGAACGCCGCCGCAGGGCGCACCAGCGTCCTGTTCTGCTACGCCCTCGGCAAGGCACAACGGGTGCTGGCGGAGCTTGCGGCGCTTACCGATGAGCCCGCCTATCTGCACGGTGCCATGGTGCCTCTGACCGAGGCCTACCGTGAGGCCGGGGTACGGCTACTGGAGACCCGCGCCGTCTCCGCCGCACCCAGGGACGAGGATTTTTCCCGGGCGCTGGTGCTGGCGCCGCCCAGCGCCGGCGGCTCCACCTGGATGCGACGCTTTCGCCGGCCACTGACGGGCTTCGCCTCCGGCTGGATGCGCATCCGCGGCAACCGCCGGCGGCGCGGCCATGACCGGGGCTTCGTGCTCTCGGACCACGTCGACTGGCCGGACCTGCTCGCCACCATCCGCGATACCGGGGCGCGGGAGGTGCTCACCACCCACGGCCGCGCCGACGAGCTGGTGCGCTACCTGCGCGAGCACGGGCTCGCGGCGCGCCCCCTCGCCACCCTCTACGGCGAGGGCGAGGGCGAGGACGACGAGGCGGCGGCGTGAGGCGCTTCGGCGAGCTCTTCGAGCGCCTGGACCAGACCAACGCCACCAACGAGAAGGTGGCAGCGCTGGCGGACTACTTCGCCAGCGTGCCGCCGGCGGACGGCGCCTGGGCCGTGTACTTCCTCTCCGGACGGCGGCTCAAGCGTCTCATCGGTGCTGCCCGCCTGCGGGCCTGGCTGGTGGCGGAGAGCGGCCTGCCGGAGTGGCTGGTGGAGGAGACCCACCAGCACGTCGGCGACCTGGCCGAGACCATCGCGCTGATGCTGGAGGACCCCGAGCGCCGCGACGCCGATGCCGATGTGCGCGGCCTTGCGGCCTGGGTGGAGGAGGAGCTGCTGAGCCTGCGGGAGCTGCCCGAAGACGAGCAGGCCCGGCGCGTGCGCAGCGCCTGGCGCGGCCTGCCGCGGCCGGCCTGCTTCCTCTACAACAAGCTCCTGACCGGCGCGCTGCGGGTAGGCGTCTCGCAGACCCTGGTGGAGCGTGCGCTGGCACGGGCGAGCGGCCTGCCGCGGCCGGTGATCGCCCACCGGCTCATGGGCGACTGGCGGCCGGATGCCGGGTTCTTCGCCAGCCTGTTCGACGAGCGCTCCGGGCGCGAGGACGCCTCCCGCCCCTACCCGTTCTTCCTCGCCCATCCGCTGGATGCCGACCCGGCACCGCAGCTCGGGCCCCTCGCGGACTGGCAGTGCGAGTGGAAGTGGGACGGCATCCGCGGGCAGCTGGTGCGCCGGGAGGATGCGGTGTTCCTCTGGTCGCGGGGCGAGGAGATGATCACGGACACCTTCCCCGAGGTCGCCGAGGCGGCCTGGCAGCTGCCGGAGGATACCGTGCTCGACGGCGAGCTGCTGGCCTGGGACGGCGAGGTGCTGCCCTTCTCCCAGCTCCAGCGCCGCCTGGGCCGCAAGCGCGTGGGCCGGCAGCTGCGGCGGGAGGTGCCGGTGCACCTGCTGGCCTATGACGTGCTCGAGGACCGCGGCGAGGACGTCCGCCATGAACCGCTCGCTGCGCGGCGGCAGCGGCTGGAGCGGCTGCTCGCCGGGGTCGAGCCGCCGCTGCGACTCTCGCCGCTGATCGAGGCCGGCGACTGGGACAGACTGCACCGCCTGCGCACGGAGGCGCGGGCGCGGCGCGTCGAGGGCGTGATGCTCAAGCGCCGGGACAGCCCCTACGGCATCGGCCGGCCCAAGGGGCCGTGGTGGAAGTGGAAGGTCGCCCCGCTCACCCTCGACGCCATCCTGATCTACGCCCAGCCAGGCCACGGCCGGCGCGCCAACCTCTATACCGACTACACCTTCGCCGTCCCCGACGGCGAGGGCCTGGTGCCTGTAGCCAAGGCCTACTCCGGTCTGGACGACGCCGAGATCCGGCGTCTGGACCGCTGGATCCGCCGGCACACGGTGGAGCGCTTCGGTCCGGTGCGCTCGGTGGAGCCGGTGCAGGTGTTCGAGCTGGCCTTCGAGGGCATCGCCCCCTCGCGCCGGCACAAGTCCGGCGTTGCCCTGCGCTTCCCGCGCATCGCCCGCTGGCGGGAGGATCTCGGCCCGGCCGACGCCGACTCCCTGAACCAGGTACGGGCCCTGCTGGATGAAGCCTGAGGCCGGGACCGCGCTGGGCGACTGGTTCGCCGGCCAGGGCTGGACGCCGGCAGACTTCCAGCGGGCCACCTGGGCCGCCTACCTCGCCGGGCGCAGCGGCCTGGTGCACTCGGCCACCGGCTCCGGCAAGTCGCTGGCCGCCTGGGGCGGCCCGCTGCTGGAGGGTCTGGCCCGCGCCGACCATGACCCGCCCCTGCGGGTGCTCTGGGTGACGCCGCTGCGGGCACTCGCCAGCGACACGGTGACCAACCTGCAGGCGGCGACGGACGGCGTCGGCCTGCGCTGGCGGGTGGAGAAGCGCACCGGGGATACCGGCGCCAGCGCCCGCGCCCGCCAGCGCCGGCGGCCCCCGGCGGCGCTGGTCACCACCCCGGAGAGCCTGTCGCTGCTGCTCTCCTACCGGCGCGGTGGCGAGGCCTTTCGCGGGCTGAGAGCGGTGGTGGTGGACGAATGGCACGAGCTCCTCGGCAGC
Organism: Spiribacter halobius; assembly: GCF_020883455.1. Classification (NCBI taxonomy): domain Bacteria; kingdom Pseudomonadati; phylum Pseudomonadota; class Gammaproteobacteria; order Chromatiales; family Ectothiorhodospiraceae; genus Sediminicurvatus; species Sediminicurvatus halobius. The sequence continues at coordinate 1,502,576 of NZ_CP086615.1, read as the reverse complement.
AAGCGCGGCGTTCAGCTCGAGCTCTGCCTCGCGCGCCTGCGGGCGCTGGCACCGGGGCTGCGCGTCTGGGGGCTGTCCGCGACCCTCGGCAACACCGCGGAAGCGCAGGACGTGTTGCTGGCCGGCGATCCCCGTGGTGAGCTCATCCGCGGCAGCGAGGCCAAGCGCATCCGCATCCGCGGGCTGCTGCCCGGGCGCCACGAGCGTTTCCCCTGGGCGGGACATCTCGGCGTCAGCCTGCTGCCGCAAGTGCTCGAGCACCTGGGGAGCGCGCGCTCCTGTCTGCTCTTCACCAACACCCGCTCCCAGGCGGAGCTGTGGTTCGAGGCGATCCTGCGCGCCCGCAGCGACTGGCTCGAGGGCCTCGGCCTGCACCATGGCTCCATCGACCGGGCGCTGCGCGACCGCATCGAGGCGGGCCTGCGCGAGGGGCGCTTCCGCTGCGTGGTGGCCACCTCGAGCCTCGACCTCGGCGTGGACTTCAGCCCGGTGGACCGGGTGGTCCAGGTAGGCAGCCCCAAGGGCGTGGCCCGGCTCGCACAGCGTGCCGGGCGCTGCGGCCACCAGCCGGGCGCGGAGAGCGAGGTGCTGTGCGTGCCGAGCCATGCCCTGGAGCTGGTGGAGATCGCCGCCGCCCGCCGTGCCTGGGACGCCGGGCGCATCGAGGGTCGGACGCCGCTGCGCGGCTGCCTGGACGTCCTCGCCCAGCATCTGGTCACGCTGGCGGCCGGGGACGGCTTCCAGCCGGAGGCGCTGCTGGCCGAGGTCCGCACCACCCACGCCTACCGCGACCTCGGCGACGAGGCCTGGCAATGGGTGCTGGACTTCGTCACCGGCGGAGGCCCGGTGCTGGCGGCCTACCCCGATTTCCGGCGCGTGCTGCGCGGCGACGACGGCCGCTACCGGATCGCCGGCCGCGCCCACGCGGCCCGGCACCGCATGAGCATCGGCACCATCACCAGCGACGCGGCCATCGCCGTGCGCTTCCAGGGCGGCGGCCATCTCGGCACCATCGAGGAGAGCTTCATCTCCCGGCTGCGGCCCGGCGATACCTTCCTGTTCGCCGGACGCGCCCTGGAGCTGGTGCGGGTGCGCGATCTCACCGCCTACGTCCGCCGCGCCCGGGGCAGCCGCCGCGCGGTGCCCCGCTGGCAGGGCGGACGACTGCCGCTGTCCACGGAGCTCGCCGACGGCGTGCGCGAGATCCTTGCCGAGGTGCGTGCCGGCCATCTGCGGGACCCGGAGACCCGTGCGGTGGCGGACGTCCTCGCCATCCAGCAGCGCTGGTCCGCACTGCCGGGTCCCGGCGAGCTGCTCGCCGAACGGGTGGACAGCCGCGAGGGGGCGCACCTGTTCCTGTATCCCTTTGCCGGGCGGCTGGTGCACGAGGGCCTGGCGGCGCTGATCGCCTGGCGACTCGGCCGGCGTCAGCCCGCCACCTTCAGCATCACGGTGAACGACTACGGCTTCGAGCTGCTGGCGGACGAGCTCCCGGCGCTGGACGCCGAGACAGTGCGCAGCCTGTTCCACCCGGAGGCGCTGGTGGAGGACCTGCTCGCCTGCGTCAACGCGAGCGAGCTCGCCCGCCGCCAGTTCCGGGACATCGCCCGCATCGCCGGGCTGGTGTTCCAGGGCTATCCCGGCCGCGGCAAGTCGGCGCGTCAGCTGCAGGCCTCCAGCGGCCTCATCTACGACACCCTCGCCCGCTACGACCCGGACAACCGGCTGCTCGGCCAGGCCCGGGACGAGGTACTGGAGCGCCAGCTGGAGCTGCAGCGGCTGCGCCGGGTGCTTGGCGACATCAGCGACTGGCGGGTGCGCTACCACGAGCCCGAGCGGCTCACACCGCTCGCCTTCCCGCTCTGGGCCGACCGGCTGCGCAACCGTCTCAGCACCGAGCGCTGGGAGGACCGGGTGGCGCGCATGGTGGCGCGGCTCGAGAAAGCGGCGGGGCCGGCATGAGCGGCGTCGACCCGCCGACCGGCGCCTTGACCCTGGAGCTCGCGGGCGAGCCGCTCTGGCTGCTGCCGGAGCGCGCCGTCTGGTGGCCGGGCGGCGGCACGCTGCTGATCGCGGACACCCACCTCGGCAAGGGGGCGAGCTTCCGCCGCGCCGGCATGGCCGTGCCCAGGGGCAGCTCCGCGCAGACGCTGGCACGCCTTGGCGGTCTCGTCGAGCAACTCGCCCCACGGCAGATCGTGATCCTCGGGGACGTCCTCCACGCCGCGCTGCCGCCGGAGGACCCGCTGCCCGGAATCATCGCCCGCTGGCGCGAGCGCTATCCGGGCCCGGCCCTGCGGGCGGTGCGCGGCAACCATGACCGTACCCCGGAGCCCCTCGCGGGGCTGCTGGAATGGCACGCCGAGCGGCTGCCAGTGGCGCCGTTCGTACTGCGCCATCACCCCTGCCCCGACCCCGAGGGTCCGGTGCTCGCCGGCCACCTGCACCCGGCGGTGCGCCTGCAAGGCCCGGCCCGGGACACGCTCCGCCTCCCCGCCTTCGTGCTGGAAGGGGGGGGACTGACCCTCCCCGCCTTCGGCGAGCTCACCGGCGGCCGTCTGGTCGGCCCCGGCCGGGGCCGCCGGCGCTACGCCGCCATCCCGGACCGGGTGGTGCCATTGGATTCCTGAAATTCCCCGGATCCGGAGGGAGCGCCGGGCGCGCGCACGCGCTGCGCTCCGGCCCTGGAGGCCCAACAGGTTGCCCGGGGCCGGCTGACTCGACACGCAGGAGGCGCAGATGCGGGGCCACGGCGGTCAAGGACACCGGGCACAGCCAGGGGGTTACAGGGTAATCACCTGATCCGGCATGTTGCCGGAGAGCGCGCCGTAGAGGTCGGGAAAGCAGCCGATGGGCACGCCGGGCATGAGCCGGTCGGCGATCTCGCGCTCGTAGCAGCACTGGTCGCAGCCCATGAGCAGCATGCCGCTGCGCTCCGCCACCGCGCGCAGGCGCTCGCCGATGGGGTTGCCGTCGACGAGCACGTAGTTGTTGTCCTCGAAGAAGAACATGCCCACCACCTCGACGCCGTGCCGGTCCTCCTCCAGCTGCGGCAGGATCATCCTGGCGAGCACGTACGAGACGTTATGGCGTTGCGTGGCGAAGATGTAGGCGACCTTCATCAGGCGGACTCCGTACTGGCTTGCAGAAGGGCGGCGCGCCACGCGGCGGTCGCCAGCGCGGCGCGGTCCTGGCGGAACGGCGGCACCCCGGCCACCCGGGCAACGAGATCCTCGGTATCGCAGGTGGGGCTCACGGAGAGCGGATGGCCGGCCTCGAGCTCGGCGAGGGCCTGGCAGTAGGCGATCAGCGTGACACAGGGGCTGCACTGGAAGCGGACCGCCGCGATCCGCCCCTGTTCATCGAGGCCAAGGCTGAAACGCGCCCGCAGCCCCTCGGCATTGGTCAGCCAGGCCCCCGCCATCGGCAGGGGCAGCTCGCGGCGGGTGCGCAGGCCCCGTTCAACGCAGGCCTGGGCCTGAAACGACGACCGCTCGTCCCCACCGCAGCAGCTCACCGGTATTTCCAGCGCAGCAGGTGCCGCTCCAGGGCCCCGGCGGCCCCGAACAGCAGCATGACGAAGGTGAGCACGAGGAAGATCAGGGCGAAGGTCAGCTCAGCGTTGTAGGTGCTCTGGGCGAAGGCGAGAAGGTATCCGAGCCCACGGCTGGAGGCCACGAACTCGCCCACCACGGCCCCGGTGAAGGCAAAGCCCACGGCCACCTTGAGGCTGCCCATGACCCAGGCCACCACCGAGGGGATATACACCTCGCGCAGCAGCACCAGCGGCCCGCCGCCCAGGGTACGGACCCGCTCCACCAGCCGGCTGTCGACGTCGCGAATACCGTTGTAGACGGCGAAGAAGGTCAGCACCACCACGAGGATGAACGACAGCGCCACCTTCGAGGCCAGGCCGATCCCGAGCCAGATGATGAACAGCGGCGCCAGGATCACCCGCGGAATGGCGTTCAGCATGGCCATCACCGGCTCCAGCAGCTCCGCCACCGGGCGCGCCAGCGCGGCAATGAAGCCGAGCAGCGCACCGCCGGCGAGGCCGAGTCCCAGACCGAGCAGGGCGGCGCCGAAGGTCGCCTCCAGATGCTGGTAGATGTCCCCGTCCACGAACAGCGCGCCGATGGAGCCGGCGATGGCCGAGGGCGGCGGCGCGTAGAAGGGATCCACCCAGCCCATGCGGCTGACGCCCTCCCAGAGCAGGAGCACCAGCGTCAGCGAGGCGGCGCGCCGGAGCGCGAGACCGAGTTGCCCGCGATTCACTGGTTCACCACCTTCAGGTCGGGCCGACGGCGAACCGTCGGCGTGCGCACCTCTTCCGAGAGCGAGCTCCACAGCTCACGGGCAATGGCCGCGAAGCGGGGCTGCTCCTTGACCTGCAGCAGATCCCGCGGGCGCGGCAGGTCGATCTCCCAGCGGCCCTTGACCTGCGCCCGCGGCCCATTGCCGAGCAGCACCACCCGGTCCGAAACCGCCACGGCCTCCTCCAGGTCGTGGGTAACCATGAGCACGGTGAGGTTCTCGCCCTCCACCCAGCTGAGAAGATCCTCGGTGAGGTAGTGACGGACAATGGCATCGAGCGAGGCGAAGGGCTCGTCCATCAGCAGCAGCTTCGGTCGCAGCGCCAGGACCTGGGCGATCGCCACGCGCTTGCGCTGGCCGCCGGAGAGCTCCCGGGGGTAGCGGTCGCCGAAACTGCCGAGGCCCACGGACTCGAGCCAGCGCATGGCCTCGTCCCGCGCCTCGGCCTTGCGCCGGCCGCGAATGCGCAAACCCAGGGCGACATTGTCCCGGGCCGAACGCCAGGGCAGCAGGGCGTCGTCCTGGAACAGGAAGCCGACGTGGTTGCGGTCGACCGCGAGGTCCACGCTGCCGTGGCTCGGCGCCTGCAGCCCCATGACCGCGCGCAGCAGCGTACTCTTGCCGCAGCCGGAGGGGCCGATCAGGCTCACGAATTCGCCGGCGGCGACGTCGAGGTCGACGTTCTGAAGCACCGGCTCGGCGCCATAGCTCATCTCCAGGTCGCGAATGCGGAGCATCAGGACGCCACCACGTCCGGCCTGGCGATGGCCTCCAGATCGACGCTGCCGCCGCGGCCGCCCGCCGCCTTCTGCACCTCGATGACGCGGCGCATGGCGTCGAGGTCCAGGGTCACCTCCCGCGGATACAGTGAGGCCCGGTAGCGCTCCAGGCTGCGGGCGACGAGCTCGCGGTCGCCGCCGGTGATGATCTCCCGCGGCAGCGCGTCCACCAGCGCCTCCGGCTCCGCCTCCTGGACGAAGCCCAGTCCCTTCTCCAGCGCCCGGGCGAGGCGCCGGATCTGGTCGCGCTTCGCCTCCAGCTCCTCGCGGCGCACGGCGACGCCCATGAACTCGTAGGCGCCGCCCAGGTACTCGCGCACGTCTTCGATGTCCATGCCGTTGACCAGCACGCGGGCGCCGCGCTCCTGCAGCAGCGAGAGCGCCGGCTCCTGGACCATGCCGGCATCGAGCTGGCCGAGGCGCAGGGCGTCGTAGAGATTGGTGCCCACGGTGGCGAAGGAGACGCTGTCCACATCGACGCCGGCGCGCCCCAGCAGATACCGCAGGAACGCATGGTCCGCATTGCCGAGGGCGGAAACACCGACGGTGCGGCCTTCCAGGTCGGCCACCGAGGTGATGCTGTCGGCCTGCTCCACGCTGGTGGCAAGCGCGAACAGCGGCAGCCGCCCGGTGGTCGCGACGCGGACGATATCCGCACCGCTCGCGAACGCGTTCAGGGCCGCGTCGAACGAGGTCGCGGCATAGTCCACGGCGCCCCCGTTCAGGGCCTGCAGCGCCGCGCTGCCTCCCCGGGTGTAGACCAGCTCGACGTCCAGGCCTTCCTCGGCGAAGAAGCCGGCGGCGCGGGTCGCCTCGTAGGGCACGACGCAGAGCAGCTGGCTGCAGAAGGCGAGCCGCACCCGCTCCTGCTGGCCGAAGGCCGGGCGAACGCCGCCCAGGGCAGCGAGGCCCGCGACGCCGGCCATGCCCTTGAGCAGGGAGCGGCGGCTGACGCCGCGGCTGACGTGGAGCACCTCCACCTCGCCCCGCCCGAGCGGGCCGAGATCATTGCAGCAGTTGGACATGGCGGTTCAATCTCGACAGCAAGGGATGCTGAAAGGATAGGGCCAAAGCGCCCAAACCAGAAAGACTGATCGGCTCTAGTTTTATAACGTTATGCTCACACGCGCCGCGGCGCGTGGCCGCCGATGAGCGCCAACACCGCGCCCAGCCAGCCCAGGATGAGCAATACCCCGCCGATGGGCGTTACCGGCCCGAGCCAGCCCGGTGCGCCCAGACTGAGCGCATAGATGCTGCCGCTGAACAGCAGCGTGCCCAGCGCCAGGGCCAGGGCCGCCCGATCCAGCCAGTGCCCGCGCGGGGCAGCCGGCGCAAGCGCGGCCATCGCCAGCAGCGCGAGCCCATGCACCAGCTGATACAGCACGGCCGTCTCCCACGCGCCCAGTCCTTCGGCGTCCAGTCGGGCCCGGAGCGCGTGTGCGCCGAACGCGCCGAACACGACACCGGAGCCGGCCAGCAGCGCCCCGGTGAGGGCGACGATCCGCTGGCGCGCCGTCAATCGCAGGCTCATGCATCCTCCAATTGCGTATGGCTATAATCGCGCAACTATTTAATGCATAGGCGGAGGGTTCTCCGCCCAGCCTCGGAGGCCACCATGCAGCAGGATGCGCCCGCCAGCGCCCCCCATGTCCATCTCAACCTCAACGTCCGCGGGCTCGGCCCCTCGGCGACGCTGGCCATCAACGAGCGCTCGGCCGAGCTGAGCGCCGCCGGCCGCGAGGTGTTCCGGCTCGGGCTAGGCCAGTCGCCGTTTCCCGTTCCGGCACCGGTGGTCGAGGCCCTGCGCCAGCACGCAGCCGAGAAGGACTACCTGCCGGTGAAGGGGCTGCCGGCGCTGCGCGAGGCAATCAGCGGCTATCTCGAGCGCACCGAGGGCCTGCACTATCGCGCCGACCACGTGCTGGTCGGACCCGGCACCAAGGAGCTGATGTTCCTGCTGCAGCTGGTCTACTACGGCGATCTCGTGATCCCGACGCCGAGCTGGGTGTCCTACGCGCCCCAGGCACACATCATCGGCCGCCACATTCGCTGGCTGCCCACGCGGCCCGAGGATGCCCTGGGGGTAACGCCCGAGGCACTCGAGGGCCTCTGCCGCGAGGACCCGGAGCGCCCCCGCCTGCTGATCCTGAACTACCCGGGCAACCCGACCGGCGTGGCCTATGACCCGCCGCAGCTCGAGGCGATCGCGGCCGTCGCCCGCCGCTATCGCGTCCTCGTACTCGCGGACGAGATCTACAGCGGTACGCGCTTCCACGGGGAGCATGTCTCCATCGCCCGTTACTATCCGGAGGGCACGATCATCAGCAACGGTCTGTCGAAGTGGTGCGGCGCCGGCGGCTGGCGCCTCGGCGCCGTGGCCTTTCCCTCCCAGCTCGGCTGGCTGCGGGACGGCATGGCCGCGGTGGCGAGCGAAACCTTCACCTCCACCAGCGCCCCCATCCAGCACGCGGCGGTCACGGCGTTCCGTGGCGGCGACTGGCTCGACGACTACCTGGTTCGCAGCCGCCGGGTATTGCGTGCGCTGGCCGCGCACTTTCAGGGCGTGCTCACGGACGCCGGCGCCACCTGCGCTCCGGCCCAGGGCGGCTTCTATCTGTTCCCGCGCTTCGAGGCACACCGTGAGCGGCTGGCCCGCCGCGGCATCGATACCGGGCCGGCGCTCTGCGAGCGCCTGCTGGAAGACACCGGCGTCGCCACGCTGCCCGGGAGCGTGTTTGGCCGCCCACAAGAGGACCTGTCGCTGCGGCTCGCCTACGTGGACTTCGACGGCGCCGCCGCCCTTGCCGCCGCGGACGTCGAGCCGGACGCGGCGTTTCTGCAGCGCTACTGCCCCACGATGGTGACCGCCGCCCACCGGCTGGCCGACTGGGTGCAGGTCTGAGGCTCGCGGGCAAAAAAAAAAGCCGACCAGGCGGTCGGCCAAGAGGAGGAGAGAGAGAAAACCCTGTGTTGCGATGCAGTATAGCAGGGCTGCGCTTCCTGTCACTAGTGCCGGCGAAGCCTATCTGCTGTGCTTCGGCGACACAGATGCTGCACCGCATCTACCTTTCAGATGGCGCCAGGCGCGGAAAGTTTCAAGCCTCTCCGCGGGCGGCGGTGAGTGCCTGCTCGTGAACCTGCCGGGCGGTCTCGCTGAAGAGCACGAAGCGCACGGGCGCCACGTCGGGATAGTCCGCCAGCGCCGCGAGCACGGTGCGCACCGCTACCGCGGCCGCCTCGTCCATGGGATAGCCGAAAGCCCCCGTGGACAGTGCCGGCAGCCCGACCCCGCGAGCGCCCTGCTCCGCGGCGAGGCGCAGCGCCTCGCGGTAGCAACGCGCGAGCAGCTCTGCAGCCGGCTCGTCCACCCCGTACACTGGCCCCAGGCAGTGGATCACCCATTGGTTGGGCAGCCCGAACGCCGGGGTGATCACCGCCTCACCGGGGCGGATCGGGGCGAGCGGCCGGCACGCCTCGGCAAGCTCCGGTCCGGCCGCCCGGTGGATGGCCCCGGCCACGCCGCCGCCCGGCATCAGCGCCGCATTGGCGGCGTTGACCACGGCATCCAGATCGCCCTGACCGGTGATATCTCCGACAACCAGCTCCGGCGCTGTCGCACCTTCATCCATCTCCGCCATGGTCCCGTCCCTCCGCGGATCTGCCTCTCCGGGCCCAGTCTGGCAAGCCGGCGGCCCGCCGGGAAAGCCATCCTCACCGGCCGCGCGCGGGACCGTCGGTCCGAACCAGTCCGCGAGATTGCGCAGCGCCGCTGCCAGGGCCGCGGCGGCATCCGGCGCCGAGGCACGGGTACGCAACGCCGCCTGCCCCGCCAGATGCAGCTCGAGGCCGCAGCAAACGGCGTCGGACGCGGCGCGCAGGCTGACCTCCACGCGGGTATCGCCGCCGCGGCCGCGCAGCAGCGCCTTTACCCGGCGACGCACCAGCCGATACAGACGGCGGTCGACCAGGATCTGATCCCCCCGGATGACGATGCGCATGGGCGGCCTCGACGCACTGGCCACAGGTAGTCGGGATGGCAGGCTAGGCCCACGTCATTGCGGGGACGTTGCAGTCTGCCCCTGCTAGCCCGGATATCTCACCGGTTCGCGAAGCGAGGGCGTGGAGATGGCGGGCAGGACAAGGCGCGGGAGAGTCCGGGCGCGCAGGCGTACTCGAAAGTACGTCGAGCACCCGGACCGAGCGCAACGCCGGCCTGCCCGCCAGATCCGCGACCGCAGCCGTGAATCGGTGAGATATTCGGGCTAGGCTTCGCGTGGCGACCGGTGGGCGGACGTCGCCCCGCGCCGGCCGCCATGGAACCCTCTCGCCGGCAGGAGAATCGCGCTTGTCCACGGATCTCTATCTCGCCCGCCAGCCCATTGTCGCCGCGGATCTGACCGTGCTCGGTTACGAGCTCCTCTACCGGGCCGGCGACGAGGCCGAGGCCCGCTTCGAGGACGGCGACCTGGCCAGCTCCCAGGTGCTGGTCAACACCTTCCTGGAGGTGGGGCTGGAGCGCATCGTCGGCAGCGCCCGGGCCTACCTGAACATGACCCGCGCCTTTCTCACCGGTGCGGTGCCGCTGCCAATGGCGCCGGAGCAGGTCACCCTCGAGGTGCTGGAGGACGTCGCCGCCGACCCTGAAGTGCTGGCCGGCATCGAGGCGCTCCGTCGCCGGGGCTACCGCATAGCCCTGGATGATTACGCCCCCGGGTCCGGCAGCGAGCGGCTGCTGCCGTACGCGGACGAGGTCAAGCTGGACGTGCTGGCAGTGCCGCCGGCGGAACTGCCCGGGCTGGTCAACGCGCTGCGCGGACGGGGGCTGCGGGTGATCGCCGAGCGCGTGGAGACACCCGACATGTTCGAGCACTGCCGGGAGCTCGGCTGCACCGGCTTTCAGGGCTTCTTCTTCTGCCGCCCGCAGATCGTGCGCGGGCGCGCCCTGCCCGGCATGCGCAGGAGCGCGCTGGCCCTGGTGGGCGAGCTGGACGACCCGGAGATCACGACCCAGCGCCTGGAGCAGCTGATCGAGCGCGACGCCGCCCTCGCCTACCGGCTGCTGCGCTACATCAACTGTGCCACGTTCGCCCTGCGGCGCGAGATCAGCTCGATCCGCGAAGCCATCGTCATGCTCGGCCTGCGCGCCATCCGCAGCTGGGCGACGCTGATCCTCTACGCGCGCATGGAAGAGGAGCGCCCTCGGCGCACCCTCATGCGCACGGCCCTCGTGCGCGCTCGCATGGCGGAGCTGCTGGCCCGGGACCGGGAGGACGCCGAGCCGGGGCGGGCGTTCACGGTCGGCCTGTTCTCGACGCTGGACGCGCTGCTGGACCAGCCGCTGGAGGATCTGCTGGACAGCACCCCGCTCAGTGCCGAGGTCAAGCTCGCCCTCACCGACCAGGCCGGCCCGCTGGGCGAGCTGCTGGCACGGACCCTGTGCTACGAGCGCGGGGCGTGGGCAGCGCTGGAGGCACGGGAGCTGGACGTCGCCGCCCATACCCGCGCCCATATCGAGGCCTGCGAGTGGGCGGACGAGCAGGTGACCCTGCTCGCCGGCAGCGCCTCGGCGTAGAACGTCTCCCGGCTACGGGCGCGGATGCTAACGCCCCGCTTCCTCCAGCGCGGCCACCATCGCCTCACCGACGCCCGTGGCCGAAGGCGGGTTCTGCCCGGTCACCAGGCGGCCGTCCCGCACGATATGCGGCTGGAACGGGGAGGCCTTGGTGTGGCGCGCGCCGCGCTCCTGCAGGGCCTGGTCCAGCAGAAAGGGCACAACCCGGTCCAGCTCCACCGCCTTCTCCTCCTCGGTGGTGAAGGCACTCACCTCCCGGCCCGCCACCAGGGCGCTGCCGTCGGAGAGAGTCACGTTCAGCAGGCCGGCCGGGCCGTGGCAGACGGCGCCGATCACCCCGCCCGCCTCGTACACGGCGGCAGTGACCCGCTGCAGCGCCTCGCTGTCGGGGAAGTCCCACATCGTGCCGTGACCGCCGGCGTAGAACACGCCGTCGTAGTCCCCGGCATCCAGGACGTCCGGGGTGGTGGTCGCACGCAGCCGGGCACGGATGGCCTCGTCCTCCCAGAAGGCCCGGGAGACCTCGTCCGGCTCCTGCAGGCTGCCCGGATCGAACGGCACCTCGCCGCCACGCGGGCTGACGAAGTCCACGGCGTAGCCGGCCCGGGTGAGAACGTCGTAGGGATGTGCCACCTCCGAGAGGAAGGCGCCGGTGGACTTGCCGGTGTCGCCGAGCCGGTCATGGCTGGTGAGCACAAACAGAATGCGGCCTTTCGGCGTCGCCATGGTGATACCTCGTCTGGGGTTGCGGTGTTCCGGGGTGGTGCCGGGGAAATGCGGCCGGGCCTCGCCAATTCAACCCCGGGACGCTAGCCCGCATATCTCGCCGATTCGCGAAGCGAGGGCGTGGAGATGGCGGGCAGGAGATGGGCAGCGCGGAGCCCTTCCCGCGGGCCTCTGCGCTTCAGAGCGACGGCCTGGCAAGGCGGCGTTCGCAGCGAATGGCCGTAGCCCTTTGCAAGAACGCCAACGCACTCCAGGGCGCCGCTCTGAAGCGCCCTGCGGGGCTGCAAAGCGCGCGCAGCCGTGAATCGGCGAGATATGCGGGCTAGCTAGAGCCACTCGTCGCGCATGCCGAGGACGCTGCCCACGCCATCGCCCACCGCGGCCGCGAGGGCCGTGGCCCGGGGCAGCCAGTGCTCGGCGTAGAAGCGGGCGCGGGCGAGCCGGGCGCGCTGGCGGTCGCGCTCCACCTCGTCCGCCTCCCCCAGACGCTGTGCGGCGAGCACGGCACCACGGGTGAACAGCCAGCCCGCCAGCGTGCGTCCCACCAGATCGAGGTAGGGCGAGGCCCCGGCGGCGATCGCCAGCGGATAGCGCGGGTGGCGCTCGAGCAGCGCCCCGGTCGCCGTGCGCAGCGCGCTCACCGCCTCGTCCAGGGGCCGCGCCAACGCACCCACCGGCCCGGCCTCCACGGCCTTGACGGTCTCGCTGAGGTCCGCCAGCAGCTCGGTCATGGTCTCGCCGCGGTCGCCGAGCAGGCAGTCCTCCACCAGATGCCGGGCCTGGCGTGCGTTGGAGACATCCCGCACGGGTCCGCCGGCGGCATCGCGGAAGGCCCGGGCCGGACCGCTCTGCAGCGCCAGCCCCGGCCAGCCCCGCAGGTCCAGCCCCTGAGCAGCGAGCTCACGGGCCTGCGCCGTGCACCAGGCCTTGACCACGGGGGCGAGCAGCGCCGCACGCCGGGCGTGGTGGCTCGCCCCGGCACGGTCCCGTTCGCTGGCGAGCAGGGCGCAGAGCGCGCGCATCGCATCCACCCCCACGCGCAGGTGCGCCAGCGCCCGCCGGCGCTCCGGGGCGGCGGGATCGGTCTCCGCCAGCGCGGGCAGAAACTCCCGGCGTGCCCGCCGGTAGGCGCGCTGACTCAGGCCGACGGCCTGAACCCCCGCATGGTAGGCGAGCGCGCCCTGGAGCACTGACACCGCGGCGGTGCCGTCACCCTCGCCCACGGCCTCCGCCGGCACGCCGGCGTCGCCGCCGAGGGCGATCTCGCCCCGCGGCGCACCGCGCAGCCCGAGCGTGGGAGCGAGCTCCGTACAGTGAACGGCACTGCCGTCGCCGTCGGCGACGAGATAGACGGCGTCCCCCGCCGGGCCAGCGGCGCGCACCAGGTAGAGCAACTCCGTGCCGAGGTCGTGCGCCGGATAGGCCACATCCCCCTTGTGCCCGCTGAGGCGCAGGCCGCCATCCGCCTGCTCGGCGGTCACCGGCGGCGCGCCGGGCACGTCCTCCAGGGCCAGCACCGCGGTGCAGCGCCCCTGGGCCAGGGCAGGCAGCCAGCGTGCCTGCTGCTCGGCACTGCCCTCGGTGGCCAGCACCTCCATGGCCGCGGCATTGAGCATGGGCAGCATGGCGAAGGCCGGGGCCGCACCGTGCCAGAGCTCGCGCAGCGGCATGGCGAGCCGCTCCGGCTGCCCGCCGCCATGGGCACCCGGCGCAGCGAGCCCGGCCCAACCCTCGGCGGCGAAGTCACTCCAGGCGGCCGCCACGCCTTCCGGCAGCAGCACCCGCCCGGCCTCGAGCCGCGGCTCCCGGCCCTCGAGCTCACGCCCCAGCGGCACCAGCCGGCGGCGGGCGAACTCGTCACCGGCGTCCAACAGGGCGCCCAGATCCGGCGGGGCCTCGCCCGCCTCGGTCAGCACCTCCCCGACGAGGAAGCCCATCTCCTCGAGCAGGCCGGCGGCCTGCGGCGTGTCAGCGTCTCGCGCGTCCATTGGCTGCCTCACTGCGCTCGCCTTCGACCCGGTCCCCACGCACCGTGCTCCGTTGCCGCAGGCTACACCAGAAGCAGGCGTCAGCGGGTGGCGCCATCCGCCCCGGTGCTCTCCGCCTCCAGCCGGTCCAGCCGGGCGCTGATCCTGCGCACGAGGCTGAGGATCTCCTCGCGCTCCCGGTGCGCCCGCGCCTCGGTTTCGGCACGGCGCTCATCCTGCTCCTCCCAGTGGGCCGATTGCATCGTGTTGACGATGATGCCGATGAAAAGATTCAGGATCGTGAACGCCGTCACCAGGATGAAGCTCACGAAGTACAGCCAGGCGAACGGGTGGGTCTCCATCACCGGGCGCGCGATGCCCATGGACCAGCTTTCCAGGGTCATCACCTGGAACAGGGTATACATCGATGCCCCGAGGGTGCCGAACCACTCCGGAAAGGTCGGGCCGAACAGCTCGGTGCCCATGACGCCGAAGATGTAGAACACCAGCCCCAGCAGGAACGCGATCCAGCCGATGCTCGGGATGGCCGTGATCAGCGCCTCCACCAGCTGGCGCAGCCGGCGCACGGTGGACAGCAGGCGCAGCACGCGCAGGATACGCAGCGAGCGCAGGATGCTCAGCGGCCCGCTGGCCGGCGCCAGCGCCACGCCCACGATGGCGAGGTCGAAGACGTTCCAGCCGTTGCGGAAGAAACGCGGCCCCCAGGCGAAGAGCTTGATCAGGATCTCCACCACGAACACCGCGAGCACGGCCGCCTCGATGGCATCCAGCCAGACACCGGCCAGGCGCGTCACCGTGGCCGAGGTCTCCAGGCCCAGGGTGATGGCGTTGAGCACGATCAGCCCGATAATGAAGCCGTGGGGACCGGGGGACTCGATCCAGATGCCAGCGCGTTCGCGCGCTGCCGCCAGTGAGGCCATGTGAGGTCGACCCTATGAAGATGAACCGCGCTGATGGTGCGCGGAGCCGGCAACCCTGGCAAGACTGACAGCGCGGGCAGGTCGTGGTGCCAAGGGCGGTCCGCGAGGGCATGCGGATTCAGGGGAGGTCGCACGCGGGCTCGCGGATTCTCCTACTGCGGCCAGAATGCGGCGGGGCAGCGGGTCATGCCCGCGGCGGCGTCAGCGTCGGTAGCCGCGGTGCCAGGGCCGCCATCGTGTCCGGGGCGGCGGGACACGGCGTGTCCCGGCGGGAGGTACACGGCTCCGGACCGGGGCACCACGCGCCGACATGCCCCGGGGTCGCGGATTTTCCCGCTGCGGCCGGCCCCGGGGACGTCGCACGCGGCTTGCCGCGCACGACGCTTCCATCACCCGCAGGGCAGGCCCCTTCCGGACGAGGTCAGGCGCCCGCTCCGAGGCGCTCCCGCAGGGCCGCCGCCGCGCGGCGGATCGCCGCCCGCTCCTCCTCCGGCTTGCGCTGCAGATTGCGCAGCTGGAACTGCAGCCGGCGGTTACCGCGCAGGCGCCCGGCGTGGCGGTCGAGGAAATCCCAGTACAGGGTGGTGAAGGGACAGGCTCCCTCGCCGGTGGCCTGCCTGGGGTCGTAACGGCACTGGCGACAGGCGTTGCTCATGCGGCTGATATAGGCGCCGCTCGCGCAGTACGGCTTGCTGCCGACGATGCCGCCATCACCGTACTGACTCATGCCCAGGGTGTTGGGCAGGCTCACCCAGTCCACCGCATCCAGATACATGGCCATGTGCCACTCGTGGAATCGATACGGGTGCACGCCATAGAGCTGCGCGAACAGCCCGAGCACCATCAGCCGCTGGATGTGATGGGCATAGCCGTGGGCGAGCACCGAGCGCATGGCGTCGGCGATACAGGCCATGTCCGTGTCGCCGTCCCAGTAGCAGGCGGGCAGCGCCCCCTCGTGGCCGAGGGCGTTGTGGCCGGCGTACTCCGGCATGTGCAGCCAGTAGACGCCGCGCACGAACTCGCGCCAGCCGAGAATCTGGCGCACGAACCCTTCCACCGCGTTGAGCGGCGCCCGGCCGGCCTCCCAGGCCGCGACGGCCGCCTCGACGCAGCGCCGCGGGTCCAGCAGATGCAGATTGAGCGCCGCGGACAGGCGGGCGTGATAGAGGAACGGCTCTCCGGTCCAGATGGCATCCTGCCAGGTACCAAAGGCTGGCAGCCGGTGGCGGATGAAGCTGTCCAGCGCCGCCTCCGCCTGCTCCGGGGTCACCGGCTGGTCGAACGCCGCGGCGTCACCCGGATGCCCGGGGAAGCGCGCCTGCACCAGCGCGATCACCTCGCGGGTGGTCGCGTCGGGCTCGAAGGATGGCGCCGGCGGCAGCTCGCCCGGCCCCTCGCGGCCGAAGGTCTCGCGGTTGTCGCGGTCGAAATTCCAGGCACCCCCCGCCGGCTGGTCGCCGTCCATGAGCACGCCGTAATGCCGGCGCAGATGGCGGTAGAAGTACTCCAGCACCAGCCCCTTGCGACCGCGCGCCCAGTCGCGGAAGCCCTCGCGGCTGCAGTAGAAGTGGCGGTCGGCGCGCTGCTCCAGCGGCAGGCCGAGGGCGGCGGCGGCCGTCTCCAGGCGCCGCTGCACCCGCCAGTCCCCCGGCTCGACCACCACCAGCCGCTGCGGCGCCAGTGCCGGCACGTCCGCCTGCAGCAGGGTCACGAAATCCGCGCCGCGGTCCGCCGCAGGATCGGGGCCGAGGGCGTGGTAGTGCACCTTGATGCCCCGCTCACGCAGTCGGTCACGAAAATGACGCATGGCACTGAAAAACAGCACCAGGCGCTGCTGATGGGCCGGCACATGGGTGGCCTCCTCGGCCACCTCGCCCATCCACACGGCGTCCTGTTCCGGATCGAAGTCGTCCAGGGCGGCGGATCCGGGGTCGAGCTGATCGCCGAGCACCAGCACCAGGTGCCGCATGCGCGCTACTCCGCCGCCTGATCCATGGGCGGCACCAGCAGCGAGGGATCGATGCGGGCGTCGAGCCAGTTCATGCGCCAGTCCAGGTGGGCACCGGTGACACGTCCGGTGGCCCCCACCTCGGCGATCACCTCGCCCCGGCGCACCGCATCGCCCTCCTCCACCAGGATCCGCGAGAGGTGCAGAAACGCCGAGGACAGCCCGTGGCCATGGTCGACGATGAGCGTGCCCCCGGAGAAGAACAGATCCGGCGCCACCAGCGTCACGACCCCATCCGCCGGCGCCTCCACCGGCGTGCCGGTGGGCACGGCGATGTCGATGCCGTAATGGGGCTGCCGAGGCTGCCCGTTGAGGATGCGCTGGCTGCCGTAGACACCGGAGATCGGCCCGGTCACGGGCCACTGCCAGCCGCTGTCGAAGTCCATCGCCGGGCGCCGGGTGGCCCGGGCCGCACGCACCCTTGCCTGGTCCTTGCGGATGCGCTGCAGGGTTTCGGCGTCCGGGCTCACCTGATTGCCCGGCAGCCCGTCGATGCGCTGGACGTCGTAGTCGCGCTGGCGCACCGCGATCACCTCGCGCGCGCGGCTGCCGTCCGGTCGGGTCACCCGCACCTCCACTCGCTCCGGTGCATCGCGGTCGAGCCCGATCAGGAAGCGCCCGTCGGGCCCCACCGGCACCTCCCGGCCGGCCACCGCCACCTCGCTTCCGGGCGCGGTGCGACCCTCGAGCAGCGCGCCCTGCAACGGCTCGCCCGAGATCTCCAGTGCCGCCGCCAGCGCCGGCGCCACCAGCAACGAAAGCGTCAGCAGTACCCTTCGCAACACCTCAGCCTCCCGCCGGCGCCCCATCGCGCACGGCCATCATCATGTAGTTCACCGCAAGGCTGCGAGTGTAGCGGAAGCGCCGGGTCAGGGGGCTGACCGCCACGCCGGTGCGGTGCGCCACGTGCAGGCCGCCGTCCCGCAGGCAGGCCTCGACCTCCGCCGGACGGCGTAGCTTGCGGTACTGGTGGGTGCCCTTCGGCAGCCACCGCAGGATGTACTCGGCGCCGAAGATCGCCGTGATGCCGGCCAGCGGCGTGCGGTTGATGGTGGCGACGAACATCGCCCCGCCCGGCCGGACCAGGGCGCAGCAGGCCGCCATGAAGCCCTCGAGCCCCGCCACGTGCTCCACCACCTCCATGTTCAGCACCACGTCGAAGCGCTCGCCGGACGCCGCCAGCGCCTCGGCACCGGTCGCCGCATAGCGCACCGGCAGCCCCGAGCCCTCGGCGTGGCGCTCGGCGACGGCGATGTTCCTGGCCACGGGATCGATGCCGAGGACCTCGGCGCCGAGGGCGGCCAGGGATTCGCTCAGAATGCCGCCGCCACAGCCAATATCCACCGCCCGCAATCCCGCCAGCGGCCGCTCGCCCTGCTCCCGCTCGAAGTGCTCCACGAGCCGATCCCGGATATAGCCGACGCGGAACCGATTGAGGCCGTGCAGAGGCCAGAACGGGCCTTCCGCATCCCACCACAGCCCGGCGAGGCGCTCGTAGTAGGCCGCCTCCTGCGGGTCCAGGCTGACGGTCATGCCCGCACCAGGGCGATGGAGACGCCGACCGCCACCAGCAACGCCACGATATTGAGCGCCACCGAGGCACCGTGCAGGCGGCGGAAGCGCTGCGCCCCCGCGCCGCCCGCGTCCCGGGCGCGGTTGATGGCCGGCACCAGTGCAAGGGAGCCAAGGGCCAGTGCCGCCAGAGCGACGCCGCCGGCCAGCACCCAGCCGCCTGCGGTCGGGGCGATGAGGGCGGCCAGGACCAGCACCAGGGAGCAGCCGGCCCCGAAGAGGTAATAACGCGGGAAGACGGTGCGCAGGAAGCGGCCCGCCGACTCCCCGTCCAGCGCCTGGAAGACGGTGGGCGCCACCACGAAGGAGAAGAATCCCATCGCCCCCAGCCAGAGCGAGAGCGCGAACCAGGTGAGCCATTCAGCCATGTTGCCCCCTTGTGCGTCGATGGCCCGCAGGACGCTGCGCCGCGCTCCCGGTCGGGGCCAGGCAGGCATTGCGGACCGGCGAACGGCGAGCGGCGGGCGTGCCCCGCCCCTGCACGGACCGCGCCGCCGCGCGGGCGTTCACTGCCCGCGGCGCAGGGCGCTGATCGCCGTAGAGGCCAGGAAGGCGGCCCCGGTCAGCAGCACGATCACCGCTCCGGACGGCAGATCCGTGCGATAGGACAGCGCCAGCCCACCGGTATTGAGCACCAGGGCCACGGCGGTGGCCAGCGCCATCATGCCCGCCAGCGAGCGCGTCCAGTGGCTCGCCACCGCTGCGGGCAGGCTCAGCAGCGCGATCACCAGCACGAGCCCCACCACCTGGATCAGCAGCACGGCCGTGAGCGCCACGAGGCAGAGCAGGAGCAGATAGAACACGGTCACGCGAATCCCGCGCAGAGCGGCGAACTCCTCGTCCAGGCAGACGGCGAGGAACTGGCGGTACCAGAGCGCCACCGCCGCGAGCAGGAGCACATCGAGGCCGGCCATCAGCCAGAGGTCCGTGCGCGAGACCAGCAGGATGTTGCCGAACAGAAAGCTCATCAGGTCCACGTTGTAGCCCGGCGTGCGCGCGATGAGCAGCACGCCGGCAGCCATGCCGCAGGCCCAGAGCGCGCTGATCAGGGTATCCGCCTGTGCCCGCCAGCGGAGGCTCACCGTGCCCAGCAGCAGCGCGGCGAGGACCGCGCCCACCGCGGCCCCGAGCAGCGGCGGCCAGCCGGAGAAGTAGGCGAGGCCCACGGCGCCGAGCACCGCGTGGGCGATGCCGCCGGCGAGATAGCCGAGGCGGCGCACCACCACGTAGGGGCCCATCAGTCCGCAGCCGATGCTGGCGAGCACCCCGGCGAGCAGCGCGTTGCGCAGAAACCCCTGGCTGACCAGCGCGTCGAGAAAGTCCATGGCGCTCAGCC
Source organism: Spiribacter halobius (assembly GCF_020883455.1). Classification (NCBI taxonomy): domain Bacteria; kingdom Pseudomonadati; phylum Pseudomonadota; class Gammaproteobacteria; order Chromatiales; family Ectothiorhodospiraceae; genus Sediminicurvatus; species Sediminicurvatus halobius. The sequence goes on along the minus strand of NZ_CP086615.1, from coordinate 1,483,361 downwards.
GTGTCCGTGCTGGTGGTCGATCAACCGTACCGGGTGGCCGTAGAGCTGCTCCACCACCGCCGGCGTCAGCGCCTCGGTGCCATGATGGACGAGGGTGCGATTGAGGCAGGCAACGCGGCCCACATACTGCGAGACGAAGCCGATATCGTGGGTCACCACGATGATGGTGATGCGCCGGTTGAGCGCCCGCAGCAGCTCGAAGAAATCGTGCTCGACCCGGGGATCGATGTTGGCGGTGGGTTCGTCGAGCAGCAGGACGCCTGGATCCGTCGCCAGCGCCCGGGCGATCAGCGCCCGCTGCAGCTCGCCGCCGGAGAGCGCCGCGATGGGGCGTCCGGCGAGCCCGGCGATCTCGACCTCCCGCAGCGCCTGGTCGGCGATGGCGTGGTCCTCGCCGGTGTAGCGCAGCAATCCACGCGTAGCGCCGAGGCGCCCGGTAAGCACCAGCTGGCGCACGGAGACCGGGAAGTCCCGACTGAAGCGCGGATACTGCGGGACGTAGCCCACCCGGCGCCGGCCCCGTCCCGGCGGCTCGCCGAACAGCCGCACCCGCCCGGCGCGCAGCGGCATCAGCCCAAGGATGACGCGCAGCAGCGTGGTCTTGCCGCCGCCGTTCGGCCCCACGATTCCCACGAACTCGCCGGCCTCGACGCGGAAGTCCACGTCCTCGATGACCGGCGGGCCACCGAACCCGGCGGTGGCACCCTGGACGTCGATGACGGCCTCAGCGGTCATTGCATGGCCGCGCGAAAGGCGCGTGCCACCCGGCGCAGATTCGCGGCGTAGTCCTCCGCCAGCGGATCCACGGCGACCACCTCGCCGTCGATGGCCTCTGCCACGCGGCGCGCGCTGCGCTCGCTGAACTGGGGCTGGACGAAGATCACCCGCACGCCGGCCTCGCGTGCCTGGTTCACCACGCGGGCGAGGCTCGCCGGCCCCGGCTCCTTGCCCTCCAGCTCGATGGGCAGCTGCTCGAGGCCGTAGCGATCAGCGAAGTAGCCCCAGGACGGGTGGTAGACCATGAACCGGCGCTGGCGGATGTCGGCAAGCATGGACTCGAGCTCCGCATCGAGCTCCCGCAGACGGTCGCGATAGGCCTCGAAGCGCTGCCTGTAGACCCCGGCGCCGTCCGGGTCGAGCTCGCTCAGGGTATCCCGGATGGTGGCCGCCATCGTGATCACGTTGCGCGGATCCGTCCAGACGTGGGGGTCGGGTTCCTCGGGGGCGTGCGCATCCCCGTGCTCGCCGGCATGCTCATGCCCGTGGCCGGTCTCCTCGTGCGGCTCCTGGGTGTGGTCGGCCTCCCCACGGTGCCCATGCGCCCCGCCGGACGCGTGGTCGTGCTCCTCCTCACCGCCATGGCCATGCCCCTCGATGGCGCGCATGGCAATGCCCTTGCGCAGATCGACGATGCGCATCTCCGGGCTCGTCTCCCGCAATCGAGGCAGCCAGGCGGTCTCGAAGCCGACCCCCATGCTGAAGTACACGTCGGCATCGGCGATGGTGGCCACCTGCCGCGGCGACGGTTCATAGGTGTGCGGGCTCTGGCCCGGCTGCACCATGGCGGTGACCCGGACGCGCTCGCCGCCGATGCGCTCGACGAAATGCTTCTGCGGCAGCACGCTCACCGCAACCTCCAGCGGCTGCGCGGTGGCGGCAACCGGCAGCAGGAGCGCCAGCAGCGGCAGGCACGCCACGGCGCGCAGGATGGCTTTGCTAAGCATAGGGCATCTCCCCAGAGGACACGGACTGGAATGTAACAGTATTACATAACATTCCGCCATCGGGTACAGCGGCACGCACGCGCGGCAGCGGCCACCGGTGCAGGTGGGGAGCCTCGCGTCAGCCCGGGCAATGCTGAACCTCGACGGTCACGTGCACCAGCTCCGGGCGATGCGCCAGGCGCCGCCGGTAGACCTCGGCGCTGTGCGGATGATGGGTGACCACCGAGATCTCGGCGGCATACAGCTCGGGGCCGATGCTCCAGACATGCAGGTCGCTTATGCGGCTGTCGGCAATCGACTCGATGCTGGTTCGCACATCCTGGCGCAGCTCCGCCGGCCCCTCGCAGTCAAGCAGCACGGCCCCGCTCTGGCGCAGCAGGCCCACCGACCAGCGTGCCACCAGCAGCGAGCCGACGATGCCCATCACCGGGTCGAGCCAGGCGGCGCCGAGATAGCGCCCGGCGAGCAGCGCAAGGATCGCCAGCAGTGAGGCCAGCGCATCGGCGAGCACGTGCAGCGTGGCCGAGCGCAGGTTGTGGTCGTGCCGGTGCTCGTGGCCGTGGGCATGGCTGTGCCCGCCGAGGACCACGAAGCACAGGGCGTTCACCATCAGCCCCACCACGGCCACTGCGATGGCGGGCTCGAAGCGGATGGGCACCGGCGCCAGCAGCCGGCTCACGCTCTCCCAGGCCATCACCGCGGCGAAACCGGCCAGCAGCACCGCTCCGGTGAACCCGCCGAGGGCATTCATCTTCCCGGTGCCGAAGCTGAACCGCGCATCGCCGGCGCGACGGCGCATGAACAGATAGGCCAAGCCGGCGATGCCGAGGGCGACGGCGTGCGAGCCCATGTGCAGTCCGTCGGCAAGCAGTGCCATGGAGCCGAAGGCGAGGCCGGCGGCGATCTCCACCACCATCGTGAGCAGCGTGATCGCCACCACGAGCCAGGTGCGCCGCTCGCCGCCGCGCATGCGATCCAGGCCGAAGGTGTGGTCCTTGCGCCAGGGCTGGAGCGATTCGGTGTGCATGTCGGGAATCCTCAGCGACCCGCATCGATCGGGGGTATGCCGGTGTGGGCCGGGTCATTCCGGCCGGTCGCAGACCTCCGCCTGGCAGCCGGGGCACAGGCCATCGAGCTCTATGGTCTGGCTGCCCAGGTGGAATCCCAGCGCCTGTGCGCGCTCGGCGATCAGCCGTGTAATCTCCGGGTCGCTCAGCTCGGCGACGGCCTCGCAGCGGCGGCAGATGAGGAACTGGCCGGCATGCGCATGGCGCGGATCGCCACAGCCGACAAAGGCGTTCAGCGACTCCAGGCGGTGGACAAGGCCCTCGTGGCGGAGGAACTCCAGTGCCCGGTAGACAGTGGGGGGCGCCGCGCGCTGCCGGCGCTCGCGGAGCTGGTCGAGGAGGTCATAGGCCTTCACCGGGCGGTGGCTCTGCCACACCATCTCCAGCACCCGCCGGCGCAGCGGCGTCAGCCGCACGCCGCGCTCGGCACACAGGCGATCGGCCACGGCCAGCGCATCGGCGACACAATGGGCGTGGTCGTGGCCACGTCCGGGGAACGGGCTGACCAGCGTCTCATCGCCTGCTGCCGCAACCGGCTGCGAATCCGGCTCCGTCACGATGACGCCCTCAAGCCGGCAGCATGGCGCCGAGCGGCCGGCCGCCCAGGAGATGGACGTGCAGGTGATACACCTCCTGCCCTCCGTGCTCGCGGCAGTTGACCACCAGCCGATAGCCGTCCTCGGCGATGCCCTCCCGACGCGCCAGGTCCCGGGCGACGATGAACATGTGCCCGATCAGCGACTCGTCCGCCTCGTCGATGTCGTCCACCGTCGGGATCACCTTGTTCGGAACGATCAGGATATGCGTTGGCGCCTTTGGCTGAATATCACGGAACGCGGTCACGCGATCGTCCTGGTGGACGATGTCCGCCGGCATCTCGCCGTTGACGATCTTCTCGAAGATGTTCCCCATCGCATGCTCCCGCTTGTGGCTGATTCCGGCACGATCACCGCAACAGCGTACCCGTGCCATCGATGCTGATGCCACGACACCGTTCGCCCCGAACTCCGCGGCGGAAGCCAGTGAGGCGGTCAGGCCGGGATGGGGTGGCGGCGAACGGGACCGTAGGCGAGAGGGACCTCGCCTACGAGCTTACAGGGACGTATTCACAGCGTGTCCCGTTCGCCGCCACCCCATCCCGGCCCGGGCACGGCCGCGAAGCTGCCCGTGGCGCCGCGGGGCTTCCCTGACTCCCAGGGCTGGCCATCACTGAACAGGCCGCAAAAAAGGGCGGAGGGATTGCCTCCGCCCGGGGCCCGCGTTGGCGGGCCATCGGCTCAGGGGGAATCACTGCTCCACGGGGATGCGGCGGGAGCGCGCACCCTCGCGCTTGCCGATCTCGATCACCAGCACTCCGTTCTCCCCGCGGGCCTTCACGTTCTCCGGGTCCGCCGTATCCGGCAGCGCGAAGCGCCGGTAGAACACACCGTGGGCCCGCTCCACGCGCCGGGCGCCGTTGCCGCCCGTGTCCTTCTCGTAGTGACGCTCGCCGCGGATGCTGAGCACCCCGTTCTCCATGGTCACCTCGATGTCCTCCGGCTTCACGCCGGGCACATCGGCCTCGACCAGGAACCGCTCCGGCTCCTCACGGATGTCCACCGCCGGTACCCACTGGCTGGTCTCCACCGTGGAGAAGTCCAGGTTGCGGTCGAACCACGGCGCGTCCAGCAGGCGGTTCAGCTCCCCGCTCAGGTCCCGCAGCGACCGGCTCGGCGTATAACGCGTCAGGTCCATAAGCATCACCTCCGACAATTTCTTTCAAGCCACTGATCTTCGTGACCTTTCATTGGCAGAGATGTGGTCGGCGGCGGCGTTTTCAAGGACCCGCTCAGGGGCGAGGCGTGGCTACCCGGTTGCGCAAATAGATCGGCGCGGCGCGCTCCGCCGGCACCGCCTCGCCGGCGGCGAGACGCACTTCGGCCAGCCCGAGCGCATCGCGGGCGTCCGGCAGGCGCTGAGGTTCGATGGCGAGCAGCCCCGGGCGCAGGCGCTCGGCCAGGGCCTCGGGGTGGGCCGCGAAGCCCGTGCCCGCTCCGAGCCAGCGCCCGGGCGGTGGCGCTACCGCCTCCGGCGCGGCGAGGCTGTCCGCAACCACCGCCTCGGGTCCCTCCGGCGTCGCCCGGTAAACCGCCGTGTAAACCTCGCCCATGCGCGCATCCGCCGCCACCAGCACCCCCGGGGCCCCGGCGCCACCCCGCAGCGCGCCGGCAGCGATCACCTGCAGCGTCGACAGCGGAATGACCGGTCGCCCGAGGGCAAAGCCAAGCCCCTGGGCCACGCCGGTGGCGATACGCACGCCGGTGAACGCCCCCGGCCCGGCGCAGAACGCAATGGCATCGATGGCGCTGCGGGTGACGCCGGCCTCCGCCAGCAGCGCCTCCAGCATGGGCAGCAGGGCGGCGGAGTGGCCGCGCGGCAGGTGCCGCCAGTGGCCGTGATCCCGGCCGACCACGCGCAGCGCCACCGAGCAGGCCTCGGTGGTGGCGTCCAGCGCCAGCAGCACGGCGCCCCCGGTCACGGCTCCGCCTCCTGCGCCGCGGCGTCGACGTCCTCGTTCTCGCCAAAGTCGAATTCCAGCTGCTGCTCCTCGTGGCGCGGGTCAAACTGCCCGCTGTAGACGCTTTCCCGCGGCAGCACGCGGTAGTTCGAGGCCTCGCTCACGGGGATCGGCGGGCCGGTCCGCTCGCGTAGCAGTGCGTAGGCCCCGAGCAGCACGCCGGCGCTGCCGATGGTCCAAAAGAGCCCCGTCGGCCCGATCGCGGCCATGAGCTGGGAGGCGATTACCGGGCCGAGAATCATGCCCACGCCATGCACCAGCAGCAGCCCCGCGCTCGCCCCGAGCAGCTCCGAGGGCCGGACGAAGTCGTTGGTGAGCGAGACCGCAATGGGGTAGATGGTGAAGGCAAGGCCGCCCCAGAGCACCGCCAGGGCGATGACGATACGGTCACTCATGCCGGAGGCGGCAATGATGCCGGCGCTGCAGGCCGCCACTGCCAGCGACACCGCGGCGATCACGTAGCGCCGGTTGAAGCGGTCGGAAAGGCGCCCGATGGGCCACTGCAGCAGGAAACCGCCGAGGATGGTCAGCCCCATCAGCGTCGCTACGCCGTTGTTGCTGAAGCCGACACCGCGGGCGTAGATCGGCGCCATGCCGAGGAAGCCGCCGTTGACGACACCTGCCATGGCCGAGCCCACCAGCCCCAGCGGCGAGGCGGCGTAGAGATCCCGCAGCCGCACCGGAATGATCTCCACGAGCTCCGGGGAGGCGATGCGGGTGATGGTCACCGGCACCACGGCGGCCGCGATCAGCATCGCCGAGAGGCTGAACAGCTCGAAGCCCGCGGGGCTGCCGGTGAACAGCAGAAACTGGCCGCCGCCGAGCCCGATGTAAGTGACGATGCTGTACACCCCGAGCACGGTCCCGCGCCGCTCGCGGGGCGTGCGATCGTTGAGCCAGCTCTCGGTCACCATGTACAGGCCGGCGAGGCTGAAGCCATAGGCCAGGCGCATTCCCGCCCACACCCAGGGCTCGATCACCACCGGATAGGCCAGCGTACTGATCGCCGCCAGGGCCGCGAATGCGGCGAAGCTGCGGATATGGCCGACGCGCGCGATGATCCGCCCGCAGACCCGGGTGGCCAGCACGAAGCCGACGGAATAGCAGGCGGTCACGAGGCCGATGACCTCGGTGGGGAACCACTCGTGGGACATGCGCACGCCGACAAGGGTGCTCAGCAGCCCGCCGCCGGTGAGCAGCAGGCCGAAGGAGGCGAACAGCGCGAAAAAGGGGGATAGCGTGTGGCGCATGCTCCGGCCGGCAGTGCGGGTGGTCGCGGACGGCGCCGAGCATAGCCGACGCCCGGGCGGCTGACGAATGCCGGCGGCGTCGAAGACCGTCGTTAGCTTGACCAAGTCTAAGCAGACATGTTCTCATAACCGGACATTTTAATGGGAGCCGTCCCCGGCCAGCGCCGCGGCACGCGACTTGCCATCAGCACCCCCGACGCCCCGCTTTCTGTTCCCCTCGCTGAACGCTCACCCCGCCCGGCTCGCGCGCCGCTCGGCTCGGGCGTCAGGTGCTCAGTCAGGAGTCTGCGCCGTAGAACGTCTCCCGGCTGCGGCGGCCCCACTGCGGCCGCTTTGACCGCTCGCGCTCGTTACATAGTCACCACTATGCGCCTCGCACGAGCGGCCAAATCGCCTCGCAGTGGGACCGCCTCGCTCGGAAGATTTCTACGGCGCAGACTCCTAAAATTCCCGGAAAGGCCGGCTGCCGGCTCGGCCCCCCTGCCAGGAGGTGACCGTGTCCCGCCCCCACCATGATGACGGTATTCAGATCCGCACCCCCGCCCTCGCCGATGGCGCAGGCATGTGGGAGGTAGTCAAGGCCGCCGGAACGCTGGATCTGAACTCCAGCTATCTTTACCTGCTGCTGGCCCGGGATTTCGCCGACACCTGCGTGGTGGCGGAGCACGAGGGCCGGGTGGTGGGCTTCGTCACCGGCTATCGGCCTCCCCAGCGCCCCGAGGTGGTCTTTCTCTGGCAGGTGGGCATCCGCCCGGAGATGCAGGGCCACGGGCTCGGCAAGCGGTTGGTGACGGCTTTCCTGCGCCAGCCCGGGGCAGACCGCGCGAGCATCCTGGAGACCACCGTCACACCCTCCAATGAAGCCTCTCGGGCACTGTTCCGGGCCATCGCCCGCGAGCTCGATACCGAGTGCCGGGTGGAACCCTGTTTCCGGTCGGACGACTTCCCCGACAGCGGCCACGAGGACGAGGAGCTCTTCGTCATCGGCCCCTACCGGCCGTCCGCCCTGAACCGACTCGCGAACTGACAGAGGTACCGACCATGGACTTCCTCAATACCATCGACCGCTACGAGTCCGAGGTGCGCAGCTACGTGCGCAGCTTTCCGACCGTGTTCGAGAAGGCGCGCGGCTCGTGGATGTACGACATCGACGGCAACGCCTACCTCGACTTCTTCGCCGGTGCCAGCGTGCTCAACTATGGCCACAACCATCCGGAGCTCAAGCGCGCCCTGATCGACTACCTCGAGGCGGACAACATCACCCACAGCCTCGACATGGCGAGCGTCGCCCGAGCAGAATTCCTGAAGGCGTTCAATGACATCATCCTCGAGCCGCGGGGGATGAACCACCGCATCCAGTTCCCCGGACCCACGGGGACCAACGCCGTGGAAAGCGCGCTCAAGATCGCCCGCAAGGCGAAGGGCCGCCCCGGGGTGATCGCGTTCACCAACGCCTTCCACGGCATGACGCTCGGCGCGCTGTCGGTCACCGGCAATCAGTTCAAGCGTGACGGCGCCGGCGTGCCGCTCAGCCACACCGACTCCATGCCCTACGACAGCTACTTCGGTGGCGACGTAGACACCATCGACTATCTCGACAAGCTGCTGACCGACGGGGGCAGCGGCGTCGGCCACCCGGCCGCAGTGATCGTCGAGACCATCCAGGCCGAGGGCGGCGTCAACGTGGCGAGCGGCGAGTGGCTGCAGCGCCTGCAGGACGTCTGCCGTCGCCACGACATGCTGTTCATGATCGACGACATCCAGACCGGCAACGGCCGCACCGGCCGGTTCTTCTCCTTCGAAGAGTACGACCTCGATCCCGACGTGGTGACGGTCTCCAAGTCCATCTCCGGCTACGGGCTGCCGCTTGCCCTGGTGCTGGTCAAGCCGGAGTTCGACATCTGGGAGCCGGGCGAGCACAACGGCACCTTCCGCGGCTTCAATCCCGCCATGATCACCGCGAAGCGGGCACTGGAGCTGTTCTGGAGCGACCAGCGCTTCAGTCGCGAGGTCGAGGCGAAGGGCGAGCGCATGCGCCGCTTCCTGGAGGGCCTGACGGAGCGGTATCCACAGGCCCGGGGCTGTGTGCGCGGTCGCGGGATGATGCAGGCCGTGGAATTCGCCCACAAGGAGCTGGCCGGTGCCATCTCCAAGCGCGCCTTCGCCCACAATCTGGTGATCGAGACGGCCGGCCCCGACGACGAGACGCTCAAGCTCCTGCCACCGCTGACCACCGAGGAAAAGGACCTCGAGCGGGGCCTTGAGATTATCGAGCAGGCCCTGATCGAGGCCATGGGTGAGTTTGGCCTGAGCACCGCTGAAGCAGCCGGGCAGTAGCCAGCCCGGCGTGACGCAGAGCCGCTCCGGGCCTATCCTTGCCACCGTGTCGCCCGCCGCGACGGCCACCCCGGGGCTACGCGCTCCGGGGTAGGCTGACGGGGCGGACTGATCCATCAGCCACAGGAAAGCGCACACATGAAGATCGTCAGAGTTCAGGACATCATTGGCACCGAGCGCGAGGTCGAGGGCCCGGGCTGGACCAGCCGCCGCCTGCTGCTGAAGAAGGACGGCATGGGCTTCTCGTTTCACGAGACCATCATCCCCGCGGGTGCGGAGCTACGCCTCTGGTACAAGAACCACCTGGAAGCGGTGTACTGCGTGGCCGGCAACGGCACCATCGAGGATCTTGCCACCGGCGAGGTGCACGAGATCCACGACGGTGTGCTGTACGCGCTGGACAACCATGACCGTCACATCCTGCGCGGTGGCACCGAGGACATGCGCCTGATCTGCGCCTTCAACCCCCCCGTCACCGGGCGTGAGACCCACGACGCCGATGGCGCGTACAACCTCGTCGTCGAGGACTGACCTGCCCCGACCCGGGCCGCTGGCTTGACAGCCGGCGGCTCAGCCTCGTATAGATCGTAAGCAAGGAAGCCGCGGGCAACGCCGTGGCGCCCGACCAGCAGGATACCCGCGTGGCGCAACGCCCGCTCGCGAAAGGGTAGCCTTCAAGCTCATCAGGTAATCGATCCGGCCGGCGCCGCGGCAGCCCCCATTGGGCACCGCTCAGGGCGGTATTGCCCGCACCCGCAATCCAATCCCGGGGAATCGGCGAGGAGGTTGTCCTATGGAGAACACTCGCGATCGCTATCCCACTCGCACCCAAGAAGCCCTGCGCATGTTCCCGCGCCTCGATCCGGTGGTGCATACCGACGAGGACCGGCGCTGGGATGGCCCGCTCGGCGAAGCCGAAGTGGAGGCATTCGAGCGCGACGGCTTCCTGTTCTTTCCCGGATTCTTCGGCGCCGATGAAGTGGCCGAATTCCGCGAGGAGCTTCGACGCCTGGAGCAGGAGCCGTCGCTTCGCGACTGGGACGGCATGGTCCGCGAACCAGGCTCCGAGGAGGTGCGCTCGGTGTTCGCCATTCACCGCCCGTCCATCTCGGAGCGCCTCGCGAGGCTCGCGCGGGACCGCCGGCTGCTGGACCGCGTGCAGCAGCTGCTGGCGAGCCCGACCTACATCCACCAGTCGCGGATCAACTACAAGCCCGGCTTCAAGGGCAAGGGCTTCAACTGGCACTCGGACTTCGAGACCTGGCACGCCGAGGATGGCATGCCCTTCATGCGGGCCATCAGCTGCTCGATCGTGCTCACGGACAATCACGAGTTCAACGGCCCGCTGATGCTGGTGCCGGGCTCGCATCGGTGGTTCGTGCCCACCGTCGGCGAGACGCCGGAGGACAACTATCGCAGCTCGCTGAAGGACCAGCAGGTGGGGGTGCCGGACGGCGACAGTCTCGCGGCCCTGATCCGCGAAGGCGGCATCGAGGCCGCCAAGGGGCCCGCCGGCTCACTGCTGATGTTCGAGTGCAACACGCTACACGCGTCCAACGCGAACCTGTCGCCGGACCCGCGCAGCAACGTGTTCTTCGTCTACAACAGCGTGCGCAACAGGCCGTCGGGCCCCTTCAGCGCCCCCAAGGAGCGCCCGGACTTCCTGGCCGAGCGCAGCGACTTCACCGCGCTGGAGCCCGCGGACTGACGCGGCCGTAAATCATCCACTCCGCAGGCGGCCTGCGGGCCGCCTTTTGCTTTGGGAACAACCGCAAAGCCGCGAAGTACGCGAAGGAAGAAATGCTTGAGGGTAATGCGCGCGGCAGCGAGGCGGAGCTCGGCCGCTTATATCGAGGCATTCATGTAATCACCTTCGCGCTCTTTGCGTCTTGGCGGTTGTCTCGAAGCGCCCTGCCCCCAGCCCGGCGAGGTTACGCGGCGAAGAAGGCCTCCACGTCCTCCAGGCGGCGGGTGAGGGGCATGGGCGGGAGGCTTTCGCGGAAGACGCGGCCGTAGCTGCGCTGGACGAGGCGGCCGTCGCCGATGACCAGCACGCCGCGGTCGCTGGCGTCGCGGATCAGCCGGCCAACCCCCTGGCGCAGGGTGATCACCGCCTCCGGCAGCTGGTACTGGGCGAACGGGTTGCCGTGGTCCGCCCGCAGCGCCTCGATGCGGGCGCGGGTCACGGGATCTCCCGGAGAGCCGAAGGGCAGGCGGTCGATCATCACGCAGGACAGCGCCTCGCCGCGCACGTCCACCCCCTCCCAGAAGGACTGCGTCCCCAGCAGCACGGCGTCCCCGGCCGCGCGAAAGCGCTCCAGCAGCCGCTGCTGGCCGGCCTCGCCCTGCACCAGCAGGGGATGGTCCACCCGCCCCGCGAGGGTGTCGGCGGCGATGGCGAGGGCCCGATGGCTCGTAAACAGGAGAAACGCCCGGCCGCGGCTCGCCCGCAGCACCGCAGCCACCTGCTCCAGGTACTGCGGCAGGTAGCCCGGGGACGAGGGCTCAGGCAGGCCGGCCGGGACGTACAGCAGGGCGTTCCGCCGATAGTCGAAGGGACTGTCCACTCGCAGGGTGCGCGGGGACTCCAGGCCGAGGCGGCGGGTGAAGTGCTCGAAGCGCCCGCCCACCGACAGTGTCGCCGAGGTGAACACCCAGGCCGCGGGGTGGCGCTGCATGTGGGCGTGGAACGTGCCCGCCACCGACAGCGGCGTCAGCCGCAGGCTGAACCCCTGGCCCCGGGTCTCCAGCCAGCGCACGGTTTCGCCCTCCTCCGCCTCGCCAAGGAACCGGCGCAGCCCCGCGGCCAGCTCGCCGCTGCGCCGGTGGCAGGCCTCCAGCCCCTTGCCCCGCGGCGCCTGGGGCTCGAGCGCCGCCACCAGCGCGTCCAGTGCGCCGAGCAGGGACTCGGCCGCGCCGATCACCGCCGCCGTCGCCGCCAGGGACCAGGCCTCCCGGCGCTCCGGCCCGAGCGCCAGGCGCAGCTCCGCAGCAGCCCGCTCCAGGGCGCCGGCGCGCTCGCCGAGGGCCGGTGAATCGCCGGCCTCGCGCAGCTGTTCCGCCCGCGTATCCCGGGCCAGGTCCTGAAGCTGCCGGCTGGATATCGTCAGCCCGAAGAACTGCGCCGCGGTCTCCGGAAGCTGGTGAGCCTCGTCCAGGATGTAGACGTCCGCCCCCGGCAGCACCTCGCCATAGCCCCCTTCGCGCACCGCCCAGTCGGCCATCAGCAGGTGATGGTTGACCACCACCACATCCGCCTCCTGGGCGCGGCGCCGGGCCTCCATCAGGAAGCAGTCGCTGTAGAGCGGGCATTCCTGGCCGAGGCAGTTGTCCGCGGTGGAGGTCACCCGGGGCAGAAGCATCGGATCCAGGGTGCCGTCCGGCGCCTCGGCGAGATCGCCGCTGCGGGTGCGCCCCGCCCATTCCCGCAGGCGCTGGAAGCGGTCGGCCAGGGCACGGGATTCGAGCCGCCCCGCCTCCGCGGTGACCTGGGTCCGATAGGGGCAGAGATAGTTCGTGCGGCCCTTGAGCAGAGCGCGCCGGACCGGCCGCTCGAGGGCATTCGTGACCAGCGGCAGATCCCGGTGATAGAGCTGATCCTGCAGGGTCCGGGTGCCAGTGGAGATGACCACACGCCGTCCGGCGAGCAGCGCCGGCACCAGATAGGCGAAGGTCTTGCCGGTGCCGGTTCCGGCCTCGGCCACCAGCGTCTCCCCGGCCTCGATGGCCCCCGCCACGGCCTCGGCCATCGCCTGCTGCTCCGCCCGCGGCTCGTAGTCGGGGATGGCGCGGGCAAGCTCGCCATCCTCGGCGAGGGCCGCGGCGACGCGGGCGGACAGCGTCATTCGCCGGACTGCAGACCGGCGGCGCGGGCCTCGGCCTCGCCGGCGCCGGCGTCATCACCCTGGCGCTCGCGCGCGGCGGCGATCAGGCGCCAGTTCGTGGCGCGCAGGCGGCGGTCGTCGCCTGCCAGACCGTCCGCGCGCAGCGCCATCTGCTCCGCCTGCCCGTAGGCGCCCTGGCGATAGCGCACAATGGCGAGGTTGTGCCAGAGCACCGCCTCGTCCGGCGCGATGCCGATGGCGCGCTCCAGCAGTGCCGCCGCGCGCTCCTGATCGCCGGCGGCGCTCGCCGCCTCCGCCTCGGACAGCAGCCCCGCAACGGCATCCGGCACCGGCTCCTCCGCCGACGGTGGCGTCGGCCGCTCCGCCGGTGCCTCGTCGGGCATACGCTCTAGCGGCGCACAGCCGGCCAGCAGCACCAGCAGGAGGGCGGCGAGCAGCATCCGGTATCGCATCATCAATCGAGCCATCTCCTGAACCACCCCGCGGCCCGGTCGACCACGTTGCTCTCCTCGACGCAGGGGGCCGCGGCCCCGGGCGCCGCGCCCTCGACGTAGGGTAGCTGCACCGCCCCCTCGCAGTAGGCCGCTGCCCGCCGGCCGCTGGCCGGGTCTATCCACACCACCTCGATGCCCTCGGGCGGCCGCGGCGGGCTGCGCCGCACCGGAACGCCCGCCATCATCTCACCCCAGACGGTCATGGCACCGCTGCTGCCGGTGAGGCCGGTGTCGCCGCCGTCATCGCGCCCGGCCCAGACCACCGCGAGGGTATCGCCGCGATAGCCGGCGAACCAGCTGTCGCGGTTGTCGTCCGTGGTGCCGGTCTTGCCTGCGATGCTGCCATCCGCCGGCAGCCAACGGCCGAGGCCCCGCGCCGTGCCCTCTGTCACCGCCCGACGCAGGGCGTGGTTGACCAGGAACACCGGCTCCGGGGCAAAGGCACGCTCCACCGACAGGGGATAGCGGTTCAGCGCCTCGCCCTCGGCGGTGGTCACCGCGCGCACCGACCGCAGGGGCATGCGATAGCCGCCGCTGGCGAGGGTCGTGTACGCGCGGGCGATGTCGATGGGCGTCTGCTCCACCGCGCCCAGGAGCAGCGAGGGGTAGACGGTGTCGGGAACGCGCAGCCCGAGGCGACGCATGACGTCCACCGTGGCCCGCAGGCCGACGTCCAGCCCCAGCCGCACGGTGGGGACGTTGTAGGAGTGGGCCAGCGCCTCCCACAGGGCCACGTCGCCGCGGAACTCGCCGTCGTAATTCTGCGGCCGCCACTCCTGGCCGCTCTCGTTCTGCAGGGTCACCGGCCGGTCCTCCAGCCGGGTGCCGAGGCCATAGGCGTCGCTGCGCTCCAGCGCCGCCAGATAGACCGCGGGCTTGATCAGCGAGCCAACGGGTCGGCTGGCATCCAGCGCGCGGTTGAAGCCCTCGAAACGCGGCTCGCGCCCACCCACCAGCGCCCGCACTTCGCCGTCGTCGGTGTCCACCACCACCGCCGCCGCCTGCACGTCGGATCCCAGCTCCGCGGTGCGCCGGATAATCGCTGCCTCCGCCTGCTCCTGGGTCGCCGGCGCCAGCGTGGTGAAGATGCGCAGGCCCTCGGAGGTCAGATCCTCGGCCCGATAGTCCCGCTGCAGGTGGCGCCGCACCAGGTCCAGGAAAGCGGGATAGTCCCGCCCGGCGCCGCCGCCCTCCTCGATCACCCCGAGCGGGGCGGCGCGGGCGGCGCGCGCCTCGGCCGGGCTGAGATATCCCACCGCCACCATTCGGTCCAGCACGAGGTCACGGCGCGCACGGGCCCGTTCGGGATGCCGCCGCGGGTTGTAATGGCTCGGGCCCTTGACCATGCCGACCAGCAGCGCCTGCTCGGCAACGTCGAGGCGCTCCAGCGGCTCGCCGAAGTAGAACCGGCTGGCGAGGCCGAAGCCATGGATCGCGCGGCTCGGCGCCTGCCCGAGGTAGACCTCGTTGAGGTACGCCTCGAGGATCTCCGCCTTGCTGTAGCGCAGCTCCAGCAGCACGGCCATGACCGCCTCGTTGGCCTTGCGCCAGAGGGTGCGGTCGGCGTTCAGGAAGAAGTTCTTGACCAGCTGCTGGGTGAGCGTGCTGCCGCCCTGGACGATCCGACCGGCCTGCAGGTTGGCCACCAGCGCCCGGGCAATGCCGGTGGGCGAGATGCCGAAGTGGTCGGGGAAGCCCCGGTCCTCCACCGCCAGCAGGGCTTCCACCAGCGGCCGCGGCACCTCCTCCAGCTGCACCAGAATGCGGTCTTCCCGATGGGCGGGATAGAGCCCGCCGATGGGCGCCGGGTCGAGCCGCGCCAGGTCCACGCCGGCGCCGCTGCGGGGGTCATGCAGCGTTGCGACGTGGCCATCGGCCAGCTGCAGCTCCAGACGCTGCGCCGGCTCGCGCCCGTCCCAGAAGCGGAAGGCCCGGGTGTGGATGCCGAAGCGCTGGCCGCTGCGGGTGTACTGCCCGGGCCCCTGCAGGCGCTCCACCGGCCGGTAGCCGGCGGCGCGCAGCTCGGCGAGCAGGGTCTGCGCATCCAGCGGCCGGCCGACGTGCAGCTCCAGCGGCCGTGCGTACACTCGCGCCGGTACCGCCCAGCGCTTGCCCTCGAACTCCGTGCTGACGCGATGATCCAGCCATGCCACGTGCGCGGCCGATACCAGGACGCCGAGGACCACCACGCCGAGCAACCAGCGGCGCAGATGCCAGCGACCCTGCCGACGGCGGGGCTTGCGCTTGCCGTTGGCGGCGCGCCGTCGGGCCATGCCGGAGTCAGGCCCCCCGCCGGCGGGCCAGGTTCAACAGGGTCCCGACGACACCCAGGACGACGAAGGCCGCCAGCGTCCACCAGGGAATGCTCAGGCCGAGCACACGGTCCACCTCGGCGCACTCCCCGGAGCCGGAGAGCACCATGGAGACCGTCTCCCAGAACGGGAAGGCGCCCAGCATGTAGTCCAGACCCGGGCCGCAGGCCGGCACCTGGTCCGGCGGCAGGGACTGTAACCAGAGATGCCGCAGGGCGAGCGCCACGCCGCCGGACGCCGTCACCGCCAGCAGGCCGGCCACGATACGGCCACCGCCGAAGCAGGCGCCAAGCAGGAACACCACGGCCAGCGCGGCGAACACCAGGCGCTGGAAGATGCAGAGCGGACAGGGCTCCATGCCCTGCACCCACTCGAGATAGTAGGCACCTGCCAGCAGGGCGGCACAGATCCCGAATCCGGCAAGGTTCAGGGCACGCCGGTGGGGCGCGATGGACAGTAGCATTGAGTCCTCGGCGTGGGCGGAACGGCGGAGCCGCTATGCTAGCAGAGCGGCCCTACCCGCACGCGAGCTGTCTCACATCAGCAACATACGCCGGAGTATGGACCCCTGGGCGTGGGCGTGGTAATGGTGACGCCGCGCCGTTCCGCTCCCCCGACACGGAGTGCCTCATGCTCGCCCTGATCTGGCTGCTCCTGTTCCTGGCCCTGCTCGGGGCACTCGCCTTCGCCCGCACCCGGCTCAGCCTGAATACGCTGGCCATCGCCGGCTACCTGCTGGCGCTCACGCTGCTCGGCGGCCAGCACTGGGCCTGGGGCGTGGCGTTCTGGGCGGTGTTCCTCACCGTGGCGGTGCCGCTCAACACGCCGAGTCTGCGGCGGCGCCTGCTCACCGATCGTCTGTTCGACTGGTTCCGCAGCGTGCTGCCGGAGATCTCCGAGACGGAGCGCGCCGCCCTGGATGCCGGCACCGTCTGGTGGGATGGCGAGCTCTTCAGCGGCCACCCCGACTGGCGGCGACTGCTGCGCCAGCCGCCGGCGCGCCTCACGGAGGCCGAGCAGGCGTTCCTGGACGGCCCCACCGAGACCCTGTGCGGCCAGGTGGATGAGTGGGAGGTCAGCCACCAGCGTCTGGATCTGCCCCCCGCCGCCTGGGAGACCATCCGCGGCGAAGGCTTCTTCGGCCTCATCATCCCGGCCGCGCACGGCGGCAAGGGCTTCTCGGCGAGCGCCCACTCGGCCGTCGTCATGAGGCTGGCGAGCCGCAGCGCGGATCTCGGCTCCACGGTGATGGTGCCGAACTCCCTCGGCCCTGCCGAGCTGCTCATGCGCTACGGCACCGATGCCCAGCAGCGCTATTACCTGCCCCGCCTGGCACGGGGCGAGGAGATCCCCTGCTTCGCGCTCACCGGCCCCTGGGCCGGCTCGGATGCCGGCTCGCTGCCGGATACCGGCGTGGTCTGCCGCGGCGAGTGGCAGGGCGAAGAGGTGCTGGGGCTGCGCCTGAACTGGGAGAAGCGCTACATCACCCTGGGCCCGGTGGCCACCCTGCTCGGACTCGCCTTCCGCGCCTACGACCCTGACCATCTGCTGGGCGAGAGCACCGACCTCGGCATCACCCTGGCGCTGATCCCCACCGACCTCCCCGGCGTGGAGATCGGCCGCCGGCACCTGCCCCTCAACGCCGCCTTCATGAACGGACCGAACCGCGGGCGGGACGTGTTCATCCCCCTCACCCAGATCATCGGCGGCGCGGAGCGTATCGGCCAGGGCTGGCGCATGCTCATGAACTGCCTTGCCGTCGGCCGCAGCATCTCGCTGCCCGCCGGCAGCGTCGCCACGGCCAAGATGTGCGCGCTCACCACCGGCGCCTATGCCCGCATCCGGGAGCAGTTCCGGGTGCCCATTGGCGAGTTCGAGGGCGTGCAGGAGGCGCTCGCGCGGATCGCCGGCAATGCCTACGTATGCGAGGCCGCGCGTCGCGTCACCGCGGCCGCCCTGGATGCGGGGGAGGAACCCGCCGTGCTCTCGGCGGTGGTCAAGTATCACCTCACCGAGCGCCAGCGCGAATGCATCAACGATGCCATGGACGTGCACGGCGGCAAGGGCATCTGCCTCGGTCCCTCCAATTATCTCGGCCGCAGCTACCAGACCACGCCGATCAGCATTACGGTGGAAGGCTCGAACATCCTTACCCGCAACATGATGATCTTCGGCCAGGGGGCCATCCGCTGCCATCCCTTCGTGCTGAAGGAGATCGAGGCCACCGGCGACCCCGACCCGGAGCGCGGCCGTGCGAGCTTCGACCGCCTGCTGGTCGGCCACGTCGGCCACAGCCTCGGCTGCGCTCTGCGCGCGCTGCTCCTCGGCCTCAGCGGCGCGCGCCTCGCACGCGGCGCCGGCAGCGCCGACACGCGCCCCTACTTCCGCCAGCTGGAGCGCTACGCCGCGGCCTTCGCCCTGCTGGCCGATGCCAGCATGCTCGTGCTCGGCGGCGGCCTGAAGCGCCGCGAGCGGATCTCGGCCCGCCTCGGCGACATGCTGAGCCACCTCTACCTGGCCTCGGCCACGCTCAAGCGCTACGAGGACGACGGCCGGCCACGGGAGGATCTGGCCTTCGTAAGCTACGGGATCGAGCAGTCCCTCGCGCTCATCGAGCAACGCCTGGACGAGGTCATCGCCAACTTCCCCGTGCGCCCGCTGGCCTGGCTGCTGCGCGGGCTGGTGCTGCCCCTCGGCCGGCGGCGCCGTGGCCCGGATGACCGCCTCGCCGCCCGCGTCGCCCGCCTCATGATGGAGCCGGGGGAGCCCCGCGAGCGGCTCATCGACGGCGTCTACCGGCCCACGGACGCCGGCGATGCCATCGGCGCCGTGGAGCGTGCCTATGCCCTGGCCCACGAGGTCGCGCCGCTGGAGCGTCGCCTGCGCAAGGCGGTGCGCAGCGGCGAGTTGCGGGTGGCCTGGGACGAGGACGCCATCGGCGCGGGCGAGCGCGCCGGCGTGCTCGGCGCCGACGAGGCCGAGCGGCTGCGGGAGGCGGAAGCGGCCCGCCTGCGGGTCATCAGCGTCGACGACTTCGACCCGCAGGAACTGGCCCGCAGCGCTGGCTAGGCCAGCGCCGCCTCGGCGGCGAGCAGCAGCCCCTCCGCGTCCAGCGCCGGGGTCTGCCCGGCGAGCCCGAGGCGCCAGCCGGCGTGGTCGGCCTCCGCCTGCAGCAGGGGGGACAGCAGTGCCCGCGCCTCCTGCTCGCCGGCCCCGGGCAGCAGCACCACGAGGGCATCCGAACTGTGCCGGCCGAGCACGTCGGTCCGGCGCAGCCGTTCGTTCAGGCGCAGGGCCAGCGCGGTGAGCTCGGTGCCGGCCGGACCCGCAGCGGCCTCGCAGCGGCGCAGCAGGGCGAGCTGCAGCGGTCGCCGATCGCGCTCCGCCCGCCATTGCTCATGTCGAATCCGCGCCCGCAGCGCCTCCCCCACCAGAGCCCCCGTGGCACCGTCACGCCCCGACTGCTGCCGCAGCGTCCGCCCCCGGGTGGCGCGGAGGGTGACCGTACGCAACAGCTGGCCGCCGGACACCGGCTTGACCAGGAAGTCGTCGCCGCCCGCCGCCAGGGCGTCCAGCTGCCTGCGGACATCGGTCTCCATGGACAGGAACACCACCGGCAGATGGCCCAGCCCGGGCAGCTGGCGCACGGCCCGTGTGAGCTCGGCGCCGTCACAGTCCGGCATGTGCAGGTCCAGCAGGAGCAGATCCGGCGGCCGCTGCAGCAGCGCCTCGAAGACGGCGTCGGCACTGTCCGCGGCCTCCACGGTCAGGCCGGCGCGCTGCAGAACGTTGCGGTAATAGGCCGTCTGGGTGCGGCTGTCGTCCCGTAGCAGCACGCGCAACGGCCGTGCCGACTCCGCTGCCGCAAGCGCCAGACGGTCCAGCTCGGCAGCGAGCAGATCCCGGCTCATGCCCTTGAGCCAGAAGCCGGCCGCTCCGGCGCGGGCGGCAGTGAGGCGCAACGCCGCCGAGCCGCGGGCGGCCAGTGCCACCACTGGCGGCTGGGGCCCCGCTGAAGCGGGCCCCAGCGCCGTCGTTAGCCCGGATAGCAACCTGTCCGGCTCGGCGCTCCCGTCCAGATCGAGCACGATCAGCTCCGCCGGTCCGGGATCCGCGGCGCCGGTGGCGTCCGGCAGGACCTCCAGCCCCCAGGCGAGATCCCGCAGCAACGGCCGCAGCCGTGCGACGGCGGTGTCGTCCCCGGTGATCAGGCGCGCCCGCCGGCAGGGCATGGCCGGGCTTTCGGGGGGCGCTCCCGGATCGAGCCGGCGCAGTGCCTCGACATAGTCGTCCAGGGTTCGCAGCAGCAGCGGATCCGCGGGCTCCTCCGCCCGGGCCAGCGGCGTCAGCATGATCTCCGCCACCCCCGCCAGCTCCGCCAGCCGCCGGTGCCCGCTCGCTTCGGCGGCGGCAGCCACGCCGGCGCAGTGGCGACGCATTGCCTCGAAGTGCGCCGCATCGGCGCCGTCCCGCATCGCCTCCCAGGCCGTAACCAGGGCCGCCAGGTCGCGTCTGATGTCCTCGCCGCCATCCGCCGATGTCATGGGCCTTCTTCGTCCGTCACCCTGCGGGCCGTCAGCCGCTTCTGTGATTTTCATCACAGTGTTTCATAGATGCCGCGCCGGGCGCGATCCCCGTCCGTCCGGAGCGCTCAAGGACGTGGCGACAGCGCCGTTATCCCCTGGGAGGACAACGGGTGTCCCGGTCACGAGACCGGCCTGCGCGGAGGGAGTCGAGACGTGCGTTGGCTGCGCTGGCATCGCGAGGAGACAAGCGGCACCCAACCCGACCGGGAGTTCCGGGCGCCGGGCGATGCCCGCGTGATCGAGCGGATCGCCGAGCGCACCGGGCAGCTTGGTCTGGAGCTGGTGGACGTCGCCGGGCACGTGGACGACGTCAGTGCCCACGTTAGCCGGGAGGCGGAGCAGTTCGCCCATCTGAGCGGCATGGCCGCGCAGATGGCAGAGGTCAACAAGACCGTGGATCAGGCGGCCTCCGCTGCGCAGCAGGTCGCCAACGACGCCGCCGGCGAGGTCGACCGTTCGCAGGCGCGGATCCGCGAGTCCATCGACGACATCCGGCGGCTAGCCGACGCCGTCACCGACAGCGGCGGCCGGCTGGCCTACCTGGACGAGGCGCTGGGGCGCGTCTCCGGAGTGGCCCGGGGGATCTCCGGCATCGCCAAACAGACCAACCTGCTCGCGCTGAACGCCACCATCGAGGCGAGCCGTGCCGGCGAGGCGGGGCGTGGCTTCGCCGTGGTCGCCGAGGAGGTCAAGGAGCTGGCCCGCCAGACCGGTGAGGCCACGGCCCAGATCGACGAGACCCTGGCGGAGCTGGCGAGCCAGGTGCGTGAGCTGGTGCAGCGTGGCGAGGAGAGCTCCGCCCAGGCGCATCGCGTGCAGGAGGGCACCCATGCCATTCAGGACGTAATGACCTCGGTGGCGGCCGCCATCGCCGACGTCGACCGTGAGACGGGGCGCATCGCCGGTGCCGTGCGGGACATCGACCGCTACTGCGGCGAGACCGCCAGCGGTCTGGCGGGGCTCACGGAGGACGTGGAACGCTCCTCCGGCAACCTCGACGCCGCCGGCGAGCGCATCAACCGGCTGCTCGGCTTTACCGAGGAGCTGGTGAACATCACCCTCGAAAGCGACAGTGACACCGAGGATTCGCCCTTCGTGCGCAAGGCGCAGGAGACCGCCGCGGCGGTCTCGCGCACGTTCGAGAAGGCGGTCGCCGGCGGTCGTATCAGCGTCGAGGATCTGTTCGACCGCGATTACCAGCCGATTCGGGGGACGGACCCGCAGCAGTATCTCAGCCGCTACACCCGCTTCACGGACGAGGTTCTGCCGGCCCTGCAGGAGCCGGTGCGGGAGAGCGACAGCCGGATCAGCGCCTGCTGCACCACCGACGACCGCGGCTATATCGCCACCCATGCCCTGCCCGTCTCCCAGCCGCAGCGCCCGGACGATCCGGTGTGGAACGCCGCCAACTGCCGCAACCGCCGCATCTTCGACGACCGGGTGGGCAAGGCCGCGGCGAGCAATCGCCGACCCTTTCTGCTGCAGGTCTACCGTCGCGACATGGGCGGCGGCAACTTCCAGCTGTTCCGCGACGCCTCGGCTCCGATCACCGTCAATGGCCGGCACTGGGGTGCAGTGCGGGTGATCTATCGGCTGTAATGCCGAATAAGAGGCCACGCACCGCGGCGTGATCAGCGAATCCCGGCCGTGCCCTGCTCGTTCCGGGGCAGCCCCGTCGATCGCGGCAGCTGGCACCCAGGCTGGAAGTGCGCGTTGTGGCGGGAGCGCCGGGGCCCGTAGGCGAGAGGGATCTCGCCTATGGGCCTACAGGGACGTATCTACGGCGTGTCCCGGGCGCTCCCGCCACAACGCGCACCCGGCACCGCCGCAGATCCGCCTGCAGCACCGCGGATCGAGGCGCCGGCCAAGTCCATCGGCTCAAGGCGCCGGAGCCGGCCGCGGCGCGCCGGGCAGCATCCGCTGCAGCACGAAGGCGGCGGCAATCAGCAGCACGCCCAGGGCGTCCGTGGCCAGCCCACCCTTGATCATCGCGAGCGCGGCGGCAAGCAGGACCAGTCGCGTGAACCACCGCGCGTTGCGCCCCCAGAACCAGCCCTGCACGGCGGCGGCAAGGAGGTACACGCCGACGACGGCGGTCACCCCCGCCTGGGCCACCCGCAGCCAGGGTGCATCCATCAGCAGCGCGCTCGAGTAGAAGAACATGAACGGGACCACGAAGGCCGCGATGCCAATTCGGAACGAGGCCACCGACGTCTCCATGGCGTTGGCCCCGGAGATGCCGGCCGCCGCATACGAGGCCAGCGCCACCGGCGGGGTGATGGCCGAGACCACCGCAAAGTAGAAGACGAAGAAGTGCGCCGTGAGCGGGTCGATGCCGAGCCTGACCAGGCCTGGGGCCACCACCGACGCCGCGACGGCATAGGCGGCCGTCGTGGGCATGCCCATGCCGAGCATGATGGAGATGGCCATGGCAAAGATCAGCGCGAGCAGCTGGCTGACGCCTGCGAGCTCCAGCAGCAGCGAAGAGAACCGGGCGCCGACGCCGGTGAGCGAGATGACGCCCACGATGATGCCCGCAGCCGCGCAGACGGCGATGATCTGGATGGACATCTCGCCGCCGAGCCGCAACGCCCGCCCGATGGCGAGCGGGCCCATACGGTGCGCCGACAGCCAGCTGACCACCACCGAGGCGGCGATGGCCAGCGTCCCGGCGCGGATCACCGAGTAGCCCATGAACAGAGCCGCGATCAGGATGATGATCGGGATGAACAGGTAGACCTGGCGCACCATGCGCACGAGCGAGGGCAGCTCGTCCTCGCGCATGCCGCGCATGCCGAGCTGCCCGGCCTCGAAGTCCACCATGAAGTAGACCGCGGCGAAGTACAGTATTGCCGGGATGATCGCCGCCACGGCGATATCCGTGTACGGGATGCCGGTGATCTCGGCCATGATGAAGGCGCCGGCACCCATGATCGGCGGCATGATCTGGCCGCCGGTGGAGGCCGCCGCCTCGATCGCCCCGGAGGACTGCTTCGAGTAGCCCACCTTCTTCATCAGCGGGATGGTCAGCGAGCCGGTGGAGACCACGTTGCCGGCGCTGGTCCCGTTGATCATGCCCATCAGGCCCGAGGCGAAGATGGCGACCTTGGCCGGCCCGCCGCGGGCGCGTCCGGCGGTGGCGAAGGCGAAGTTGACGAAGTACTCCCCCACCCGCGAGGCCTGCAGAAAGGCCGCGAAGATGATGAACAGGATGATGTAGGTGGAGGAGACCGCCGTGGTCGGCCCGAGGATGCCGGCGTCGGTGTAGACCTGGCTGAAGAAGCGCACCAGCCCCAGCCCCGGATAGCCCAGGAACCCGGGCAGATACGGGCCGACGAATACGTAGGCGAAGAAGATCAGCGCGATGGTCACCAGCGCCATCCCCGTCACCCGGCGGGTGAGCTCGAGGATCAGTGCGGAGCCGGCGATGGCGGCCCAGGACAGGCCAACGGGCGCGAACGACGTCCCCGTGCTCATGCGCAGCTGGGTGTTGAGCACGATCAGCAGATAGGTGGCCACGGCGATGGCGCAGACGATCAGGGTGATGTCCGGCAGGGTGACCCGCCCGCGGCGCTCCCGCGCCAGCCAGGAGAGGACGATGGCGCCGCCGGTGGCGACCATCAGCGGCACGCCGTAGTGCCAGGTCTCCACCGCCGGCTCGATGCGCCGCGCCCCCTCGGCGAAGGCCTGCCACATGAACCCCGTCTGCACCAGCGCATAGGCCGCCGGCAGCAGCAGCACGCCGCCCAGGTAGTTGAGCCAGCGCCGCTCCACCGGGCCGTCCTCGCTGAAGCTGGTCGCCGAGTACATGACGAAACCGAGCGTCAGCGCGCCGGCGATATGGATGATCCGGAAGCTCCAGGTCTCCAGCGGATAGACGTTGAGCGAGAACAGGTGAAAGGCGGAGTAGCCGCCGGCCAGCAGCGCCATCAGCAGCCACATCCAGCCGTGGAACAGCCGCCGGTTGCCCTCGATGACCTCTTCGTCGACGCCGTGGACCAGGCCGCTCTCCGGTGGTTCGTCGTTGTTGCTGCTGTCGTCGTCGCGCGTCTTGTCGGTCATGGCCTCGCTACCCCGTCCAGCACGGAATCCGGTTCCGGTCCGCGACCGCTCCCCGGAGCCAGGAACGCCGCCGCGCTCGACGGCGCGGCGGCGCATTCTGCACCGCGAACGGCGCCGCCTGCTACTTGATCAGGTCCTCGGGGATCTCGTAGCCGTTCTCGATGAACCAGCGGGCCGCGCCGGGATGCCAGGGCATCACGGTGTTCTTGTCGTAGTTCTCGGGCACGGTGCTACGGGACGCACGATGGATCTCCATCATCCGGTCATGGTTCTCCATCACCGCCTTGGTCGCCGCGTAGACGAAGCTCTCCGGCAGATCGCAGCGGGCGATGGCGAAGTTCCACATGGACACCGCCCGGGCCGGCCCATCCAGGCTCTGGTAGGTGTCGGCCGGGATCTCGAAGGCCGCCACCGGGAACTCCTCCATGACCTGCGCCTGCTCCTCCTCGGTGAACTCGATGATGCGGATATCCGTCTGCACCTCGAGCTGGCTCACCGCCGGCACCGGAATACCGGCCGCAAAGGCAATGACGTCAATCAGCCCGTCCTGGAGCTGCCCGGCAAGGTCGCTCCAGCTGCCGGTACGCCGATCGAACTCCACGCCGAGGGTCTCCAGCATGCGCGGGAAGTAGGTGTCAGAGGTGGAACCGGAGGGGCCGAAGCCGATGGCTGCACCCTCGGGAATGTCGGAGATGCTCTCGATACCCGAGCCCTCGAGCACGGTGATGGAGAACGGCGTCTGATACATCGGGAACATGGCGCAGGCGTTGTCCAGCGGCACGCCGGGGGCGATCGGGCTGTCGCCGGCGAGCGCCTCGGCGGCAGGGCCCATGGTGGTCATGCCGAAGGCCAGGTCGCCGTTGTGCACCAGCGCCAGATTCTGGTTCGGGCCGCCGGTGACCTCGCCGCCGCCCGAGATGCCGAGCTCGTTGGCCACCAGATTGGCCCAGCCCGACCCGTAGGTGAAGTAGGTGCCGCCCTGGCTCGCGGTCCCCACGGTGAAGCTGTCCGGCCAGTCCTCCTGCTGGGCGAACGCCGTGGCGGAGCCGAGTGCAAGGCCGGCCGCTGCTGCGCAGGTCATAATGGGAGTCAGTCTCACGGTCCTTCTCCTCGTTCGAATTGGCGTGTCCTTATGGGGGGCGGACCTCGCACCCGCCCCGGTGACGGCCAGGGCCGGGGCCCGGCTCAGGCATGCTGCCGCGCCGCCGGCGCAACCGCCACTGGTCCTACTGTAGCGCATGCCGTGGCACCATGAGGACCATGCTCCATGGTGCACCGCGGCGTTGCGGTTGACGCCGCACGCCGCCGCGGCCGAGCATCGGAGCCAGCCAACGGGCGAAGCCCGCCCGCCAGGGGCAACCGGGAGAGCCCATGCGCCGCTTCGTCCTCGATACCAGCGTTTTCACCAACCCGCACGTGGCCGCCCAGTTCGGCGAGGACTCGGCGCAGGGGCTCACCACCTTCCTGGAGCTTGCCCGCCGCTGCCCCGCGGAGTTCTACATGCCGCTCTCGGTGTACGAGGAGTTTCGTGGCATGCGGGACCTCGCGGAGCTGGCGGCGGATTTCGAGACGGTGGTCTGGATCCGCTCGCCCCGGCGGTTCTCGCTCACCATCCCGAGCGACGTCCTCTACGAGTTCATCGACGAGGTCCGCGGGCGGATCGACCGTGGCCTGCGCATCGCCGAGGAGCACACCAAGCGCGCGGGCGCCGCGAGCGGCATGCCGCCGGCGCTGATCACCCAGCTGCGGGAGCGCTTCCGCGAGGCCATGCGCAAGGGGCTGGTGGATTCCCGCGAGGACGTGGACGCCGTGCTGCTCGCCCTGGAGCTGGACGCCGAGCTGGTGAGCGCCGACGAGGGCATGCGCAAGCTCGGCAACCGCATGGGCATCAAGCTGCTCACCGCCGACTACCTGCGCCGGGTGATGGAGAACCTCGCCAGGGAGTAACGCCCCGCGGACGGCGCAGACTCCTAAGAGAACGCTGCCTCCATCTCCCGCCGGTAGCGACGGGCGTCGTCGTCGCCGGTGTCCTCGACATCGTCCCAGACGAGGCTCCGGCCAGCCGGCACCGGGCGGCACAGACGCAGCCCATGGGCGAGCCCGATGGGCAGGCCACCGGACTGCCGGGAGGCGCTCGCCGGCAGCAGCCGGCCCCAGACCGTATAGCCGCCCTCGCCGTCCAGCGTCTCGCCGGCGGCGAGGTTGCGTTTCGCGGTGGCGACCACGTCGGCCCGCCACCGGCGGCTGCAGCCGGTGGGCTCGCCGCGCAGGGCGGCGCTTGCCACGGAGACGCCGAGCTCGAGGCCGATCAGATGATAGGGCTTGTACATGGCGGCATAGCGGCCACTGGCATCGGTATGCAGGCCGTATTCGCGAAAGCAGCGGCGGACGTAGTCGTCCGGCGCCGCGAAGACCACGTAAACGCCCCAGCGCAGATCGCGGAAGACCGTTCGCCCGTCGCGCTCGAGGCTTGAAACCACCTCCACCTGCCCCTCGGCCTCCAGCTGGCCGCCCGCCGAGCGCGGGCGCAGGACGTGCGGCAGGTCGTCGACGCCGCAGGGCGGGAACGCCAGGCCCTGAGTCGGTGGCAGCAGCCCCGTGGCGTTGGCCACCGCCGCCATCTCGATGCCGGACTTGGTCCCGTCCAGGAAGGAGTTGAACATCTGCGCGTTCATGCCGCCGGCGCGCGCCTCCTCGGGTGTCAGGCCGTAGTGCTCCCAGACTGTGTCGGGGGTAGAGGCATGGAAGGCCGGCAGGTACTTGGTGCCCTTGCCGGCGGCCACCGGCTCGAAGCCGATGCTCCGCGCCCAGTCCACCAGCTCGCAGATGAGCGCGGGCTGATCGCCATAGGCGAGGGAATACACGACACCGGCGCCTGCCGCCTCCTGCGCCAGCGCCGGCCCGGCGAGGGCGTCCGCCTCCACGTTCACCATCACCACGTGCGT
The DNA here is from genome assembly GCF_020883455.1 of Spiribacter halobius. NCBI lineage: Bacteria > Pseudomonadati > Pseudomonadota > Gammaproteobacteria > Chromatiales > Ectothiorhodospiraceae > Sediminicurvatus > Sediminicurvatus halobius. The sequence goes on along the minus strand of NZ_CP086615.1, from coordinate 1,456,182 downwards.
CCCCGCCGCGAAGGCGGCGCGGGCGTGCCGGATCCCCGCCGCAGGATGGCCGGTAGCCTCCACCAGCACGTCAAGCCGCTGGTCGTCGGTGAGGGCGGAGGCGTCCTCCGTGAGCCAGGTGCCACCGCCGGCGATCGCCTGTTCCAGGGACGCCGGCTCGCTGCGCTCCGGCGGCCAGCCGATGCGGCCAAGGGTGTCCCGCACGCGGGCGAGATCCAGATCGGCGATGCCGGCGACATGCAGCCCCGCCGTGCGCCCCGCCTGGGCCAGGAACATCGCGCCGAACTTGCCGGCACCGATCAGCCCGACGCGTACCGGCCGCCCTTCGGCCGCCCGTGCCTGCAGCAGCGTTGCCAGATTCATGCTCCCCCCTCCTCAGTCGAACTGCGCCTGACCCGCCAGCACGTTGGCGAGCGTCCCGGTCATGCGCTGCAGGATGCGCTCGAACTCCAGAATCCAGTAGTCGCCCTCGCGGTGCGGCGAGCCCTCGGCGATGTGCACCCGACGCCCCGCCGTGGCCTCGAGATGGGCGATGAAATGCTCGGCGTTGCGTCGCTGGCGGAACCGGCAGCGGAAGCGATGGCCCACCCGGCCCACTTCCCGACTGCGGGCGACCGCGCGCTCCAGCCCCTGCAGGAAAGCCCGCCCGAGCTCCCGCTCCAGCGCCGGCGCGTCCGCGCTCCCAAGCTCGTCCGTGAACAGCGCGAGCCGCAGCAGGCGGTTGGTGAAGTACTCCGGCGGCAGATCCAGAAGCTGCTCGCTGCAGAGCGAGATATCCGCAATGTTGGAGCGCCCGGTGACGTACTTGGTACGCCCCCCGCCGCCTTCGCCCTTGAACACCAGGCCCTCGCTGCCCTCGGCATCCAGCTGCCTTAGGATGCTGCCGAGGGCCTGCTGATCGTCGGCGGTAAAGCGCCCGAAGCTGCGCGCCATGGGCAGCCCGTACCGCGCCGCCAGTGCCGACTTCGCGGGTGGCTCCAGGAAAGCACCGTCGGCACCCCGGATGATGTCGAAGACGAACAGCGCCACGTCCTCCCGCACCTGGGGTGGCGACCCTTCCAGATAGGGGTTTTCCGGGCCGGCGATCTCGGCGCAGAGGATCAGCGCCGGCTCGCTCTCGAACACCGTGGGGTCAAGCAGGTCCGGCAGCCGGTCGGTGCTGAACGGGCAGACGAAGCCGCCACGGCTGAAGGCGTAGAGCGCGCCGTCATGCTGGACAAGGCGGACGTTGAAGCCGTCGATCTTCTCTTCGGCCCAGAACGGCCCGGCATACTGGCGACGCAGGCCGCGGGCCAGGGACTGGATGCGGCCGATGGACGGATAGCCCGGCAGCAGCCGGCCATCCGGCAGCTGTACCGTGCCCCTGGCGATACCGGCGAAGCCGTCGCTGAAGCGCACGTACTCCAGAGACTCGAAGCGGCGGCGCTCGGCCTTGCCGCGGGCGAGCGCCTCGTCGAGGGTGTTGCGATCCATGGCGCGCAGGGTAGCCCACCATCCCCACGCGAGGCGATTGCGGGCGGGCTCCGGCCGCGGCCCGGTTGCGCTGCCGGCGCGATCCGCCCCGGTGGTGACTTGAACCCGCGGCAGGCGCCCCGATACTGGTCACGGACGGTCACAAGACTCCCCGGCGGGCGGGCAGGTAGGGCAGGTGAGCGAGCAACAGCCGGAACGCAGGCGCCCGGAGGGTAACGGTAGCAGTGGCGCTCCGCAGCCACCGCAGATCTCGCCCTGGTACACCTTCATCTGGCTCAGCGTCCTGATCCTGGTGCTGTCCACCTGGACGCAGGGGGAGCAGGCACCGGGCGTGCGGGAGATCCCCTACTCCGAGTTCCGCGCCGCCGTGGTCGACGGCGAGGTGCGGGAGGTCACGCTGCGCGGCAACCGGCTGCGCGGGGAGTTCACCGACGCCGCGGCGGAGCGCCGCGGCGGAGCCGAGGCCACGCCCCGCTTCTACACCATCGTGCCCGCGCAGGAGGACCGCACCCTGCTCCGGCTGCTCGAGGCGCATCAGGTGACGGTGCGCGCCGAACCCACCGAGGGACCCTGGTGGCAGCAGCTACTGCTCGGCGTCGTGCCCTGGATCCTGCTGCTGGCCGTGTTCTTCTGGCTCTGGTTCTACGCCCAGCGACGGATGATGGCCCAGGGGGGGCCCGGGGGGCTGTTCGGCTTCGGCCGCTCACGGGCAAGACGCTTTCGCGAGAAGACGCCCTCCGTGACCATGGATCAGGTCGCCGGCGTGGAGAACGCCAAGCGCGATCTCATGGAGATCGTCGAGTTCCTGCGCGACCCGGGTCGCTTCCGCGCCCTCGGCGCCAAGATCCCCCGCGGCGTGCTCATGGTCGGGCCACCCGGCACCGGCAAGACACTGATCGCCCGCGCCGTCGCCGGCGAGGCGGGTGTCACGTTCTTCAGCATCAGCGGCTCGGAGTTCATCGAGATGTTTGTCGGCGTCGGCGCCTCCCGTGTGCGCGACCTGTTCCAGAATGCCCGCAAGGAGGCGCCGGCACTGATCTTCATCGACGAGCTGGACGCCATCGGCCGCTCCCGTGGCACGGGTCTCGGCGGTGGGCACGACGAGCGCGAGCAGACGCTCAACCAGATCCTCACCGAGATGGACGGCTTCGAGGGCCATGAGGACGTCATCGTCCTTGCCGCCACCAACCGCCCGGACGTCCTCGATCCGGCGCTGCTGCGCCCCGGCCGCTTCGATCGCAAGGTGGTGCTGGATCGCCCGCACCGCGACGCGCGCCGGCAGATACTCGCGGTGCACACGCGCCAGGTTCCCCTGGCCGACGACGTCGACCTGGACCGCATAGCGGCCCGCACCATAGGCTTCGCCGGCGCGGACCTCGCCAACCTGGTCAACGAGGCTGCCCTGCTCGCCGCCCGGCGGGGCCTGGAGAAGGTGGACGCGGACTGCTTCGAGGCCGCGCGCGACCGGATTGTGCTCGGCGAGCGCCGCGAGGTGAGCCTGGACGAGGAGGAGCGCCGCGTCGTCGCCTATCACGAGTGTGGCCACGCCCTCGCCGCCTGGCTGCTGCCGCACACGGATCCGCTGGAGAAGGTGACCGTGATCCCCCACGGCCAGGCCCTCGGCGTCACCGAGCAGCTCCCCGACGAGGAGCGCTACAACTTCCGCGAGAGCTATCTGCGCGACCGCATCAAGGTCATGCTCGGCGGCCGTGCCGCCGAGCGCGTGGTCTTCGACGAGGTGAGCTCGGGGGCGGAGAACGACCTGCGCCAGGCCACGCGCCTGGTCCGCAACATGGTGGCCAAATGGGGCATGAGCGAGCGGCTCGGCCCGCTCGGGCTCAACATCGGTGACGAGCACGTCTTCCTCGGCCGGGAGATGGCCCAGCCCCGCGACCACAGCGAGCGCCTCGCCGAGCTCATCGACGACGAGGTGCGCAGCCTGCTGCGGGAGCTGGAGCAGGAGACCGAGGAGCTCCTGCGCACCCACCGCGCCGCCCTGGACGGGCTCGCCGAGGCCGTGCTCGAGCGCGAGACCCTGGACGCAGACGATGTGAAGGCATTGCTGGAGCCGAAGGCGGGACGGAGCAGCGCCGCCGCGGAACGCGGCTGAGGACGTCGGCCGCCGGGCATGGGCGCTCAGCCGCGACGCGACGATTGCGCGCCCAGGCTTTCGCCGAAGCCGGCCGCGCCCGGGCGTGGGGGCGTGCGCGCCGGCCGCGCGAAATGGAAGCCCTGGACCAGGTCCACCTCGCGCTCCCGCAGCCAGATCCAGTCCTCGACGCGCTCGACCCCTTCCGCGATCACCGTCACCTCCAGATCCTTCGCCATCTGGATCAGGCGACCGGTGATGGAGGCGCGGTAGCCGTCGGCGGCCACCCCATCGACCATGGCACGATCCAGCTTGACGAAGTCCGGCCGGATGTTCTGCAGCAGGTCGAGAGAGCCGTAACCCGCACCCAGGTCATCCAGCGCGACGCGAAAACCCTGCCGCCGGTACTCGCGGAGAATGGCCTCCAGGTGGCCGGCATCCTCCACCTCATCGGTCTCCACCACCTCGAACACGTAGCGACCGGGATCCGTGTTCAGCCGATTGACCTCGTCGAAGGTCGTCTTCAGGCAGAAGACCGGGTCGTACACCGAGGTCGGGTTGAAGTTGATGAAGACATTCTCGGTGATGCCGTGGGCGGCCGCCTGGCGGATTGCGGCCACCCGCGCCGCGCGATCCAGATGAAACATCAGCTCGGTGGCCCGCGCGGCCCCGAACAGCCGGTCCGGGCGGATCAGGCTGCCATCGGCACCAATGCCCCGGGCGAGGGCCTCGTAGGCGAACACGCGTTCGCCGTCATCCGCATGCAGGATCGGCTGGAAGTGCATCTCCAGGCGCTCCTCGGCCAGGAGCTCGCCCAGCCAGCCGTCCTCCTGCCGCGCCACCAGCACGCTCAGCGGGACCATGCCGCCCAGGTGGCGCACCTCGAACTGCGCGCCGGCCGTCAGCACCACGGCCGGGCAGTTGCCGAGCTCGGGACGGGTCAGCATGCCGGCGAGGCTCTCCAGCAACCCCGGTATGCCGCCCTCCGGGACATCGACGTAGAGCACCCCGCCTTCGAGCCGAGTCACCTCCCAGCCGGCATCCCGCAGCTGCCGCAGGGCGCGGCCACGCGTGTGCGCCAGCTTCGGCGCCAGATAGAGTCGCGCGGCGGTCTCACCCAGCCGCGGTATCACCTCGCAACCCTCACATGCCATCGGCTACTCCGCCGTGTTGCTGAGTGTCGCCTCCGATCCCGCGGCGACGACCTCGACCCGATTCTTGTGCGCGTCCTTGGCACGATAGAGCGCGGCATCGGCGCGCCGCAGCAGGCTGCGCACCGTGTCCCCCGGCGCCGCCTCGGTTACGCCGAAGCTGGCCGTAATCCGATCAACGCCCGGAAACGCGTGCGCCGCCACCAGCCCTCGTAGCTTATCGGCCGCCTGCCGGGCCTGCTCAAGGCCCAGCGCCGGCAGCAACAGCGTAAATTCCTCGCCGCCCCAGCGGCCAAGGGTGTCCTCGGCGCGGACGTGCCCGGCCACGAGGCGCGTCAGCTCCACCAGCACCGCATCTCCCGCCTCGTGGCCGTGGCGATCGTTGACCGACTTGAAACCGTCCAGGTCGAACAGCACCAGGCAGAACCGCCCGCCGTGGCGCGTCATGCGGTTGAGCTCACGCTCCACCAGGGCCTCGAAACGCAGCCGGTTGTTGAGGCCGGTAAGGGCGTCGGTGGTGGCGAGGCGCTTCAGCTCGCGCTCCGCCTCGACGCGGTCGGTGATGTCTCGCCCGGTTAGCACGTACTGCCGGATGCACCCGGCCTCGTCGCGGACCGGGGCCATGGACTGCTCGATATGGCGGGGCCGCCCCTGGGCATCCAGCTCGGTGAAGATGTGCGCCACGCCCTCCCCGGCCTGCAGGCGACGCCATAGCGCCTCGACGCCGTCGTGGCGGTTCGGGTCCAGCGGCGTCGCCAGACTGCCGCGTACCGCATCCGGCGCCAGCCCGGTGCGCCCACGGTAGCTGCGGTTGGCGTAGATCACGACGCCTTCGACGTCGGTAATCAGGACCTCGTCGGGGATCTCGTCCAGCGCCGCCAGCAGCAGCCCGCGTTCGGTCTCGGCCGCCACCCGCCGGGTGACATCGCGCTGCAGCGAGATGAAATGGGTGGTGCGCCCAGCCGCATCGCGGATCGGCGCCACCGACCACTCGACGTGGTAGGGCCTGCCATCGCGCCGGTAGTTGACGATCCGGCCCTCGAAGCGATGGCCCGCCTCCAGGCAGGCGCGCAGGCGCATAAGCTCGGCGGTGTCCGACGCCGGGCCCTGCAGCAGCCGCGGGCTGCGCCCGATGACTTCCTCGGGGGCGTAGCCGGACATGCGCTGGAACGCCGCGTTAACATAGACGATGCGCGGGCCAGGCGCGGTGAGCTCCGCGGTGGTGATGACCACCGCGTTATAGGACGCTTCAACGGCCTCGGCAATGAGCTCCCGCGGGTCCGGCTGCGGCGGGAGGGAACCGGATTCAACGGCCATGCGCTACCTCGGCGGGCCCTGTCTGCCTGCAGGTGAAAAACGTACGTTGACATCCCTATCGGTCGGCCCGACGGTCACTTGACTGCACGCGCCAGGCCGCGACCGATGCGACCCTCTGGTGTGACACAGTTCACATCCGTTGGTTCCCGGTTGGCTGGAGTGCTCGCTCCACCCGTCACCGGCGGTGGCACCGCCTGCAGACGGCCCGAGCCACAAACGCGGTCAGAAGCGCCGGCATCCGCCGGGCCCCGAACTCGTTGCGCCGGCGCCTGTCCACACATTCCGACCGATTTCAGGATCCGATGGGTATGGCCACCGCGACCGCCGCACAGCCCGCGCTCCCGCTCGAGCCGAGCAGCTACCTCGCACTGCCGGAACAGTGCTATGCGAGGCTCGCGCCGACACCGGTCGCGGCGCCGTCACTGCTGCGCCTCAACCAGCCCCTGGCGGCCGGGCTCGGGCTCGACGCCGAGGCGCTCTCGGCACCGGAGGGCGTCGCGCTGCTCGCCGGCAACGCGCTGCCGCCGCGGTCCCAGCCCATCGCCCTGGCCTACGCGGGCCATCAGTTCGGCAACTGGGTGCCGAGCCTGGGCGACGGGCGCGCCATCCTCCTCGGCGAGCTGCGCGGTCTCGACGGCCGCTCGCGGGATATTCAGCTCAAGGGCTCCGGGCCGACGCCCTTCTCCCGCATGGGCGACGGCCGCGCGGCGCTGGGTCCGGTGATCCGGGAGTATGTCGTGAGCGAGGCCACGCACGCCCTCGGCATCCCCACCACCCGGGCCCTCGCCGTGGTGACCACCGGCGAGACGGTGCTGCGCCAGTGGGGGCCCGAGCCGGGGGCGGTGCTCACCCGCGTGGCGGCGAGCCACCTGCGCGTCGGCACCTTCGAGTACTTCTACCGCCGCGGCGACGGCGACGCCCTGCAGGCCCTCGCCGACTACGCCATTCGGCGCCACTATCCGGATCTGACCGAGGCACCGGCCCCCTACGCGGCCCTGCTGGAGCGGGTCGTCGAGCGCACGGCCGCGCTGATTGCGGCCTGGATGGGGGTGGGCTTCATCCACGGCGTCATGAACACCGACAACACCACCCTCTCCGGCGAGACCCTGGACTACGGCCCCTGCGCCTTCATGGATGACTTCCACCCGGATCGCGTGTTCAGCTCCGTGGACATCGGCGGCCGCTACGCCTACAACCAGCAGCCACGCATCGGGCACTGGAATCTCGCGCAGTTCGCCGAGTGCCTGCTGCCACTGCTGGCCGGTGACGAAGAGGCAGCCGTGGAGCGCGCGAACGCCGCGCTGGATCGCTATCCCGCGGCCTTCGAGCAGGCCTATCACCGGATGCTGCGGGCCAAACTGGGGCTGGAGACCGAGCGGGACGGCGATGTCGATCTCGCCCACGCCCTGCTCGGGGAGATGGCCCGCGCCGGCGCCGACTTCACCCTCACGTTCCGGCGACTCTCGGCCCTCGGTGCCCGCCCTGGCGACGGCGATGCCGCCCTGCGGGCGCCGTTCGAGGATCCCTCCGGGCTGGACGCGTGGCTCGAGCGCTACCGCGAGCGCCTGGCGGTCGAATATCGCCCCGAACAGGAACGCCGACGGGCCATGCGGGCCAGCAACCCCGCCGTCGTCCCGCGTAACCATCACGTTGAGCAGGTGATACGGGCGGCCCAGGAAGAGCGCGACCTCGCGCCACTGGACAGTCTGCTGGCGGCGGTCACGCACCCCTTCGAGGACACCCCGGACACCCCGCGCTGGGCGGAGCCACCCGCTCCGGGCGAAGCCGTCAACGTGACCTTCTGCGGGACCTGAATGGAGTCCATGACGCTCAGCTGGCTCGCCGGGCAGCTGCTCGGCCTCACGGCCCTGACGCTCTGCGTCGCGGCGTTCGCGAGCCGCCGCGACGACCGCCTGATGGTGCTGCTGATCTCCGCCAACGTCGCCTTCGCGCTGCACTTCCTGTGCTTCGGCAGCACAACGGCGGCGGCGCTGACAGCCCTTATCGTGCTGCGCATCTGCCTGGCACGACGATACAAGGGGAGCGTGGCCGTGATGGCCGCCCTGCTCATGGCAAGCGCCGCTGCGGCTGCCCTCACCTGGCAGAGCCCGCTGGATCTGCTGCCCCTGACCGCGGCCGTGCTGGGCACCATCGGCATGTTCCTGCTGCGCGGCATCCCCATGCGGCTGCTGCTGGCCGCCGCGGCGCTCGCCTGGACGCTGAACAATATCCTGATCGGCTCCATCGGCGGAACGCTGGCGGAGTTGCTGGTGCTCGCCACCAACCTGGTCACCATGCTGCGTCTCGCGCGGGAGCGCGAGGCAGCACCTGCGGGGGCCCTCCGGGAGGCACGGTCATGACGCCGGCAGGCATGAGCTGCCGCGCGGGGTGCGGCGCCTGTTGCGTCGTGCCCTCGATCAGCTCACCGATCCCGGGCATGCCCGGTGGCAAACCCGCGGGCGTTCCCTGCGTCCAGCTGACCGCGGACGGCCTCTGCGCCCTGTTCGGCGATCCGCGAAGACCGGCCGTGTGTGACGCGCTGAGGCCGGAGCCCGGGATGTGCGGCGACAGCCGCCGCGACGCCGTCCGCCGGCTGCGGGCACTGGAGGCCGCCACGCGCACGCCGTAGGCAGCACCATTGGCCAGAGGGCCCACCCCTGGCCCAGACTGACACGGTATGGCCGCTGAAGAACGTAACGGTGCCGTAGGCGTCCGCGTGGCCACGGCCGGCTGGCGCCTGCCCCCGGCATTGCAGCCGCAGCTGCCGGGGCCAGGGACGCACCTGGCGCGCTATGCCCGGCACCTGCCGGGCACGGAGATCAACGCCAGCTTCTATCGCCCGCAGCGCCGCGCGCTGTACGCCAAGTGGGCGGGCGAGACCGGCCCCGGCTTCCGCTTCGCGGTGAAGATGCCGCGGGCATTGACCCACCACCAGCGCCTGCGGGGTATCGACGGCCTGGACGAGTTCCTCGCCGCGATCGCCGGCCTCGGCAAGCGGCTCGGCCCGTTGCTGCTGCAGCTGCCGCCTTCGTTGCGCTTCGAGGCGGCAGCGGTGGACGGGTTTCTGGCTGCGCTTCGTGAGCGGCACGCCGGGCCCGTGGCCTGCGAGCCGCGCCACGCCAGCTGGTTCGATGGCGCCGCCGACCAGCTCCTGGCGCAACATCGGGTCGCCCGGGTAGCCGCCGACCCGCCGGTAACCGAAGGCGCCGACGAGCCCGGCGGCTGGCCGGGCCTGGTGTATTTCCGCCTGCACGGCCGGCCCCGACGCTTTTACTCGGCCTACGGCGAGGCGGATCTGGCCCGCCTCGCAGCACGGCTTCAGGCGCAGTCCGGCGAGATCGAGACCTGGTGCGTGTTCAACAACACCGCCACGGACGCCGGCCTGACCAACGCCCTCGATCTGCACTCACGGCTGCAGGGCACGCCCGCGTCCAGCGGCCGCGGAACCTGACCGGGGCCCTGCCGGTCGGGTGCTGGCGGGGCCAAGCGCTCCGCCCATCCTCATTCACCATCAGGAGATTCCCGATATGCCGCAAGCCAACGGCTACGCCGCGCATTCCCCGCAGTCCGGCCTGGCGCCGTTCCGCTTCGAGCGCCGGGAGCTGCGCCCGGACGATGTCGCCATCGCCATCGACTACTGCGGCGTCTGCCACACGGACATCCACTTCGTGCAGGACGACTGGGGCATGACCCAGTACCCGGTGGTGCCGGGACACGAGATCATCGGCCGCGTCACGGCCGTGGGCAGCGAGGTCACCGGCTTCCGCCCCGGCGACACCGTGGGAGTGGGCTGCATGGTGGATTCCTGCCGGGAGTGCGAGCCCTGCAGCCGCGGCCTCGAGCAGTACTGCCTGGAGGGCCCGGTGCTCACCTACAACGGCCAGGACCGGCGGGACGGCGGCATCACCTACGGGGGCTACTCGGACAGCATCATGGTCAACGAGCACTTCGTCGTGCGCGTGCCGGAGACGCTGGATCCGGCCGCCGCGGCGCCGCTGCTCTGCGCCGGCATCACCACCTACTCGCCACTGCGCCACTACGGGGTCAAGCCGGGCCACAAGGTGGGCGTGATCGGCATGGGCGGCCTCGGCCACATGGGGATCAAGTTCGCCCGCGCGCTGGGCGCCGAGGTGACGGTGTTCACCCGCTCCGAGAGCAAGGTCGGCGAAGCCCAGCGCCAGGGCGCCCATCACGTGATCGTGTCCACCGACGCGGCGCAGATGCGGGCGGCCGCCGGCAGCTTCGACTACATGCTCGACACGGTGCCGGTGCAGCACGATCTCAACCCCTACCTGGAGCTGCTGCGCTACGACGGCACCCATATCCTGGTGGGCCTGGTGGAGCCGGTGGAGCCGCCAGTGCATGCCGGCAATCTGCTGTTCGGCCGCCGTGTGCTCGCCGGCTCGCTCATCGGCGGCATGCCGGAGACCCAGGAGGTGCTCGACTTCTGCGCCACGCACGACATCGCCTGTGACATCGAGATGCTCGACATCCGCAACATCAACGAGGCCTACGAGCGGGTGAAGCGCGGCGAGGTGAAGTACCGCTTCGTCATCGACATGGCTACGCTTAAGGACACGCAGTAATCAGGCCGACGGCGGGGTGGAGCGCCCCGCTGTCCCCGGGAGGTGGCCATGGCCAAGGGCTGGGCTGACGAGGACGCCGTCCAGGATCAGATCGACAGCACGGTACAGGACGCGGTGGCGCGCGCACGTAGCGCCCTGCCCCGCGGGGTAAGCCTGACCCACTGCGAGGACTGTGAGGCCCGCATCCCCGAGGCCCGGCGGCGCGCCGTGCCTGGCGTACGCCTCTGTGTCGCCTGCCAGGAAGTCGCCGACCGCAACACGACCCCGGCGCCGGGCTACAACCGCCGGGGCAGCAAGGACAGTCAGTTGCGCTAGCTGTGGAGTATCACGAGACAAGCTAGCCCATACCCCACCTACCCGAGGACACAGACATGACCCGAACCATCAAGGACCTGGCCGACGAGGTACGCCCGAACATCCGTGAGGTCGACCCGGCCACCGCGCGCGAGCTGCTGCAGCAGGGCGCACTGCTGCTGGACGTCCGCGACCGCGAGGAACACGCCCAGGGCGCCATCGAGGGTGCCGTCAACATCAGCCGGGGCACGCTGGAGATGCGCATCGGCGAAGTCGCGCCCGACCCGGATCAGCCTATCGTCTGTCACTGCGCCGGGGGCCATCGCGGTGCGCTGGCCGCCGACGCCCTGCAGCGGCTCGGCTACCGCAACGTGGTCAACATCGCCGGCGGCCTGCGCGCCTACCGCGAGCACGAGCCGGCGGACTGAGCCGACCCCCGCTCCGGCCTCAGCGCCCCTGGGCGCCCCGGCGCAGCCAGTCGTGGACAAAGGCGAGCTTGCGCCTCGCCGCGTCGGAAAGCACAAACGGGTACAGGTCCGAGAGGCCCATGGCGCGGTTGACGTTATTCACGCCCACCGCGATTGAGGCCGCGGCGTGGATCAGACGCTCGGCATCCGGCTCCGCATAGGGGTCCCACCCCGGACCAGGTAGCTGCGGAGAGGACATCCCCGTAGCCACGAAGCTGTCCGCAATATCGGTGAGGTGCAGCAGGTGCGCGGCGGTCTCGGCCCAGTCCTCGTGTGGATGCGCCGAGGCGTAGGTGGTCAGGAAGCGCTGGGGCCAGTCCGGCGGTGGACCGTTGTAGTAGTGTTGCTGCAACGCCGCCTGGTAGTCGGCGCGCTCGTCCCCGAACACGGCACGGAACGCATCGAGAAAATCCTCGCGCAGGCTCAACCGCCACCAGAGCATGTGCGAGATCTCGTGGCGCATGTGGCCCACCATCGTGCGATAGGGCTCGTCCAGGGCCTGGCGGCGGGTGGCGCGCAGCACCGGATCGGCCTCCGCCACGCTGATCGTGACCACCCCCCCGACATGGCCCATGAGCACCGGCGTCGGGCCTTCGGCGAGCATGTGGAATACCGGCCGCGTGCCCGGATCCTCCGGGCGGAACCAGTGCCAGCGCCCCAGGTTGTCCAGGGTCCAGCGCTTGGCCGCCTCAGTCTGCGCCCAGTTGGGCATGGCGTTCGGGACCGAGGGATCGGGCGCCAGCGCGGTCATGGCGCAGGAGCGGCAGAACGCCCCGTGCTCCGGGGCGATCCAGTTGCAGCCGATCACCTCCCGATTGGCGCAGAACGGCGGCATGGGCAGGAATTCCCGCGCCTGCGGATCATAGGCCACGGGCGTGCCATCGGCGGTGGCGAGGTTGTCGAACCAGAGCGATCCGGGTCCGACGGGGTTGGCGAAAACGCGCATACGGTGGGGACTCCAGCGGTGAGGTACGGCTGCGGCGGCCGCGTGTCCCGACAGGGTCCTCTTCTTTGGGAGCCAGCTCAATGAGCTGGCTCGGTGCCCGGGACGGCGCGACCTCAGGCGGTAGACGGGATCATCTCCGACGGCCGCGCCGGGACGCGGCGCGCGGGTGCCTCGTCCAGCGGCCGGCCCAACGTCAGCCGCTCCCGCAGCGCCGGGTCCAGCGAGCGGAAATCGGCGTCGGCGCGGGCGCCGAGGCCTTCCACCAGATTCGCGAAGAAGCAACGGGCAGCCGCGGTAGCCGCCACGTCAAAGATCTCCGCGTCCGTAAGCCCCTGCGCACGCAACGCCTCGATGTCATCCTCCGTCACCCTGGGCGCGTCTGACGCCACCTTCCAGGCGAAGCGGAACACCGCGGCGTCCACTGGCGACAGCCCGGTTGTATCGCCCGCCGCAAGGGCCTGCAGGACGTCCGCCGGCAGCCATCGCAGCAGGGCGCAACCGTGCGCCAGGCTGCAATAGGAGCTGCCAAGGGCCTGAGCGGCCGCGAAGGTGGCGAGCTCGAAGCGATAGGGATCCATCGGTTGCCGGATGCCGGCGAGCAGCGCTCGCCAGAGATCCATCACCCCGGGCCGATGGCAGAAGGGTTTCGCGTAATTCGGCACGTAGCCGAATCGCGCCTGCTGGCGAAGATACATCCGACGGACGTCATCGCGGGCGTCGGCCGGCGTGGTCGTGGCGATGTAGCACATGGCGGTCTCCTTGCTTGATGGGTGGGTCAGGCACGCATACGCGGCTGCAGCCAGCCGGGCAGCAGACTCTGCGGATCCAGCGCGACGCCGGCCTCGAACGGCACGCCCGCGGCGGCGAGCCGGGTCTGCAGCGAGCCGTCGCGGTAGGCATCGAAGACCTCGGTACAGCCCCCGACGAGCTCACCGCCGACGAACACCTGCGGGATCGTGCGGGCGCCGCACCGCGCCGCCAGCACCGGACGGATGCGGCTGCCGAGATCGTTCTCCTGGAAGGGCACGGAATCGAGATCGACGCTGTGATAGGGGATGCCGAGGGCGGCAAGCAGCCGCCGTACCGACCAGCAGAACTCGCACCACTCGAGCGCGAACATCACCACCGGCTCGCGCGCCACCGTCTCGGCGACGAACCGCTCCGCCTCGACGTCGGTGGCCGCCGCCGCGGGTGCAGGGGCCGGCGCCGGGACGTCTGCCGGCGCATCGAACCGGAAACCGGGGGTAGAGCGGGAGAGCGCCAGCTCTTCTTCGGTCATGGTCTCGGGGATGTCCGCGAACAGCGGCGTCGAGAGATACCGCTCGCCGGTGTCCGGCAGCATGCAGACGATGTGACTGCCCGCCGGCGCACGCCTGGCCACCGCCAGCGCCGCAGCCAGAGTGGCGCCGCCGGAGGTTCCAGCCAGAATGCCCTCCCGGCAGGCCAGCTGCCGGGTCAGGCGCATCGCCTCGGCACCGGAGACCGGTACCACCTCGTCCACGAGCCCTTCGGCCACCGCCGCCTGGACCAGCGGCGAGACGAAGTCCGGGCTCCAGCCCTGCATGAGATGCGGCCGGAAGCTGGGGTGACTGCTGTAGACGCCGGCAGCGCTTGTCGCCGGCTGGGGGATACCGCTACCGAGCAACGGCGCGTTGTCCGGCTCGGCGACCACCACCCGGGTACCCGGGCTCTCCCGACGCAGCGCCGTGGCCACCCCCTTCAGCGTGCCGCCGGTACCGAAGCCCGTCACCCAGGCCTGCAGGGGCTCCCCCGCCAGGTCGCGCAGGATCTCCCGGGCCGTTGTCTGCTCATGGACCTCGGCGTTTGCCGCGTTCTCGAACTGCCGGCAGAGGAACCAGCCATGGGTTTCGGCGAGCTCGATGGCCTTGGCAAGCATTCCAGTACCCTTCTCCGAAGCCGGGGTGAGCACCACCCGCGCCCCGAGGAAGCGCAACAGTCGGCGGCGTTCGACGCTGAAGTTCTCCGCCATCACCACCACCAGGGGATAGCCCTTGCGCGCGCAGACCATGGCGAGCCCGATGCCGGTATTGCCACTGGTGGCCTCCACCACGGTCTGCCCCGGCCGCAGCGCGCCGCTGCGCTCGGCGGCCTCGATCACGGCGAGGGCCATGCGGTCCTTTACCGAACCCATGGGATTGAATGCCTCCACCTTGGCGTACAGGTGCACGCCGGACGGCGCCAGACGGTCGAGTCGCACCAGGGGCGTGTCGCCAATGGTGGCGAGGATGTCGTCGTAGCGGGCCATGTCGCTGCCTCCCGTGGGCCGTTGTCGTGTTACGGGAGTCAGCCTGCGACGGCAGCGAGGTAGTGGGCGTGGTATTGGGCGTGGTTTACCGACCCCATCGCCGACGGAGCCACCGGCCAGCGAACCGGACTATAATCAGGGGGATGGCCAGCTACGGCCCGCGGCGGTCCCCATGGCGACGTTAGAGCTCAGGTTCCTAGGCGATGTGGCGGTCCTGCACGACGGCACACCGCTGGCCCTGCCCCCCTCGCGCAAGACCCGGGCACTGCTTGCCTATCTCGCCCTGCAGCCACGGCGCTTCCGGCGCGAGCACCTCTGCGAGCTGCTCTGGGAGGTGCCTGACGACCCCCGCGGGGCGCTGCGCTGGAGCCTCTCCAAGCTGCGCCGGCTGGTGGACGAGCCCGGCCGGCCGCGGATCCAGGCGGACCGGCTTGGCGTGCGCTTCGACCCGGCCGGTGTCCGGATCGACGTCACCGAGCTGCATGAGCTGATCGCCGCCGGCCCCGATACCGCCTCGGTGGAGACCCTCGAATCCGCCGCCACCCGCCTCGGCGGGCACTTCCTGGAGGGTCTGGAGCTCACCGAGCTGCATGCCTTCCACGCCTGGTGCGTGGCGGAGCGCGAGCGCACCACCCTCGCCCAGGCGACGCTCCTGCAGGCGCTGGTGCAGCGTCTCGAGGGCGAGCCGGCGCGGGCACTGCCCTACGCCCAGGCGCTCACGGGGCTGCTGCCCTACGACGAGAACCTGCGGGCGGCGCTGATCCGTCTGCTGGTGGCCGCCGGCCACGCCGAAGAGGCGGAGCAGCAGTACCGGCTCGGGCGCCGCCTGCTGGCCGAGATCGGCGCTCCGCCCTCGGAGCGGCTCTACCACGCCTGGCGGGGTCCCCCCGGGGCGGCGGCACGGCCGGTGCCACGGGCGCCGGCACCGCCCGCCCCGCCCCGGGTGGCGGGCGCGCTGGTGGGGCGCGAGGCGGAGCTTGCGACGCTGCGGCAGGCGGCGACGGCCGCGGCGGGAGGGCGCGCCCAGGTGGTGCTGCTCTGCGGCGAGCCCGGCATCGGCAAGAGCCGCCTGCTCGCGGAGGGCGGCGCGCTGGCCCGGGAGGCGGGGGCCCGGGTGCTGTCCGCCGCCGCGTTCGAGGCCGAGGCGCTGCGCCCCTATGCACTCTGGCTGGATGCCCTGCGGGCGGAGGACTGCGCCCTCGCCGAAGCCGTGTTCGGCGAGGAGGCGGCGCGCGAGCGCCAGCGTCTGTTTGCGGGCCTCGCCGACCTGGTGGCCCGGGAAACCGCCGCCCGCCCGCTCGCCCTGCTCTTCGACGACCTGCAGTGGTGCGACGAATCCAGCGCCGCGGCCCTGCACTACGTGGCGCGCATGAGCCGCGGGTGTTCGCTGCTCGCGGTGCTCGCCGGGCGGGCCGACGAGCTGCGGGACAACGCCGCCGTGCAGCGCGCCCTGCGCGGCCTGCGCCGGGAAGGGCTGCTCACCGAGCTGCGTCTGGGTCCGCTGCCGAAGCCGGCGCTGCAGGCGCTGATCCACGCCCACGCGCCGACGGCGGACAGCGGGCGCCTGGGGCACCAGTGCCGGGGCAATCCGCTGCTCGCCATCGAGCTCGCCCGTGCCGAGGCCGCCGGCGGGCGGGTCGCCGAATCCCTGGAGGAGCTCGTCGCCGAGCGCGCCGCCCGGCTCGACGTGGAGGCGGGCGAGGTGCTGCAGTGGGCGGCGGTGCTCGCACCCCGCATCAGCCTCGGAGCGCTCGCGGACCTGACCAGGATGGACGGTGACCGCGTCGGCGTCGCCCTGGAGGCGGCGGAGGCCCAGGCCCTGCTGGAAACCACCGAACACGGCCCGCACTTCCCCCACGAGCTGATCGCCCGCGCCGTCTACCAGCGCATCCCCCCGGCGCGGCGGCGGGTCATGCACCGCCGGGTGGCCGAGCGGCTTGCCGCAGGCGAGGCGCCGGACCGCGAGCTGGCCGCGGACCTCGCCCACCACGCCGCGCTGGGTGGTGACCCGGCGCTCGCCGCCCGCGGCATGGTGGCGGCCGGCCGCCTCTGTCTGCGCTTCTTCGCCAACGAGGACGCCGCAAGCCTCGCCCGCAGCGGCCTGCAGTGGGTGACGGCGCTGCCGGAGGCAGAACGCGTGGGGCTGGAGCTGGAGCTGCGGGACATCCTCTACAGCGCCGTTCCGATCACGGACTGGGAGCGCGCCGCCGCCGAGTGCGTGGCCCTCGCCGAGCGGGCGCTGGATCACGGCGCCGCCGCCCACGCCCGGCTCGGCTACCACATGGCGAGTTACCTGCGCTGGGCTCACGGTCAGTGGAGCGGCGCCCGGGAGGAATCCCTGCAGGCCGAGCGGGTCACCCGCGGTGCGGGCGAGGCCGAACAGATCGCGGGCATGGCGGAGGCGGCGCGCTGCCTCGCCATGCTCGAGCGCGACCTCGGCCGCGCCGAGGCCCTGGCGCTGGAGGCGCAGGCACTGGCGAGCCGCCGCGGGATCCCCCATCACGCCATCCCGGCGGCGCTCGGCATGCTGCGTTTTCACGAGAATCGCCTGGACGAGGCCGAGGAGCGCCTGCAGGAGGCTCGGGCCCTGTCCAAGGCCGCCGGAGACCGGATGAGCGAGTTCCAGGCCAACGAGTACCTGGTGATGATCGACTTCGAGCGCGGCCGCCTGGAAGACGCGTGCCGACGCTGTACCGAGCTGGTGGCCATCGGCGAGCGCCTGCGCGAGGGCAGCGAGGCCCCATACGCCCGGGTGCTCCAGGGCCTCTGCCGCTACGCCCGGGAGGACGACCCCGGCGAGCTGGACCGCGCCCTGCCCGCGCTGCGCGAGGCGGATGCCCGCCACCGGCTGGCCTGCGCCCTGTCCCGGGCGGCGTTGCTGGACTTGGAGCGCGGACGCCCGGAGCGCGCCCGGGAACGGGCGCACGAGGCCCTCGAGCACGCCGAGGCCCTGGAGCGCGCCACCGAGACGCTGCTCGCGCGCCTGGCGCTGGCCGGGGCCTGCGAGGCACTGGGCGATGCGGCAGGCTACGCGCGGCAACAGGCCGCCATCGAGCGCCTCGCCGACGCCCCGGCGGCGGCCTGGGCGCGGGCCCGAGCCGCCGCCCGGCGCGCCGCGGAGGCCTGAGCGGCATGCGCGAGCTCACCCTGGCCCGGCACTTCGACCCGCCGCTCGCCCCCGGCCGGCTCGGCGCCCTCGCCCGGTCCGCCATGCCCTGCTTCAAGGCCCACCGGATCCGCTGGCGGGAGAGCTGGCTCGCCCGCGACGGGCGCCGCATGCTCTGCCATCTGCAGGCGCCGGACACCGAATCGCTCCGGCTCGCCCTGCGCGGGATACCGGGGGAGATCCTGGCCCTCTGGCCCGCCAGCGTGCACGACGCGCCCGACCCGCCGCGGGAGCCGGCCAACGTGGTGGTGGAGCGCAGATTCCCGGCGCCGGTGAGCTACGCGGAGGTGCAGGCCGTCGAGGACGCCGGGGCGTGGTGCCTGGAGACCCACCGGGTGCGCTTCGTGCGCACCTACTTCGCGCCCCACCGGCGGCAGATGTTCTGCCTCTACCACGCCCCCGACGCGGAGTCCGTGCGCCTCGCCCAGGGGCAGGCCGGCCTGCCCCTGGAACGGGTCTGGGCCTGCCGCTGGCTGCGGCCCACGGACCTCGCGGACGGCGCCTAGCCCGCATATCCCACCGATTCCACGAGCCCTACCACGCTCGTTTCCACGTTGCTCCGCGAGCCTGTGCGCGTCCGGCCGATGCGCGGCCGGCCCACCAGCCAACGGAGAGACGAGCATGAGCGTACAGACCCCCTACCCCGCCGCCGTGGACAACGGCGTCAACGTCGAGGCCCTGCTGGGCGCCCGCCAGGCGCTGGCCGAGGCGCCGGAAGCCGCCCGCTTCCAGTGGCGCGCCACCTGCGAGTGGCTGCGCGGCACCCACAGCACCGCCGAGGTCGAGGGCTTCCACGGCCTGGGCGAGCCCCAGCAGCATCGCAGCCGCTTCCACTTCGAGATGGATCACCCGGAGGTCTTCGCCGCCGAAGACCACGGCGCGACCCCAGTGGAGACGGTGCTGGTGGGCCTTGCCGGCTGCCTCACCGCCGGCGTCGCGGCCGTGGCCCAGAACCGCGGCATCCAGCTGCGCTCGGTCCGGGCCGTGGTCGAGGGCAGCATGGACATCCAGGGCATCCTCGGCATGGACCCGGAGGTGCGCAACGGCTTCGACGACGTGCAGGTGCGCTTCGAGATCGACGCCGACGCCTCCCGGGAGGAGATCGAGGCCCTGGTGGCGCAGTCCCAGAAGCGCTCCGCGGTCTACGACATCCTCACCAACCCGACACCGGTGAGTGTCAGCGTTCGATGAGCGCGGCGCACCACCAAACCGGTCGCGGCCGGCCCGGCACCGTGGACGTCGTCGTCCTCGGTGCCGGGCATTCCGGCCTCGCCATGAGCCACTGCCTCGCGGAGCGAGGGATCGAACACGTCGTCCTCGAGCGCGGCGAGGTGGGCAACGCCTGGCGTCACGAGCGCTGGGCGTCCCTCAGGCTGCTCACGCCGAACTGGCAGAGCCGCCTGCCCGGCTACCGCTACCACGGTGCCGACCCGGACGGCTTCATGACGATGCCGGAGGTGGTGGACTTTATCGCCGGCTACGCCCGACAGCTGGCCGCCCCGGTGCACACCGGCACCACGGTGACCTCGGTTACCGCCATGGAGGGCGGCTACCGGGTGCGCACCGACCGCGGCGAATGGCGCTGCCGGGCGCTGGTCATCGCCACCGGCGCCCGCAACCTGCCGGCGGTACCGGCGCTCACCGCCGCCGTGCCGCCGGAGATCTTCACCATCCACCCCCTCGCCTACCGCCAGCCGGAGCAGCTGCCGCCCGGCGGCGTGCTGGTGGTGGGCGCCTCCGCTACCGGCGTGCAGCTCGCCGACGAGCTGCAGCGCTCGGGGCGGCCGGTGACCCTCGCCGTCGGCGAGCACGTGCGCGTGCCGAGACGCTACCGCGGCCGTGACATCCAGTGGTGGCTCGATGCTGCAGGCATCCTTGACCAGCGCTACGACGAGGTGGACGACCCCGTGCGGGTGCGCCACCTGCCCTCGCCCCAGCTCGTCGGCAGCCCCGAGCATGCGACCCTGGACCTCAACGCGCTCGGCGCGCGCGGCGTGCATCTGGTGGGGCGGCTAGCCGGCCTGCGCGACGGTCGGCTGCAGTTCTCGGGGTCCCTGCGCAACGTCTGCGCCCTTGCCGACCTCAAGCTCGGCCGCCTGCTGGACACCCTCGACGCCTGGGCCTCGGCCAACGGCCTCGACGAGGCCGCCCACCCGCCGGAGCGACTGCCGCCGACGCGGCTGCCGGAGCGCCCCGTGCTCGAGCTCGACCTTCGCCGGGGCGCCATCCGCAGCATCGTCTGGGCCACCGGCTTCCGGCCGGACTACCGCTGGCTGCACCTGCCGGTGCTCGACCGCAAGGGCCGCCTGCGCCACGACGGCGGCGTGGTGGCCCCCGGCCTCTACGCCCTCGGCCTGCCCTTCCTGCGCCGGCGCAAGTCGAGCTTCATCCACGGCGCCGAGGACGACGCCCGCGAGCTCACCGCACACCTGGTGGAGCATCTGCGGCGGAGCACCACCGGGCGCCTGGTGCCGGTTGCCGGCTGGACGCCGCCTGACCACCCACCGGGATGGAGCATTGCGCCGGACCCGGCCGCGGGCTGACTACTCCCGTTGCCCGAAGAGGATGCGCCGCTCGGTCTCGTCCGGCGGGCCCTGCCGGCGGTACGCCCTGCCGAGGTCCACGGCCCGCTGCACCGCCGGCCGCGCCTTGATATCCGCACGCCAGCGGCTGACCTCCGGGAATCCGTCGAGGGGCTGGCCGAGCGGCTTCGCGATCAGTACCCACGGCCAGGCGGCCATGTCGGCGATGGTGTAGTCCTCCCCCAGCAGGTAGCGGCGCCCGCGCAGGCGGCGCTCCAGCACCGAGAGGCAGCGGTGGTACTCGTCGGCGTAGCGGCGGTGGGCGTAGGGGTGCTCGCCCTCGGCGTAGTTGACGAAATGACTGAGCTGCCCCGCCATGGGGCCGAGGTTCCCCACCTGCCAGAACAGCCACTCCTCGCATTCCTTGCGCGCCAGGGCACCCTCCGGCAGGAAGCGCCCCTCGCGGCGGGCGAGGTAGAGCAGGATCGCCCCGGACTCGAACACCGGCACGGGCTCCGGGCCGTAGTCCGCCGGCGGCGCGTGGTCGACGATGGCGGGCATGCGGTTGTTCGGGCTGATGGCCAGGAACTCCGGCCGGAACTGGTCACCGCGGCGGATATTCACCGGGATCATGCGGTAGGGCGTGCCGCACTCCTCCAGCAGGATCGCCACCTTCCAGCCGTTGGGCGTGGGCCAGTAGTGGAAGTCGATCATCGCGGCCCCTCCCCGAGCACCCCCTTGGCCACCAGGCGCTCGATCTCCGCCTCGCCGTAGCCCGCTTCCGCCAGCACCGCCCGGCCGTGCTCGCCGAGCCTTGGCGCCGGCGCCCCCACCGCAGCGGCGTCATCGAAGGTAGCGGCCGGCCGCGCCTGGCGCAGGCGCCCGGCGCTGGGGTGATCCTGCTCCAGGACCAGGGCGTTGGCCTGCACCTGGGGGTGGGCGATCATCTCGCTGCGGGTGAGCACCGGGGCACAGGGCACCCCCGCCGCCTGCAGGCGCTCCAGCCACTCGCCGGCACTGCGCTCGCGCAGCACCTCCTGGGTGAGGACGAGGCGCTCGTCCACATGCTCCTGGCGCAGCGCCGGCGTGGCGAAGCGCGGATCTTCGAGCCACTGCGGGCGCTCCAGGACCTCGCACAGGGCCCGCCACTGGGCATCGGTCTGCACCGCCACGCTGATGTGGCGGTCGGCGGTCTCGTAGATGAGGTCGATGAAGCTCGCCGCCTGGGCCTGGGGCAGCTCGTCGCCGACGAAGGTCTGGCTGCCCATGTCCGAGTGCCAGAGGAAGTCCACCACCGCGGCGAGCATCGACACGCGCACGTGGGTGCCACCCCCGCCACGCTCCCGGGCGAGCAGCGCGGCGGTGATGGCCTGGGCGGCGAGGTAGCCGGTGAGCTTGTCCGGCAGGATGGTGCGCACCAGCCGCGGCCGGGCCTCGTCGCTGCCACCCTGGACGGTGGCGAGGCCGGAGAGCGCCTGCACCAGCGGGTCGTACACCGGGCGCGCGGCATAGGGCCCGTGTTCGCCGAAGCCGCTGATGGAGCAGTAGACGATATTCGGCGCCGCCGCCCGCACCGCCGCCTCGTCGAGGCCCATGCGCTCGATGACCCCGGGGCGGAAGTTCTGCATCAGCACGTCGGCGCGCCCGGCGAGTCGCAGCGCGACCTCGCGGCCTTCCGGGCGCTTCAGATCCAGCACCACGGAGCGCTTGCCGCGGTTGTTGTTCAGGAAGTTGGCCGACTCGCCGCCACGGCGGTTGGCCGCGGCGCGGGTGTAGTCCCCCGCCGGCGGCTCGATCTTGATCACCTCCGCGCCCTGATCCGCCAGCACCATGCTCGCCAGCGGCCCCGAGACCACGGCAGTGAGGTCGAGGATGCGGTAGCCGGCAAGGGGCGCGTTCGCTGGGCTCATTGCGGTCGATGCATCCGGAAGCGATGCGCGGCGTCGATGGTGAAGTAGTCCGCCGGCCCCCCGCCGCGCAGGATGGGGTCGCCAGCGGCGGTGTCGTAGATGCCGTCCCGCAGCAGCCGCTGGTCGATGTGCACGCCCACGACCTCGCCGAACACCATCCACGTCTCCACGCGCGCTCCGCCGGCGGTCTGCAACTGCACGATCTGGCTGACGCGGCACTCGAAGGAGACCGGCGTCTCCGTCACCCGCGGCACCGAGATCACCCGCGACGGCGCCGGCGTGAGTCCGGCGAGCGCGAACTCATCCACGTCCGCAGCGACCGCCGCGGAGGTCATGTTCATCGCCTCGGCGAGCGCCCGGGTCGCCAGGTTCCAGCCGAATTCCCCCGCCTCGCGCAGGTTCCGCACCGTGTCCTTGTCGCCGACGCTGGCGAAGCCGACGATGGGGGGACGGTAGTTGAATGCATTGAAGAAGCTGTACGGCGCCAGGTTCAGGGCCCCATCGGGGCCGCGCGAGGAGATCCAGCCGATGGGGCGCGGCGCGATGATGGCGTTGAACGGGTCGTGGGCAAGGCCATGACCGCGGGCGGGCTCGTAGAAGTGGACATCGTCTCTCATGGGGATCCCTGGGCGGAGGGCGTGGCCGCGGAAGCCGCAATCCTTGCAGCTTCGCGTGGCCGGGTCGAGCCGCCGGCCGCCGGCGCCTCGGCTATCCTTTCCCGGATCTCCTGCCGCACGAGGCGACACCATGTCCGCTAGCCGCGCCGCGCTCTGGCCGCTGGCCTATCTCGCCGCCATCCTGCTGCCGCTTGCGCTGGCGCTGCTCGCCGGCCGCCCGGGACGGCCCTTTGCGGTAGAGCTGTCGGCCGCGGTTGGTATGGCGGGATTCTCCCTGCTGCTGCTGGAGTTCGTGCTCTCGGGCCGCTACCAACGGATCAGCGCGGACGTCGGCATGGACGCCGTCATGCGCTTTCACCAGGCCATGGCCTGGGTGCTCCTGGTGCTGCTGCTGATTCACCCCTACCTCTACGCCCTCTTCCCCCGCCCCACCGGGCTCGTGGATGGCCTGCCGGCCGCCCCGCCGGCCGACAGCGCCGTGGGCGGCGCCAGCGGCATGGTGGCCTGGATCCTGCTTGCCGCGCTCATAACCCTGTCGGCAGTGCGCGACGATCTGCCCGTGCGCTATGAGACCTGGAGGCTGAGCCACGGATTCGGCGCACTGCTGGTGGCCGTGCTCGCTGCCGCGCACACGATCCTGAGCGGACACCATGCGGCCGCACCGGCGCTCGCCGGCTTCTGGATCGTGGCCACGGCGCTCGCCGCGCTCACGCTGCTGCGCGCGTACGTCCTCAAGCCCCTGCTCCTCCGGCGACGTCCCTGGCGAATCAGGGACGTGCGCGCCCTCGCCCCCGGGATCCACGAGCTGCGCCTCACACCCGACGGCCATGCCGGCCTCCCCTACCAGGCCGGTCAGTTCGTCTGGCTGCGCTTTCAGGACCGGCTGCCGGGCCTCACGGAGCACCCGTTCTCTCTGGCCAGCAGCCCGGCGGAGGGGCCCGAGCTACGCTTTCTCATCAAGGCGAACGGCGACTTCACCGGGGGCATAGGCGACCTTCCCGAGGGCCGCCGCGCCCTCGTCGACGGCCCGTACGGCCGCTTCGGCGCCGCCCTCGAGGATTCCGAGGCGAGCGGCTTCCTGCTGATCGCCGGCGGCGTCGGCCTCGCCCCGATGCTCGGCCTGCTGCACACCCTCGCCGCGGCCGGCGAGACCCGCCCGGTGCGGCTGGTAGTGGCCAACGCCGATGCCCGGGAGATCGTCCTCGACAAGGAGCTGCAGGGCCTGGCCGAGCGGCTCGATCTGCGGGTCACACGCGTGGTGGACGACCCGGATCGGCCCGACGGCGCCCTGCCGGGGCCCGTCGACACCGCCCTGCTCGCCGAGTGCCTCACGGGCGCCGAGCGCGCGCGCTGGCAGGCCTTCGTCTGCGCGCCGCCCGGGATGATCGACGCTGTCGAGGGCATGCTGGAGGCGCTGGGCCTGCCCGCCTCGCGCGTGCATGCCGAGCGCTTCCGCTACCGCTACGGCCTCGCGAGCCCCAGCGCCCGGCGCAACCTGCGCCTGCAGGCGGTGGTCCTCGCGCTGGTGCTGGCGGCGGTAGCGGCCTTCGCCCTGGCCGTGGGCTAAACATTAGCGAGGGGCTCGACGCGCCGCCCGGGTCAGCCTCGGTCGCGGGGAAGCTGGCATCGGCACGGGCATTGCGATGCCGGGCGGGAGCGCCCGGGCACGGCCGATTCCGCGCCTGCGGAGTCGCCGGGGCATGGCGGAAGCCGGTACCCCGTCAGGATTCCGGGCGTTCCAGCCGCGGCCGCTCCAGGTCGACGGTCTCGCCGTAGCGCATGGCCTGGGCGCGGGTGCCGAAGTCCGCCCGCAGCCGGGCGACGAAGGCGTCCTGGGCCCGCGGCTCGCCGTGTACCACAGCCACCGGCGGGGCGTCCCGGAAGTTGGCGTACCACTCGAGCAGACCCGCCTGATCGGCGTGGGCCGAGAGCCCATTGACCGTGTGCACCTGAGCCTGGACGCGAATGGTCTCGCCCCAGAGCCGGATATGGCGCGCGCCATCCACCAGCGCCCGTCCGGTGGTGCCGGCGGCCTGGAAGCCGCTGATCAGCACATGGGCGTCGCGCCGCCAGACGTTGTGCTTGAGATGATGGCGGATGCGGCCGCCGTCGCACATGCCGCTGCCGGCGATGACCACCGCCCCCGAGCGGATGCGGTTGATGGCCATGGAGTCCTCGGTGCGCTCGCTGAGGTGAAGGTTCGGCAGCTCGAACAATCCTCCGTGACGGCGCTCGAAGGCGCTGGCCCGCGAATCGTAGAGGGCGGTGTGGCGGGCATAGACGCGGGTCGCGGCAATGGCCATCGGGCTGTCGAGGAAGATCTCCCAGTCGCCCAGCCCCCACTCGGCGAAGTGACTGCGAAAGGCGTACAGCAGCATCTGGGTGCGGTCCACCGCGAACGCCGGCACCAGCAGATTGCCGCCGGCCTCGCGGGCGTCGCTGAGGATCCGGCCCATCTCCTCCCAGGTGGCGTCCCAGGGACGGTGGTCGCGGTCGCCGTAGGTGCTCTCCATGACCACCAGATCGGCCTCGGTCAGCGGTTCGGGGTCACGCAGCACCGGGGTGCCGCGGTGGCCGAGGTCGCCACTCATCACCACGCGGCGCCGCCGGCCGGCTTCCTCGAGGTCCAGCGCGATCACCGCCGAGCCGAGGATATGGCCGGCGTCGTGGAAGGTCGCGGTGATGCCCGGCGCCACCGCACAGGGCTCGCCGTACTCCAGCGGGTCGAAGCGCGCCGCCGTGGCCCGGGCCTCGGCCCGCGTGTAAAGCGGCTTCACAAGCTCCAGGCCCTTGCGCCGGCGCTTGCGATTCTGCCACTCGGCCTCCTTCTCGTTCAGGTAGCCGGCGTCCTCCAGCATGATCCGGCAGAGATCCACCGTGGCCGGGTGGGTGATAATGCGGCCCTGGAATCCCTGACGCAGCAGCAGCGGCAGGCGACCCGAGTGGTCCAGGTGGGCATGGGTCAGCAGTACCGCATCGAGCCCCGCCGGATCGAAGGTAAACGGGTCGTGGTTGTGGCGCTCATGATGCGGGCTGCCCTGGATCAGCCCGCAGTCGACGAGCACGCGCCGGCCGCCCACCTCGAGCAGGTGGCACGAGCCAGTGACCTCGCGGGTGGCGCCAAGGAAAGTGATGTGCATGGCGGTGGACTGCTCCGGGACCGAGGTACGCTCACAGCGTAGCTGCCGGCGGTCGTCGCGTCGCGAACGATCCGCGACCGCTGCTGTCCACCCGCGAACCGCCGCTCCGGCGGGTGTACCCTGATTGATGAGCCATCCGCGCTGGCAGGAGCCTGCAGAATCGTGCCCACTTCCGCCGAACGTCGTGCCGTCGACGCCCCCGCTGTCTCGCCTCGGGCGGATGCCCCGCCGGTCGCCGGGGCAGGCGTCATCAGTATCCGCCACCTCGACAAGACCTACGACTCCGGATTCCAGGCGCTCAAGGGCGTTAATCTCGAGATCCGCCGGGGCGAGATCTTCGCCCTGCTCGGCCCCAACGGGGCCGGCAAGACGACGCTCATCAGCGTTGTCTGCGGCCTGGTCAACCCGAGCGGGGGCGAGGTGCGCGCCGACGGCCACGACATCGTGCGCGATTTCCGCGCCGCCCGCTCGCTGATCGGGCTGGTGCCCCAGGAGCTCGCCACCGAGGCCTTCGCCACGGTCTGGAACACGGTGAGCTTCAGCCGGGGCCTGTTCGGCAAACCGCCGGATCCCGAGCACATCGAGCGCGTGCTGCGCGACCTCTCTCTGTGGGAGAAGCGCGACAGCCGCCTCATCACCCTCTCTGGCGGCATGAAGCGCCGGGTGATGATCGCCAAGGCGCTCTCCCACGAGCCGCGCATCCTGTTCCTCGACGAGCCCACCGCCGGCGTCGACGTGGAGCTGCGTCAGGAGATGTGGGAGCTGGTGCGCGGGCTGCGCAACAGCGGCGTGACCATCATCCTCACCACGCACTACATCGAGGAGGCCGAGGAGATGGCCGACCGGGTGGGGGTAATCAACCGCGGCGAGATCATCCTGGTGGACGAGACCCGCGAGCTGATGCGCAAGCTCGGCCGCAAGCGCCTGGTGATCCAGCTCGAGACGCCCTGTGCCACGCTGCCGCCGGCACTGACCTCCCGGGGCCTCGAGCTGGCCCGGGATGGGCATGAGCTCGTCTACACCTACGAGACCCACGACCATCCCGCGATCGCCGACCTGCTGGAGGAACTGCGCCAGGCGGGCCTGCGCTTCCACGATCTGCATACCGAGCAGAGCTCGCTGGAGGAGATCTTCGTGAGCCTGGTGCGGGAGGACCGATGAACCTGCATGCGGTGCGCGCCATCTACGGCGCGGAGCTGGACCGGACGCGGCGTACGCTGCTGCAGAGCATCATCTCGCCGGTGCTCTCCACCTCGCTGTACTTCGTCGTCTTCGGCGCGGCCATCGGCTCGCGCATCAACGAGATCGACGGCGTCAGCTACGGCGCGTTCATCGTGCCGGGGCTGATCATGCTGATGCTGCTCACCCAGAGCGTGTCCAACGCCTCGTTCGGGATCTACTTCCCGCGCTTCTCGGGCACGATCTACGAGGTGCTCTCGGCGCCGGTGTCGTTTCTGGAGATCATCCTCGGCTTCGTCGGCGCCGCAGCGACCAAGTCGCTGCTCCTGGGGCTGCTGATCCTGGGCACGGCAACGCTGTTCGTGGACCTGCAGATCGCCCACCCGTTCTGGATGCTGGCCTTCCTGGTGCTCACCGCGATCACCTTCAGCCTGCTCGGCTTCATTATCGGCATCTGGGCGGACGGCTTCGAGAAGCTGCAGCTGGTGCCGCTGCTGGTGATCACGCCGCTGACCTTCCTCGGCGGCACGTTCTACTCCGTGGACATGCTGCCCCCCTTCTGGCAGGGCGTCTCGCTGCTGAACCCGGTGCTGTATCTCGTGAGCGGGTTTCGCTGGAGCTTCTACGGCCTCGGCGATGTCAGCGTCGGCGCCAGCGTGCTGATGATCCTGGCCTTTCTGGCGGTGTGCGTGACACTGGTGTGGTGGATCTTCCGCACCGGCTACCGGCTGAAGGCGTGAGCCGGCGGGCGGCGGGTCACGGCCTTGGCCGCAGGACCCGTCGCAACGCCGCAAGCGGCAGCGTGTTGACGACCTGCTCCGAAGTCACCCACGCCCGCCGGGCCTGATCGACGCCGAAGCGCGCAAGATCGAGGTTGGCCACGCTGTGGGCATCGGTATTGATGACCAGCCGGCAGCCTTTCTGGAGCGCCAGCCGGACGTGACGATCACACAGGTCCAGACGTTTGGGCTGGGCGTTGATCTCTACCGCCACCCCCTTCTCCGCGGCCGCGGCGAGGCAGCGTTCCAGATCGATGTCGATGGGCTCCCGGCGGCCGATCTCCCGCGCCGTGGGGTGGCCCCAGATCATGCAGTGCGGGTTGTCCAGGGCGCGCAGGACGCGCTCGGTCTGCCGGTCCCGGGGCAGATCCAGGTGGAAGTGGATCGAGCAGACGACGATATCCAGCGCCGCCAGGACCTCGTCCGGAAGATCCAGCCGCCCGTCCTCGAGGATGTCCACCTCGCAGCCCTTGAGCAGGGTGATGTCCGATAGCTCGGGCTGCAGCGCGTCGATCGCCTCGCCCTGGCGGCGCAGGCGCTCCGCGTCGAGGCCGTTGGCCACCCGTACCCGGGGGCCGTGGTCGGTAATGGCGAGGTACTCCAGGCCCCGCTCGGCGGCGGCCCGCGCCATTGCCTCCAGGCCCGCCTTGCCGTCGCTCCAGTCGGTGTGCGCGTGGAGGTCGCCGCGCAGGTCCCCGGGCTCGATCAGGGCCGGCAGCGCATCGGTCTCGGCCGCGGCCACCTCGCCCTGGTCCTCGCGCAGCTCCGGCGGGATCCACGCCAGCCCGAGGGCGCGGTAGACGCCGGCCTCGTCCGCGCCGGCGAGGGTCCGGCCACCCTCGAACAGGCCGTACTCGTTGAGCTTCCAGCCGCGGTCGATGGCGCGCTGGCGCAGCACCACGTTGTGCGCCTTCGAGCCGGTGAAGTAGACCAGCGCAGCGCCCAGACTCTCTGCCGGCACCGCCCGCAGGTCCACCTGCAGACCGCCCTCGAGCACCACGGTGGAACGGGTGGTGCCGTGGGAGACGGTGCGCTCGATGGCGTCGTAGGCGAACAGTCGCGCCATCACGCTGTCACCGTCGCTGCTCACCGCGACGATATCCAGGTCGCCCACGGTCTCCTTGCGCCGGCGATAGCTGCCGGCAATCACCACGTCGCCGACGCCGCTACCCCCGGCCAGCCACTCGCGCAGCGGCTCCGCCAGGCGCTCAGCGGCATCGAGCCGCGTGCGCCGCTCGCCCCGGGCACGCAGCTGGCGGATGCCGGCGAGCAGCGCCTGCTCCTTCTTCGGCCCGAACCCGGGCAGCTCGCGCACGCGTCCCGCCTCGGCGGCCGCGGCAAGGTCATCCAGGCCGCGAATGCGGAAGGCGTCGTACAGGGCCTTGATCCCCTTCGGCCCGAGCCCCTTCACGGCCATCAGGTCTGCCAGCTCCGGCGGCACCCGCACGGCGATCTCCTCCAGCGGCGGGAGCACACCATCGCGCACGCGGCTCTCCAGCGCGGCCGCGATGTCCTTGCCGATGTGGGGGTACGCGGTGAGATCGGCGCCCTCGGCAACCGCGTCGGCGAGCCGCTCTCCCAGGCCCTCGATGGTTTCCGCGGCATTCCGCCAGGCACGCACCCGGAACGGGTTTTCCCCGGCGATCTCCAGCAGGTCCGCGAGCCGCGCACAGTCAGCGGCAACAGCCTGGTTGGAGACGGCGTGGCGGCTATCGTGGTGTCGGGTCATGGCAGGTGCAGAGTAATGCGACCAGTGGCAGGAATCTGGTCGCCAAGCCGCGCTTCGTGACTGACGCCAGAGCGCATAGTCAACGGTAATCGCCGCCGCAGTCCAGCGGCTTCGATCTGCGAAAGGGCACAACCCCTGCGGTGGTGGCGCTGATCCATGGACTCGCGGTTCCCATGATCACCGCGGCGCGCCACAATAATTCGCAAACAATCCGGCGCTAGGGTCAATCCCGCACCTCCATGCAGGAGACCCGTCCCATGCTCAAAGATCCGCTCTGCTCCACCTGTCAGCGGCCCGTCGTCATCGATTTCTACGAGCACCTCCGCCAAGCCCCCCTCGCAGCGTTCAGGGCCGCGGAGGCCACCTGTCCCGATTGTCAGCGCATCGCTGCGCGGCGCCTGCCGCCTTCCCCTCCGCGCTTTGGAGTCCGTGCCCTTCTGGCAGGCCTCAGGCGATCCTGAACCAGCGGCCGTGGCCGGGTCAGCGTCGGGTGGCATCGCGCCCTGCACTCTCTACACTGCAGGCGGGACGGCGCTGAGAGCCGCGAGTACCGAGCAGGGCTGCCGTCGAACAGGGGTCCGGCAAGCCGTTAGGGGGGTGGGCACTGGGGCTCGAGCAGGGAGGATGCGCTATCTCGACTGGCAGCTGAGCAGCGATCTGGGGGGTGCCACGCACCTCGGCAGCGGACGTTCGGTTCGCTTCACGCGGGCCGAGCGCCGCCTGCTGCGGGCGCTCCTGGACCACCCCGGCAGCGTGCTGAACCGGCAGCGGCTCCTCGACGCCATGGCCGGGATCGGCAGCGAGGCCACGGACCGCAGCGTCGACTTCCTGATTAATCGACTGCGACGCAAGCTGGATGACAGCGCGCGCGCACCGCGCTACATCGAGACCCGGTACGGCGAGGGCTACGCATGGATCGCCCCGGCCGCCGTCGACGCCTCGCCTGCCAGCGGCGCGTTCCTCGCCATCGGCCCGGTGCGCGCGGGGTTCGGCTCTTCGGGCTGGGAGGCAGAGGCGGCGCGTTACTTCGTCGACGGCCTTGCCCGCGCCTTTGACCAGGCCACCGTCCGCGGCAAAGCGGTGGCGATTGATCCCGACTGCCCTGAAGCGGACGCTTTCCCCGGAACACCGCCTCACTACACCGTCGGGCTGCATTTCGTGATCGGTCACGACGGGCGGCTCGACTGCACCGCAATGCTCCGCGACTTCCCTCGCCGACGCCTGCTCGCCAATCGCAGGCTGACCGTGGCGGCAGACGCGCATGCGGCGCCGGAAGCGCCCTGCGCGGAGCTCGCCCGCTCCCTGCTGGACGGCCTCTGGTTCAGCATGAACTACACGCGCCGCTACCCTCCAGCGGCCGACGACGAGCCCTTGGCACTGCGCCTGCATGGCACGGCGCGAGAGCTGGCAGCGGATTGGGCGACTTCCTGGCGGGAGGCGGAGCGCCGGCTGCGGACATGGCTCGCGGCCTCGCCGGAGGACCCCGAAGCGGCACTCATGCTGGCCACCACGCTGCACACGAAGTACGTGCTGCAGGGGCCGGAGCTGCTTGCCGCTGGCGATCCGCGCCCGGCGGACGAGGCCGAGATGCAGGCGCTCACGGAGGCGGCCCTGCCCCATGTGCAGGGCAGCGACCTGTTCGTGCTGGCCGGTGCCCGCATACTCCACTTCGCATGCCCGGAGGCCCGAGACCGCGCGGTGCGCCTCGCAGAGGAAGTATTCGAGAACGGGACCGCCCTGGGGGCGGCCTATGGCACTTTGGGTCAGCTACGCCTCGCCGAGGGGCAAGTTGCAGAAGCCGTCGCCCTGTTCGATCGCGCCTTGGAGATGGCGCGCCCCCGAAGCCGGTATCGCAGTGTGCTTCTGATGCTGAAATGCCGAGCCCTGGTGGCGGCCGGCGAGGAGGCGCAGGCCCGGACCGTCGCCGGGCTCCTATACGGCTGCGATGCTCAGGCACGCGCACTGCTCCCCCTGTTGTACGCCGCCGATGACAGCATCGACTGCTCGGCAGAGTTGGAGCTTGTGCTGGCCCGTCTGGACGCGCCGCGGGCACGAGGCGCCCTGCTGGCGCATCATTACCTCGCCGCACGACTGCTCCCCCGGCGTATCCAGCGTCAGCGACTGATGGACCGCCCGGCGCGCCTCCTGACGGCGCATTTCGGTCCGGCTATTCTCCCGGGGGAGGTGCTGCCCGATATTCCGGCGAAGCTACGAGCCGTCGGGTAACACCTCGGCGCTCGGCTAGGATGGGCGGCGTGGCAGGTCCGCAGGACATGCCGATGCGATCCAGCACAGGCGGAGGAATGCCATGCGGGTTCAGGTGGAGCTGTGCGTGGTGCCGATCGGAGTAGGCACCTCGCTGGGGCAACAGATCGCGACATGCCAGGACATTCTCGAGGCAGCCGGGCTCGAGACCCGGCCCCACGCCTACGGCACCAATGTAGAGGGCGACTGGGACACCGTGTTTGCCGCAATCCGCGAGTGCCATGAGCGCCTGCACGCCGACGGCGTGCCGCGCCTGTTCACGAGCATCAAGGCCGGCACCCGCATCGACCGCGAGCAGACACTGGATGACAAGGTGCGATCGGTAGCCGAGCGCCGGCGGCGCTGACCGCCGGCGACGCCTCCGGCAACCATCAGAAAAACCGCCAATGTCTTCACGTACCGCTGCCGAAGCGCAGCTCACCCCCGCACGCATCCGGGTAATCTGCGCCGCCCGGATCCTGCTGTTCGCCACGTTCATGACCGTGGCCGCGTGCATACCGGTGCTGGTGGATGCCTGGCGCCTGAGCGCGGCGGCGGCCGGGGCCATCGTGTCCAGCTTCACGGTGGGTTACGCCCTGTCGCTGTTCGGCTTCGGCTGGGCTGCCGACCATCTCGGCGCCCGCCGGATGACCGAGCTCTCGGCCGTGGCCGCTGCCGTCACCAGTGCGCTGTTCGGCCTCCTGGCCGACGGCTGGTGGTCGGCAATGCTGCTGTACGGACTCGTGGGCCTCGCCCAGGGCGGGGTCTACACGCCACTGATCATGGTGTTCTCCGACGACGCGCCGCCGGAGCGCCGGGGCAACGCCATGGGCTGGCTCATCGCCTCGACCTCGGTGGGCTATGCCACCTCGCTCGGTGTGGCCGCCATCGGCATCGCCCTTGGCGGCTGGCAGGTGGCCTTCATCGTGAGCGGCCTGCTGCCCGCGCTCGGCGCCGCCGTGCTCCTCGCCGCACTGCGCGGGTTGCCCAACCGCATACACGAACGCCCGCCGCGGGCGCGGCTGGCCGAGGAGGTCGTCGGCAACCGCGGCGCGCGGCTGCTGATCGGCGGCTACGTCGCCCACAACTGGGAACTGCTGGGCATGTGGGCCTGGCTGCCGGCCTTTCTCGCCACCGGGTTCGCGCTCTCCGGCGGCGCCCTCACCGGCGCCACGGTGGCCGGCGCCTGGCTCGGCGGCGGGCTGCATCTGTTCGGCGCCACAGCGGCCTTCTCCATGGGACACCTGTCGGACCGGACCGGCCGGCGCCCGGTGCTGGTCACCCTGGCGCTGGCGGGCACGGTGCTCTCCTGCGCGATTGGCTGGCTCGTGCAGGCGCCGGCGGCGGTGCTCATCCCCCTGGCGCTGGCCTACGCCTTCGTCTGCCTGGGGGACTCCCCGGTGCTCACGACCGCCCTGGCGGAGCAGGTGCGCCCCGGCTATCTCGGCGCCACGCTCGCCTGGCGAAGCCTCGCCGGCTTCGGTGCCGGCGCCGCCGCGCCGGTGGCCTTCGGCGCGGTGCTGGACATGGTGCGCAGCGTGCACGCGGCGCCAGCGCTCGCCTGGGGCAGCAGCTTCGTCGTGCTGGGGATCGGCGGCGCCATCGCAAGCCTGTGCGCAGTGCGCCTGCCACGGCCCCGATGACACCGCCGCGGGCCCAAGCGCGGCGCAGGACCGGCTGTTGGATCCGCGGCCGCCAATCGATGAGACTCCGGGTCAGGCGTTGACCAACACCTCGCGCAGCTTGGCGGCCAGCTCGGCTCGGCGGTAGGGCTTGCGCAGGAAATGCGCGCTGGTCCCGGCATCGTCATGGGCCTGCACCCGGTCCGGGTAGCCGGAGGTGAGCAGAACGGGCAGCCCGGGCCGGACGCGGCCCACCGCCTCCGCCAGCGCATAGCCGTCCAGCCCGCCGGGCATGACCACGTCACTGAACAGCAGATCGAAGTCGGACGCCCCGCGCAGCATGCCCAGCGCCTCCCGGCCGTCGCGGGCGCTCGTCACCCGATAGCCCAGCCCCTGCAGGACGTCGGCCGTGTGCTCCCGAACCAGGGCATCGTCCTCCACCAGCAGAATGTGCTCGCCACCGCCTCCTTCCCCGGCAGCGCTTGCCGCGGCGCCACCGTCGCCGGCCTCGTCGGCGGCCTCGGGCAGATACAGGCGCACGGTGGTACCGGCGCCGGGCGCGGAGTCGAGGCGGGCGAAGCCGCCGGACTGGCGCATGAAGCCGTACACCATGCTGAGCCCGAGGCCACTGCCGGCACCGGCCTCCTTGGTGGTGAAGAAGGGCTCGAAGGCATGCGCCGTCGTTTCCTCGTCCATGCCGGCACCGGTGTCGGTGACCGAGAGGCAGACGTAGTGGCCGGGCAAGGCGTCCTCGCCCCAGTCCGCATGCGCCGAGTCCATCGCGACGCCGCGCAGCTCGATCTGCAGGCCACCCCCGTCGGGCATGGCGTCGCGGGCGTTGAGACACAGGTTCAGCAGCGCGTTCTCCAGCTGGGCAGGGTCCACCAGCGCCGGTCGCGGCGCCGCACAGACCACCAGCTCGACGCCGATGTCGTCACCCAGCGTGCGCTCGAGCAGTGGGCACATGCCCGCCAGCACCTCCTCCACACGAGTCGGCCGGGGCGCCAGCGACTGGCGGCGCGCGAAGGCGATGAGATGGCGCGTGAGATCCGCGCCCCGCTCGGCGGCCGTGCGAATCATGATGGCCTGGGCGCGGCCGGAATCGTCCTCGGGCAGCGAGGCGCCCAGGTTCTCGGCCGCCCCGAGAATCACCGTCAGCAGGTTGTTGAAGTCGTGCGCCACGCCCCCGGTGAGCTCACCCACCGCGCTCAGGCGCTCGGACTGGCGCAGCTGTGCGGCGGTGCGCTGGACGTTGACGAAGCGCCCGAGGTGGGCCGCCACCGCCTCGACCATCGCCCGCTCCTCGGGCAGGAACGTCGCCTCGCGCGCCAGCAGGCTCGGGCGCCGCTCCCGGTAGCCGACGGCCACTTCCCCGATGGGCCCATCATCGCCCCAGATCGTCGCGCTGCAGGTCTCCTCCGCGTCGTCCCAGCCCGGGCTGGTAAAGCGTTCACGGCCGACGCGGACACATGCCACCGCCACCGCGTCATGCAGCATCGCTGCCGGCAGGGTCTCCACCACGCTGGCGCAGACCTCCGCCAGCGCGCGGTCTGGCTCCACCGTCGCCTCCAGCACGCGGTAAAGGCAGTTGAGCTCCTTGACCCGCTCGCGCAGCGCGTACTCGGCGCGCAGCTGCTCGCCCACGTCCCGGAAGCTGACCACCGCTCCGCGGATCGTGCCATCCCCGGCCTCCAAGGCGGCGCATTCGTAGGCCACCGGCAATGGGTCTGCCTCCGCCACGCGCCGCAGCCAGGCGTGGCGAACGCTGCGCCGCCGGCCGTCGGCGAGCGTGTGCAGGGCAGCGTCCGCCTCTCCTTCGCAGGGCCGGATCCAGGCCGTGAAGGGCTCGCCCGCCACGGTGGCCGCATCCGCGCCGGCAAGGGCCCGGGCTGCGGCGTTCTGGCGCTGGATGCGGCCCTCGGCGTCCAGCACGTAGAGGCCCTCTGCCATGGCACCGAGGACGATCTCGGTCTCCTCCCGCGCAGCCGCGCGCTCCGATACCAGACGCTGGCGCTCGAGAACCATCGACACGTGGCGGGCGATGAACCGGGCCAGGGACCGGAGCGCTGCGGAGGCCCCATCGTCGCCGGGCACCAGTGCAATCACCCCCATGGCCTCGCCAGCGCCGTCGCGCAGGACCACCCCAAGCACGGTGACGGCTTCGCCGCCCGGGGCCAGCGGACCGCCCTCCGCGGCATCGCCGGACAGCGTGACCACGGTGAGGTCATCGCTGCCGGCCAGCCGCCGGGCCAGCCCTTCGCCGATTGGGCCCTCGTCGGCCGGGGGCCGGGCGGCAATCAGCCGGAAACCGGATTCGCCGTCACGCAGCCACGCGGCGCACCGCCGCGCGCCGCCATGATCCACCAGCGCATCGACCACGCCGGCCAGCAGCCGCTGGTCATGATCTTCCGCGAATACCGCCTGGCAGATGGCGGAAAAGCGCCCGAGGGCAATGCGGGCAGTATCTAGCGCCCGGCCGAGGTCGGCCATTTCGCTGACCCGGGTGCGCACGGCTGGCGATTCGCTGAATTCCAGCGCGGCGACCCGCTCGACTTCGGCGGTGAAACGCTCCACCGGCCGCGCCAGCAGCCGGCCCGCCCACCAGACCAGCGGCGCCGCTATCATGGCGACGATGCCGAACAGCTGCAGCAGACGCGTGCGCATGGCCTGCGGTACCGCGGCCAGGCCCGCGACCGGCACCGCCATGGCCAGCCGCATGCCCTGGTCGTCCAGCGGGCTGACCACGCCGAGCCAGTCCGCGCCTCCGACCGCCAGCCGCCGCGGCGCCGCCGTCGCGCCGACTTCGGAAGCCGCCAGCGCCGTGAGCACGGGCACGCCCAGCGCGGCGACCTCCGGCAGGCGCGCGTCGTCCCGTGCCGGGTCGGCGAGGCGCGTCTCGCCCAGCAGCCGCAGGATGCGCTCCGGCTCGGAATAGGCGATCACCGCATCGTCGGGCCCCAGCACCGCGGCCTCGGTCCCGCTCGCCGGCTGCTGCGAGGGCAGGCGCGCCGAAATGTCCCGCAGCGACACGTCGATCCCCGCGATCGCCCCGGACGCTCCGCGGCGAGCAGCCGTAATGCCCGGTTCGCGAGTGGTGTAGAAGATATAGGGCGCCGTCACGATGGTCCGTGACGTCGCTGCGGCCTGTCGGAACCAGGGACGCGTCCTCGGGTCCAGCGCGTAGGTGACGCCTTCGCGCGCCTCCAGGGTATTCAGCCGGGCGTCGAGGAAGTCGAAGCGCGGCCCGCTATCGAATACCCACTGGGCGAGCCAGCGGGCGCCCTCGGGCGCTGCGAGGCGCGCCGCATGGGGACCCATTGGGCGCAGCAGCAGGAAGTCGCCGTCCGGCCAGCCGACATAGGCCGCCGAGACCCCGGGGACCGCGCTCAGCACCGTGGCCAGCACGTACAGGTGCTCCCGCCGGGCACGATTGTCCGTGGCGGCGGCCAGTGGCGTGGCGGCGAGTGCCGCCGCCGCGCCCCGGGCCGTGTTCTCGAGTCGGCGCAACTCCTGCAGGGCCAGCTCGGCGCTGCCGCTGAACGAGGCCCGCACGCT
The DNA here is from genome assembly GCF_020883455.1 of Spiribacter halobius. Classification (NCBI taxonomy): domain Bacteria; kingdom Pseudomonadati; phylum Pseudomonadota; class Gammaproteobacteria; order Chromatiales; family Ectothiorhodospiraceae; genus Sediminicurvatus; species Sediminicurvatus halobius. Next base: position 1,419,130 of record NZ_CP086615.1, on the reverse strand, counting down.
CTCGTCCACCAGTGCCTGGGTGCTGCGACCAGCCATCGTGCCAGCGGCGAGGGCGATCACGCCGAACAGGATCAGGAAGGCGGTGGTGATCTGAACCCTAAGCGGCAGCACCAGGCCGGGTTGAGTCCGCACCCGGCGCTGGCACCGCTCGTCGTCGGATCCCGTCATTGGCTGTCGGCTTCCCCTGCCCGGCCCGCTGCAGGGGCCGACGAAACCGGCCCCCCACTACTGCCCTCAGCGTAGCTGATTCAAGGCGCCCGGGGGCGGCCCTCAGGCGGGTAGGAAGGGTCCACGTACTGGGCGATGGCACTGGTACCGGGGGGGACCAGTGCGTCTACGGCGGACTCGTCGTCGGCGTCCGGCGCGTGATCGAGGCCGGCGAAATAGCCCTGCCACTGGGCCAGCGTGCGCGGACCGGCCACGATGCCATGCACCAGCGGGTTGGCCAGTGCCCAGGCCACGGCGAAGGGCGCCAGCGCGCCGCCACGGCCCTCCACGTGCTCCCGCAGACGGGCCGCGGCCGCGATGTTTTCCGGATGGTACTCGGTGGCGAGCATGCGGCGGTTGCCGGCGGCGGCGCGGCTGTCCGCCGGCGGCTCGGCGCCGGGCACGTACTTGCCCGTGAGCACGCCACGGGCCAGCGGGCTGTAGCCCATCACGCCGACACCCAGGGCAGCACAGGCCGGCAGCAGCTCGAGCTCGGCAGCGCGGTAGAGGGCGTGGTAGTAGACCTGCGCCACCACCGGGCGATCGATGCCTTCCTGGTCGCAGAGGTCGCAGATCCGGGCGACGCGCCAGGCGCGGTAGTTGGAGACGCCGAAGTAGCGGATGCGGCCCGAACGGATGAGGTCGGCCACCGCGCGCACGGTCTCCTCCAGCGGCGTGCCATGATCCTCCTTGTGCAGATAGAGCACGTCGATGACGTCGGTCCCGAGACGGCCCAGCGACGCCGCCGTGGCGCGCTCCAGGTGCCGCCGGGAGACGCCGCGCTCGTTCGGCCCCTCGCCCATGGCCATGCCGGCCTTGGTGGACAGGATCCAGCGATCGCGGTCGGCGGCGATCAGCTCGCCGGTGATGGTCTCCGAACGGCCGTGGGAGTAGGCGTTGGCAGTGTCGATCATGTTGACGCCACGCTCGCGGGCGTCGTCGACGATGCGGGCGGCCTCCTCGCGATCCGTGCGGTCACCGAACATCATGGTGCCGAGGGCGATGCGGGATACGTGGAGACCGCTGCGGCCGAGGCGGGTCAGCGGCACGCCTGCCTGGGGGTCGGACTGGTTCATGGAAGGGTTCCTTGTGCTCTGCCGGGCCGCGACGCACCGGGCCCGCAATGGGATCGCGACGACGACCTTAGAACGGTACGGGTGGTCCGCGCCAGTCGCTCGGGCGGGGTGACGCGCGCTGCAGCGCCGCCTGCGCCGCGCCCCATCCCGTACAGCGGCCGTCCGTGGGGAGTCCGCGCAGGAGATTGAGCCCGCGCTTGGCGCAGATGTAGACGCGGAAGAACCCGACGACGGCGGCACGTGTCCGCCACCCGAGCGGCTGCTCGCTGCAGATCAGCTTGTCGTCGTAGAGCCGCCGCTCGGCGAGCCCCACCGCCCCCCGGACCGGCACCGTCAGACGCGTGCCGATGGCAAGGCGAGGCCCCAGAACCACCGCATCCAGCAGATCCCCCTCCCCACCCAGCCAGGCCGGCACCGAGCCGTAGTTGAACGGACACGGCAGCGGCGAGACGAAGTCGACGTGACCCGTGGATCCGCGCTTGAGGAAGCTCCCGCGCGGAATCTCGATCACCACCTCGACCCGCGGTGGGGACTGCGAAGCATGGCCTCGTGTGACGGCATCCATGGGCGCAGCATACCCGCCCGGCCGCAGCCTGCGTGGATCACGGCAGGCGCCGGCGGGACAGCGCCGGTTCCGTGCCCTGGCGACCTGCGGCGGACGCCAGGGCCTCCACCACGACGCGTAGGGCGGCGAGTCGCGCATAACGCTTATGGTTGGCGCCGATCACGCTCCAGGGCGCCGGCGTGGTGTCGGTTTCGCGAAACATCTCTTCGGCCGCGGCGATGTAGTCGTCCCAGCGTGCCCGGTTGCGCCAGTCGTCCTCAGACATCTTCCAGCGCTTGAACGGGTCCTCCAGGCGCTCCTCGAACCGGCGCAGCTGCTCGTCAGGGTCAATGTGAAACCAGAGCTTGCACAGCACCACGCCGTCGTCCACCAGGGTCCGCTCGAGATCGTTGATTTCACGGTAGGCGCGCCGCCACTCGGCCGGCCGGGCGAGCCCCTCGACACGCTCGACCAGCACCCGCCCGTACCATGAGCGGTCGAAGATCACCAGCTCGCCAGGTGCCGGCAGACGCTGCCAGAAGCGGTAAAGGTAGTGCTTGGCTTGATCGCGCGGATCCGGTGGACCGATCCGGTAGACCTTGTAGCCGCGCGGATCCAGCCGCTCCACCAGCCGGCGCACGGCACCGCCCTTGCCCGCAGCATCCATACCCTCGATATTGACGATCGCCCGCCCGCCATCACGCAGGAAGCCCTGTTGCAGGGTGAGCAGATCCAGCTGCCAGGCCTTGAGCAGCCGCCGGTAGTCGGCCTTGCTAACCGCACCGCCCATGCGCAGCCGCGACAGTCGCGCTTCCTTCATTGCCCTGATGGCCTCCTGTTCACTGCTTCGGAGCCTGCCTGCCCTGCTTCGGAGTACCGCCGCAGCGCTTCCCTATACTGGCCGTCAGAGCTCGCAAAGGATTCCCCCATGCCCCACAGCCCGGCCGAATCGGCGACCCGCCACGCGGGCCCACTGCGCTCCCGGCGCGCCCTCCTCGCAACGGTGGCTCTCCTGGCGCTGGTTGCAGTCGCCCTGATCGCCGCGACCGCAATGGACCTGGGTTTCCTGCGACCGCGGCTCGAGCGTACCGCATCGGAGGCGCTCGGCCAGAACGTCCGTATCGAAGGCGCTGTCGGGCTGGACCTGCTAGCCGGGCCTGCGCTGACGCTCGACGCAGTCCGCGTCGGCGACGGTGAAACCCCGCTATTCCGCGCCGAGCGCCTGCGGCTGCGGCCATCGGTCGTGGAGCTGCTGCAGGGCACGGTGAGCCTCGCTGCCGTGCACGCGAGTGGTGCCGCGATCCACCTGGTCCGCGGCGAAGAGGGCAGCTGGCCCGCCGCAGGCGGTGGCGATGCCGCGGGCGAGACACCCTCACTCCCTGCAATCAGCCTGAAGGACACCTCCTTTCGCTATCGGGATGAGGCAACGGGTCCGGAGATTCAGGCCGACGGCTGTCAGCTGACGCTGCCGCAGATCCGTCTCGCCGCGGCGCCGGACAGGGCAACACTGCAGCGCCTGTGGCTTGACGGCGCGCTCGAGTGCGCTCGGGTGCAGCGCGGAGCGCTCGTCATCTCCGGGCTCCACGCCAACCTGCAAGCCGACGGTGGTCAGCTCGCCGCCACCCCGCTGCGCGCTGCGATCTTCGACGGCGAGCTGGACGGTGAGCTCCGGGCGGACGTCACCGGCGGCACACCCGCCTTCGAGCTCGCGTACCGCCTGCGCGGCTTTGCGCTGGAGGCCTTCCTCAACAACCTCGCCAGCGAGGCGGAGGCCAGCGGCCGCATGGACCTGGAGGTGACCCTGGAGGCTCGGGGACACGACCGGGCGGGGCTCACCCGCAGCCTGAACGGGCGAATCCGGCTGGGTGGAGAGTCGCTTCGCGTGGAAGGGGTGGACCTTGACCAGCGGCTCGCCGAATACCGTTCCACCCAGCGCTTCAATCTGGTGGACGTCGGTGCCTTCCTCTTCGCCGGGCCCGCCGGTCTCGCCGTCACCAAGGGCTACGACTACACGCGACTGCTACGAGGCGGCGACGGCAGCACGCAGATCCGGCAGCTGGCTTCGGTCTGGCGGATCACCGACGGCATCGCGGCGGTGGAAGATGTGGCCCTGGCCACCGGGAGCAACCGCCTGGCGGCGCTGGGCGCACTGGACATCCCCGAGCAGCGGTTTCAGGACTTCCGTGTACTGCTGGTGGACGAGCGAGGCTGCGCGGTGATGGAGCAGGCCATCACCGGCACCTTTGCCGACCCGGGTATCGCCGAGACCAGCATGGTGGCTTCGCTGCTCGGCCCGCTGACCAGCCTGGTGGAACGCGGCGTCGAGGCACTGACCCCGGACGACTGCGAGCCGGTCTACACCGGTTCCGTATCGCCACCCTGACCTGCCGGTCATCGCCGAAGCGTCGCGTCCGTCCGGAGCGCACTGCCCGCAAAGCGTGCCCTATGCCACAATCCGCGCTCTCCACGGCGACTTCAGGAGGCCCGCGGCCCGTGCGGAGTGCCTACATCCCTGGCCTGGCGTCAGGCCTGCTCATGCTCAGCCTGTTCTTCGGCGCCCAGGCGGCGGAGTTGCGCCCGAGCGACGCCAGCCCGTCCAGCGATACCACCCCCGTGCTCACGATCAGGGATCACGGCGAGCGCCAGCGCCTGTCGCTCGCCGACATCGAGGCGGCGGGTCTGTACGAATCGCGGTTCCGGCACTTCGAGGGGCCGGAGGGTCGTTTCCTGGGAGTCCGGCTGACGTCGCTGCTGGATGAGCACGACATCAGCGGATTCCAGCGCGTCCGCCTCGTGGCCGAGGACGGCTACACGGTGTTCCTGAACCCCGACGAGCTGCGGCAGAAGGCCTATCTGCTGGTGACGCGGCTGGACGGCGAGCCCATCCCGCGGGATGCCTTCGGGCCGCTCATGCTGGTGGTCCCGGAAGACGCCGAGGCGGTAATGGACGGGCACCCCAGCATGACCCAGTGGATCTGGGGGATCGTGGAGCTGCAGGCGCTCTGATGGCGCGCTGGCGCCTGCGCACTGCGCTTGTCGGGACCTATCTGCTGATCGCATTGGGCACGGGGCTGGCGCTCTGGGTCTTCGCCACCGAAGTGGACCAGCGGCTCGGCGCCGACCACACGGCGGCGGCCAGCGACATCGTGCGCGGGCAGCAGCAGGTGGCCGCGCTGCGTCGCGCGGCGGAGGCCATGCGCGAAGCGCCGAGCCGCTTCCATCAGCGGGAGATGACGGCGGCGCTGAACAACGTACACAATCAGGCCACGGCCCTGCGCGCCGGGCTGCAGCGGCTCGGCCTCCGCCCCGGCGACACCACCGAGGCCCGGGAAGCGCTCGACCAGGCGCTGGCACAGCTGCCCGAGCTGCGGCTGCTGACCTATCGCGTGCTGGAGGCCCCGGAGCGGCTGAGCGACTTCATTCAGGTGGCGGGCCGGGTGGAGTCGCAGCTTGCCTATGCCTACAGCACCCTGCACGCAGCGAACCACGAGGCCTCGGCCGCGCAGCAGCGGCTCGCCGCCCTCCTCGCCACCGTAGTCACCGGGCTCGGCTTCCTGCTGCTGCTCATCATCGGGGCGCTGGTGGCGGCGGTCAGCGGCATGCTCCGCCAGCGCGATGCCCTGGAGCGGCTAACGATCACCGATGCCCTCACCGGGCTGCCCAACCGCCGCGCGCTGCTCCAGCGGGCGGACTGGGTGCTGGCCCAGCATCGCCGCAACGGCCGGCCGGTAAGCGTCGCGCTGATTGACGTCGACCATTTCAAGTCGATCAACGACCGTGATGGCCACCCGGCCGGTGACCGCGCCCTGCGCCAGCTCGCCGAGCGTCTGACGGCATCGGTGCGGGCGGCGGACATGGTCGCGCGCCTCGGCGGCGAAGAGTTCGGTCTGCTGATGCCGGATACCGGCGAGGCCGAGGCACTGGCCCTTTGCGAGCGCATCCGCGCCCGGATCGAGGGCGAGGCGCAGCCCTGGGCGCCGCACTTCCCGCGGGTCACGGTCAGCATCGGCGTCGCCACCAGCACGCCGGGCACGGAAACACGGTTCGACGCGCTCTACCGGCGCGCCGACCGGGCCCTCTACGAAGCAAAGCGCGGCGGACGCAACCGGGTGGTGGCGGCGATACCGGCGCAGCCGCCGCCGGCACCCGCCGGCGACCAGGCATCAGCGTAACGCCGCCCTGCGGTGCAGCGTTGATCCCGTGGCCTCCCGCCGGCTCACCGATGCGCGTCAGCGCCCCAACTCGTGGCTCCCGGCCATGAACCGCTCCAGGCTCGCGCGCTCCGGCAGCCCCTCGTAGTCCCCCCGCCCGGTGACACAGATCGCGCCCATGGCGTTGGCCTGGCGCAGGCAGGCTTCCGGGGGCCGGCCCGCCAGCCAGCCATCGAGATAGCCCGCCGCGAAGGCATCCCCCGCGCCCACCGGGTCCACGGCGCTGACGGCATGCAGCGGCGCCCGATGCAGCTGGCCCTCGACCCATGCCAGGCTGTCGGCGCCATCGCCCTTGAGGATGACGCCGCGCGGCCCCGCGGCGGCCAGCCGCTCCAGCAGGGCCTGGTCCACCGCCCCCCAGAGTGCCTCGCCCTCCTCCCGCGAGATGAACAGCAGGTCCGCCGCCGGCAGCGCCGCCTCGATCCAGCCGCGACAGGCCTCGGCCGGCCACAGCCGCGAGCGGAAGTTGACGTCCAGGCTCACCATCAGCCCCTGACCGCGCGCCTCGACCATGAGGGCATCACAGAACGCCCGGGCACTCGCGGAGAGCGAGGGCGTAATGCCGGTGAGATGCAGCACCCGCGCCCCGGCCAGCAGGGTGGGATCGACGTCATCCGGGGACAGCCCGGACGCGGCCGAGCCGTGCCGGTAGTAGTAGACGCGCTGGCCCTCGGGTGCCTGCTCCCGAAGCAGCAGCCCGGTGCTCGCACCGTGGACGCGTCGCACGCCGCGCAGGTCGACGCGCTCGGCGGCGATGCGGCGGAGCACCAGCTCGCCGAGCTCGTCGTCGCCTAGGCGGGTGATCAGCGCGACGGCGTGCCCGAGCCGGCTGAGGCCGATGGCGAGGTTGCTCTCGGCGCCGGCGATGCCGACGGTGAGGCTGTCGGCATGGCGCAGGCGTGTGGCCTCCGCCCCCATCAGCCGGATCATGGACTCGCCGGCGGTCACCACCACGGGGTTCATGGCCAACTCCTTCAGTGCGAGTGGCGCGGCAGGCCGCGGGTCTGGTCGATGCGCACGAAGGCGACCGCCGGCTCCAGGCAGGCACCCTGGGCGAGCTGCCCGACGTTGGCGCGGTAGAGCTGCTGCCAGGGCGTCTGGTCGGTGAGCGCCGGCGGCTCCCAGGCCGCGAGACGCTGCTGGTATTCGTCGGCATCCAGGCACACCTCGACCCGCCGGGTGTTGAGGTCGATGCGCACCGGGTCACCGGTGCGCAGCACCGCAAGCCCGCTGCCGCGCACCGCCTCCGGCGAGGCGTTGAGGATCGACGGGCTGCCGGAGGTCCCGCTCTGGCGGCCGTCACCGATACAGGGCAGCTCCTTCACGCCCTTGCGGATGAGGGCGTCCGGCGGCTGCATGTTCACCACCTCGGCCGAGCCCGGGTACCCGACCGGGCCGCAGTTGCGGATGAACAGCACGCAGTCCTCGTCGATGCCAAGCGCCGGATCGTTGATGCGGGCGTGGTAGTCCTCCGGCCCCTCGAAGACGATGGCACGGCCCTCGAAGATGCCCTCGGCGCCCGGCCGTGACAGGTAGGCGTCGCGGAAGTGGCGGCTGATGGCCGAGGTCTTCATCAGCGCCGAGTCGAACAGATTCCCGGACATCACCAGGAAGCCCGCGTTGTGGATGAGCGGCTCGTCGAACGGTCGGATCACGTCGCGGTCACCGGACCCGGCTTGGCGGCAGTTGTCGGCAAGGGTACGGCCGTTCACGGTCAGCGCCTCGCCATGCAGCAGCCCCTGCCCCAGCAGCTCGTGCAGCACCGCGGGCACGCCGCCGGCGCGGTGAAAGCCTTCGCCCAGATGCTCGCCGGCAGGCTGGCAGTTCACCAGCAGCGGAATTTCGTAACCCAGGGTCTGCCAGTCCTCGATGTCCAGGGGCACGCCCATGTGGCGGGCGATGGCGATCAGGTGCACCGGCACGTTGGTGGAGCCGCCGATGGCCGAGCACAGGCGGATCGCGTTCTCGAAGGCCTCGCGGGTGAGGATCGCAGAGGGGCGGATATCCTCCAGCACCAGCTCCACCGCCCGGCGGCCGGTGCGGTAGGCCATCTGCCCCCGCTCGCGGTAGGGCGCAGGGATGCTCGCGCAGCCCGGCAGCGACATGCCGAGCCCCTCCGCCACCGAGTTCATGGAGAGCGCGGTGCCCATGGTGTTGCAGTGCCCGGCGCTCGGCGCCGAGGCGGCGGCCATCTGCATGAAGCGCTCGTAGTCGATCTCCCCGGCGGCGTAGAGCCGGCGCGCCTCCCAGATCACGCTACCGGAGCCGACCCGCCGGCCGGCGAACTGGCCGTCCAGCATCGGGCCGCCGGAGAGCACGATGGCAGGCAGATCCACCGTGGCCGCCCCCATCAGGCAGGCCGGCGTGGTCTTGTCACAGCCGGTGGTGAGCACGACGCCGTCCATGGGGTAGCCGTGCAGCACCTCCACCAGGCTCAGATAGGCGAGGTTGCGGTCAAGCGCCGCGGTGGGCCGCTTGCCGGTCTCCTGAATGGGGTGGATCGGGAACTCCATGGGCACGCCGCCGGCATCGCGGATGCCGTCCTTCACCCGCTGGGCGAGCTCCACGTGATGACGGTTGCAGGGGGCGAGCTCGCTGCCGGTCTGGGCGATGCCGATGATCGGCCGCCCCGACCGCAGCTCCGATTCGGTGAGCCCGTAGTTCAGATAGCGCTCGAGGTAGAGCGCCGTCATCCCCGGCTCATCGGGGTTGTCGAACCAGGCCTGGCTGCGCAGGCGGGGGCGGTCAGAGGCGTCGGTCATGATCGGTCTCCGTCAGAGTCTCGCTCGGCGCTCAACCGGGAGGCAGCGCGCGCCAGGCGGCGACCAGGTCGCGCGCCCGCGCGCGCACCTCCTCCGGCGGGCGGCCCGGCTTGTAGAGATTGGACCCGAGGCCGAAGCCGCGGGCCCCGGCAGCGTGGAAGTCCCCCAGATTGCCGGCATCGATGCCACCGACCGCGAGCACCGGCAGCGCCGGCGGCAGCACGGCGCGAAGATCCCGCAGGTAGCCCGGGCCGAGGCTCGCCGCGGGGAAGAGCTTGAGGGCATCGGCGCCCGACGTCGTCGCGGCCAGGGCCTCGGTGGGCGTCATGCAGCCGATCAGGGTGGCGAGCCCCTCCGCCCGCGCAGCGGCGATGACCTCGGCATCGGTGTTCGGCGTCACCAGCAGCCGGCAGCCGGTGACCGCCAGCCGGCGGGCATCATCGGCGGTGAGCACGGTACCGGCGCCGGCGAGCACGCCCTCGGGGCAGTGTGCGGCCAGGCGCTCCAGGCTGGCCCAGGGATCAGGCGAGTTCAGCGGCACCTCGATCAGCCGGAAGCCCTCGGCCAGCAGGGCGTCGGCCACCGGCAGCACCGCCTGCGGCGTTACCCCGCGCAGGATGGCCACCAGCGGCAGCTCGGCGAGGGCATTGTCGAGCGCTGCGTGCATAGCCGTCACCACTCCGCCACGCTGCCGTCGGCGTGCTGCCAGACCGGGTTGCGCCAGCGATGACCCACCCGCGCGCGCTCGGCCACGTAGGCCTCGTTGATCTCCACGCCGAGGCCGGGCCCCTGCGGGATGGCGCAGTAGCCGCCCTCGATGCGCAGCGGTGCGGGGTCGAGCAGATAGTCCAGCACGTCGTTGCCGACGTTGTAGTGGATGCCCATGCTCTGCTCCTGGATGAAGGCGTTGTGGCTTACGGCGTCCACCTGCAGGGAGGCCGCCAGCGTCAACGGCCCAAGGGGGCAGTGCGGCGCCAGTGCCACGTCCCAGGTCTCGGCCAGCACGGCGATCTTGCGCCCCTCGGTGATGCCGCCGCAGTGGCTGAGGTCGGGCTGGACGATGTCCACGCATCCGGCCTCCAGCACCGGGCGGAAGTCGTAGCGGCTGTGCAGGCGCTCGCCGGTGGCGATGGGGTAGCCGAGCCCCGCCGTGATCTGCGGCAGACAGTGCAGGTGCTCCGGCAGCACCGGCTCCTCCACGAACATCGGGTGGAAGGGCTCGAGCTCCCGCAGCAGGGCCTTCGCCATCGGCCGGTGCACGCGGCCGTGGAAGTCGATGCCGATGCCGACCTCCGGCCCCACCGCCGCCCGCGCCTCGGCCACGCGGGCCACGGCCTCGTCGATGCGGGCGTGGCTGTCGACGATGGCGAGCTCGGCGGTGCCGTTCATCTTGAAGGCAGTGAAGCCCTCCGCCACCAGCGCCTTCGCCCCGGCGGCCACCTCGCCCGGCCGGTCGCCGCCGGTCCAGGCGTACATGCGCATGCGCTCGCGGCAGGCGCCGCCCAGCAGCTCGTGCACCGGCACGCCGAGCGCACGGCCCTTCAGGTCCCAGAGCGCCTGGTCGATGCCGGCGATGGCACTCATAAGCACGGGGCCACCACGGTAGAAGCCGCCCCGGTAGAGCGTCTGCCAGAGGTGCTCGATGCGCCGCGGGTCCTGCCCCACCAGATAGTCCGCGAGCTCGTGCACGGCGGCCTCCACCGTGGCGGCGCGGCCCTCCAGCACCGGCTCGCCCCAGCCGGCAACGCCCTCGTCGGTCTCGATCTTGAGGAACAGCCAGCGCGGCGGGATCTGCCAGGTTTGCAGCCGGGTGATGCGCATGGTCTCCGCCTCAGGTCAGGGGCCACATGGCCAGCTGGGGGAAGAACAGCAGCGCCGCCAGCACCACGATCTGGATCGCGATGAACGGCAGCAGCGAGACGAAGATGTCCTGCAGCTCGATCTCCGGTGGCGCCACGCCCTTCAGGTAGAACGCCGCCGGCCCGAACGGTGGGCTCAGAAAGGACACCTGCATGTTCACGGCAAAGAGGATGCCGAACCAGACCGGGTCGTAGCCGAGCTGCTCGACGATGGGCACGAAGATCGGCAACGTCAGCATGGCGATGCCAATCCAGTCCATGAACAGCCCGAGCACCAGCAGGATCGCCATCATCACCAGGATGATCACGACCGGCGCCGCGTCGATGCCGAGGATGGCCGACGAGACGAACCGGTTGCCGCCCATGAGGTTGTAGACGCCGACCAGCGTCGCCGCGCCGATACCGATCCACACGATCATGCCGCAGGTGGTGAGGGTCTGGAACACGCTCTCGTGCACCAGCCGGATGGAGAACTCACGGCGGATCAGCACCACCACCAGCACGCCGAACACGCCCATGGCCGCCGCCTCGGTGACCGATGCGATGCCGCCATAGATGGTGCCGAGCACCATGAAGGCGACACCGGCCGGGAGCACGATGGACTTCAGCGCCTGCAGCCGGCTCATCGCCCCGCGAGCCTGCTCCTCGGCGCTCATCGGCGGCCCCATGGCCGGGTTCAGGTAGCAGCGCACCAGCACATAGGTCATGTAGGAGAGCATCAGGATCACGGCCGGCGTGATCGCCGCCGTGAACAGCTGGGCGATGGACTCGCTCGCCAGCAGGCCGTAGATGATGAGCACGATGGAGGGCGGCATCATCGTCCCCAGCGCGCCCCCGGCGCAGGTCACGCCGATGGCGATCTGCCGCGAGTAGCCGAGGCGCAGCATCTGCGGCAACGCCAGGATGCCGAGCAGGACGATCTCGCCGCCGATGATCCCGGACATGGCGGCGAGGAAGAACGCCACCACCAGCGTCTGCACCGCCACCCCGCCGGGCAGACGCCCGGCGAACACCCGCATGGCGTTAAACAGGTCCTTGGCGATGCCCGAGCGGTCCAGCAGCGCCGCCATGAAAACGAACATGGGCACCGCCACCAGCGAGTACTCGGTGATGAAGCCGTAGACCCGGGCCGTGACCAGCGGCAGGGCGTTGGTGCCGAACCAGCCGAAGGTGAACCCGAGCGCCACGAGACCGGTGATGAAGGCCAGTGGCAGCCCCGTGGGCAGGGCGAGGAAGATCAGCCCCACCAGCAGAATCGTTGCCGTCTGGATATCCATGTCAGATCGCCGTATCCCGCGCCGGCGCGGTGGGCTCGCGCTGGCCGGGTCCGTTCCCGCGCAGGGACTGGATGAAGTGCAGCAGGGCCTGGACGGTCATCACCGCCAGCGCCACCAGGATCGCCCCCTTGATCAGCGAGGGGATGGGCGGATTCCAGCTGGTACCGGAGCGCTCCAGGGTCCAGTTGCCCATGGGGTCGTGGGTGGAGCGCCAGAACATGACGTAGGCGGCGTAGCTCATCGCCACGCAGAACAGCAGCGTGACGCCGTCGTTGAGCACGTCCATCCAGCGGCGCCGCGCCGGCGAGACATAGTCGTAGATGACGCGTACGCGGATGTGGCGGTTCTTGGCCAGCGCCGCCGGGCCGCCGAAGGCGAAAATCACCGCCACCAGGAACACCACCGACTCGTGCACCCAGGAGGTGGGGTTGTTGAAGCCATAGCGGGCAAGCACCTCCGCGACACTGATCGCCATGGCGATGAAGATCAGCCACGCGATGCCGCGGCCCGCCCGGCAGACCGCGCGGTCCAGCGCTGTCCGGGTGCCCTCCAGGGCCGACTCCAGGTGGGTGGCCTGGGGGCCTGCTTCGGTCTCGGATTCGTTGGCCATAGTGCGCCTCCCTCACGGGCTAGCCCGGATAGCTCACCGATTCGCGGCTGCGGGCACGAATCGGTGAGCTTTCCGGGCTCGCGGGCCACACCTGGCGGCCCGCCTTGCCGGATGCCGCAGGGCGGCCTACATCAGGTTGCGGGACTCCAGGAAGGCCGTCACCGAGTCGTAGATCTCACGGGTGAGATCGTTGCGCTCGGCCCACTCGGCCCACTCCTCCTGGGCGATGCGGCGGAACTCGGCACGCTCCTCGGCGGGCAGGTCGATGATCTCGATGTCCGGATCCTGCCGCGCCTCGGCCACGGCCTCGAGGTCACGCTCCTTGAGGCGGAAGACCAGGTCATAGGCCAGGGCGTCGGTGGCGGTCTCGACGATGGCCTTGAGGTCGTCCGGCAGCCCGTCCCAGATCTCCTTGTTGATGGAGACCGAGACCATGGGCAGGGAATGGAAGCCCGGGTAGTTCGGGTACGGCGCGAACTCGTGCAGGCCCTGGTCGTGGTTGGTGGCGAACACCGTATAGTCGGTGGCGTCGATGACGCCCTTCTCCAGCGCCGAGTAGACCTCGGAGCCGGGCAGGTTCACCGGTGCCGCACCGGCCTTCTCGAAGATGTTGTAGACCATGCCCTGGGGGGCGCGGATCTTCAGGCCTTCGAGGTCGTCGATGCTGCGGATCGGCCGGCTGGACGGCAGGGCCTCGAGGCCGGTGGCCGCAGCGCCGATGAGGTGCACGCCGTAGGGGTTCACCAGCTTGTTATAGATCTCCTCGCCGCCGCCGTACTGCATGTACTCGAGGAACTCCAGCGGGTCGCCCCAGGCGCCTACCAGGTTGCCGAGCATGCCGAAGGCGGGATTGGTGCCGGAAAAGTAGCTCGGGTCGGTCAGATGGCCCTGCAGGATGCCGCTGGATACCGCATCCAGGGTCTGATCGAAGGGCACCACCGCCCCCACCGACAGGATCTCGATGGAGATGCGGCCGTCGCTCATGCGCTCGATGTTCTCGGCCCACTCGTTCTTGATCTCGAACTGCGGCTCGCCGCTGGTCTCCGAGGTCTGGAAGGTCCACTCGTAGGTCTGGGCCAGGGCACTGCCGGCGGTGCCGAAGGCCAGGGCCGCGGCGATGCCAAGGGCCAGGGGTTTCAGGGGCTTGTGATCGGACATGGGTCTCTCCTCCTCAGTCCAGTCAAAGATGGCCCACCGTACGGTGGCGGGCCGGGCTCGGGAAATCAGCGCGCCGGCACTCGCGCCGGCACCGCCGCGGGCATGGTGTTGCCCGAAGCATCCAGATTGAGATCGTAGGCGGTGCGGCTCATGACGCTGAGCGCGGCGTCATAGGCCGCCTGCGGGCGGCGCAGGCGGATGCAGTCCATCAGGTGCCGGTGCCGCGCGAGGCTGTCCTGCAGCTCGTCGGCGGTGTCGTTGCTCTGGCTGATCACCAGCTTGATGGAGGGGCGCAGCATGTGCGCGAGCTGCGTCCAGACGACGTTGTGCGTGGCGCGGTAGATGGCCTCGTGAAAGGCGACGTCGTACTCGCTGAAGGGCTCGGTGCCGGCGCTGAGATCGCCGCCGGCAAGGCTGCGCTCCATGCCCTGGAACGCCTCCTCCATGCCCACCAGATCGTGCGCCGTCGCGCGGCTCGCGGCGACGCTGGCGATGAACGGCTCCACCGCCAGGCGGAACTCGAAGATCTCGCGCACGAACTCCGGGTTGGGCATGGCGTAATCCGCCATCCAGCGGGTCACCACCGGGTCCAGCACGTCCCAGTCCCGATACTCGTTGACCAACGTGCCGCTGCCGGCGATGCGGGTGATGATGCCGAGGGCGGTGAGCTGCTGGAGGCCGGTGCGCACGGACGCGCGGCTCAGGCCGAAGCGGGTGCAGAGGTCGGTCTCGCGGGGGAGATAGCTGCCGGGCGGATAGTCACCGCCGAACAGCTGGGCGGCGAGACTCTCCGCCACCTGCTCGCCACGATCGAGACCGTTTCGACGACGGGCGCTCTCGCTCATCCGTCGTGCTCCCTCCTCCTCATGTCTGCTTTTTTATAGTTCATGTCAGACATAGCAGCAAGCCATGCCGATGAGCGGAGGCCTGCGCAGGCTCCCCCTCCCCCGGACGGGGTGCGGGCCCGCCCGCACTAAGTCGAGAAGGCCTGGAACCGCTCCACGACGTGATCGGCCAGAACGTCCGCCGCCTCGCTTCGACGCGGCGAACGCAGCAGCAGGATCTGGTAGGCGCCAAGCGGCGGCAGCTCCGCCTCCTCGCCAAGCACCTGCAACGGCGCGCGCACCAGGCTGCGCGGAAACGGCGCGATGGCGATGTCCGCCAGCATGGCCGCCTCCTGGCCGGCGCAGTGCTCGCTGGTGTAGGCGATGCGATAGGGGCGGTCGTGGTGATCCAGCGCCGCCAGCGCCATGCCGCGCCAGGCGCAGCCCCGCTCCGCCAGTGCCAGCGGCAGCGGCGAGCGCTGGACCGCGACGCCGCCTTCCCGCCCCGCCCAGACCAGGCGCTCGCTGTAGACCAGCTCGCCCTGGCTGTCGTCCTGCCCCTCGTTGCCGGCGGTGATCAGCGCCAGGTCCAGCTCGCCGGCCTCGAGCCGGGCCCGCAGCTCGAGGCTGCGGCTCACGCCCACGTTCACCTGCACTGCCGGATGGGTCCGCGCAAAGCGGGCCAGCACCCCTGGCAGGATGCGGGTGCCGACGTCGTCCGGGGTGCCCAGCCGCACCGTGCCGCCCACCGGCGGCGACAGGAACTGCGCCACCGCCTCCTCGTTCAGGTCCAGCAGGCGCCGCGCATAGCCGAGCAGGGCCTCACCCTCGGCGGTAAGCCGGACCTGGCGCGGCTCGCGCACGAACACCGGTCGGCCCAGGGTCTCCTCGAGGCGCTTGATCTGCATGCTCACCGCCGAGGGCGAGCGGAACACCCGCTCCGCCGCCCGGGTGAAGCTCCCGGTCTCGGCGATGGCGACGAAGCTGCGCAGCACGTCGTGCTCGAGGAGCGGCAGGCTGCCGCCGACGGCGGCCTCGGCGCGGACACTCATGGCGCCTCCGTGTTCAATCTCGCTGAACCCGCAATTTAATTCTTTTCGTTTGATTCAACTACCCGTCGACCACATTCTGTTGGCGTCGGCGAAGCGCACCACACGCCCGCCGCGCCCACTACGGACGAAGGAGGATGTCGCCATGGCCGAGCAGAACCGCCAGTGCAGCCAGCGCACGCCCCGCCACCGCGAGCCCGCGCTGCCACCCGTGGACTATTTCTACATGCCGGCGATGCCGCCGCTGGAGCTCGGGCAGGCCGTGGGCCGCTGGTTCCGGGCCTGGCGCCAGCGACGCGCCCGCCGCGAGCTGGAGCGCCTCGGCGAGCACCTGCAGGAGGATATCGGGGCAAGGCCGGAGAGGCCGGGCCGGCGTGGGGCGCTAGGTAAGCGCTGAACAACGCCGGTGATCAGCCGCCGAACGCCCGATCAAGCACTGTAGGAGCGGCGCCCTCGCCGCGAATCTTCTCTCGCGGGCCAGATTCGCGGCGAGGGCGCCGCTCCTGCAGGCTTACTCGTCGTTTGGGAAATACTGTCACGTCTCAGCGACGGACGTAGTGCCCGCCAGGCATGCGGAAGTAGGTACCCGCCGGGGCGCGCTCCATGATGGTCTCGGCGTAGACCTTGCCGACCTCGTCCGCGGGCACGCCCTGGCTCTCGGCGCGCTGCCGGTAGAGCTCTCGGCGCTGCGCGTTGACCTCCTCCACCAGCCGCCGCGCCGCCGCGGGGGCGTCGTCGGTGCGCACCTCCACATACCCGTCGAAGCGCTCGGCAATGATCCCCTCGGCCCGGAACTCGTCCAGGGACTGGGCCGCGGCGGCCAGCGGGAGGGCAAGCAGCAGCGCGAACAGAAGTCGACGCAGCAGGACGTTCGCGTTCATCGGCGCCTCCGCGCTAGAAGATGTCCGGATTGCTCGCCACGTCTTCCTGAGCCTGCTCTTCCAGGCGCACACGGACGTCGGCATCGAGCTGGACATTGAGGTTGATGGTGATCGGCTCCCGCGGCGCCTCCATGCGCACCGTCGGCGTGCACCCCACCGCCAGCAGCAGCATGGCCAGGGTCAGGGGAAAACGCATGGTGTACGACCTCCGGCTGGGTCCGCGTGTCACAACGATCCGCGGGGCGGGTATGGCTCGGCGCCCAACGCAGGCTGTCCGCAGTGTGCGAGGCGGCGAGGCCAAGGGCAAGCGCTGCCCCCGGTCCACGCCCGCTATCGCAGGCGCAGGTGTTCCTGCAGGAAGCCCGCCCCGATATCGCCGCCGAGGCGCAAGGCCCGGAACACCGGGTCCAGATTGCCGCTCAGGGTGATATTGAAGCGAAACGGATGCCCCTCGAGCACGTCCGGGTTGCTGCCCTCGAGCTGCAGCCCCAGGCGCAGCTCGCCGTCGGGGTCCCGCTCGAGATCCGCGGCGAGCACCTCGTAGCGGAAGTCCTCCAGCGCCCGGATCATGAGCTCCATCTCCTGCGCCTGGCGCGCCAGGGCCTGGCCGGTCTCCCGCAGCCGCACCTGCAGCCGCCCGGGTTCGCGGGCCTGCAGCTCGCCCTCGGCTATGGCCACGCCCTCCGCGTCGAGGCGCACCGGGATGCGGCCGGACAGCCGCCCCTCTCCGCGCACATCCTCGCCCAGGCCGAGGGCCGGGAGCAGCCGCTCCAGCGCAACCTCACGCACCTCGATGGTCGCCCGCTGCGCCGGCTGCCCGAGCCGGAACCGGGCATCGGCGAGACGCAGGCTGCCCCCGGCGAAGTCCGCCTCCAGCTCGGCGACATCCAGCGCCGGCGCGCCGTCGGCGGTGCCCGCGTCAAGCAGGCGGAACCGGCCCCGGATGTCCGTAACCGGCACGCCCGCGCGCAGCTCGCGGATACTCAGGCGCTGGTCCGGCGCCGAGCGCACCGGCGGCAGGCCGGTCAGCTCGAGGGCGGTCTCCAGACCCTGCACGCCGACGCCGGCCGCCTGCAGCTCCGCCATGCTGAGCTCGAGCGTCAGGCGGCTCTCCGGCGGGCCCGCGCCCCAGGCCAGGCGGCCCTCCAGGCGCAGCTCGCCGGTTGCCTCCTCGATCACCCCGAGCCGCGGCACCAGATCGGCCGGCGTGAGTGCCCGGGGCCGGAAGACGAGGCTGCCCGGGCCGAGCACCAGCTCACCCTCGCCTGTCCCTGCGTCGTGGCGCAGCTGCAGCGGTACCCGGACGTCGTCGTGGCCCAGGGCGCCGGCCTCGCCCTCCAGGCGCAAGCGGTCGAGGTCTCCGGAGAGTCGGGCCGCCACCCGCAGCGGCGCAAAGGCCGGGGGCGAAACCTGATGGCTGATGCGCCCGAGCTCGATGCTCCCGGAAAGCCCCCGCGGCGGGGCGTGGGCAACGTCCACGGCCACCTCCCCCAGCTCGATTCCCGGCCCCGACAGCTGCACGGCGGCTTCCCCAGCGATCAGCCGCAGGGCCGTGGTGCCGGCATGATGCGCCACCAGCTCGATCACCCCCGGCGACGACCGGAACGCCTGGCCGTCCCCCTCGCCGGCGGTGACAAGCCCGCTCACCGCGCCGGGCGCGACGCGCAGGCGACCGGTCCAGACGCCCTCCCGCAGAGTCCCTTCGCCCGAGAGCAGCTCCACCGTGATGGGCGTGGACAGGCGCAGCCCGGCCATCGGCGGCAGCGAGGTCAGCCTCAGGCGTCCCGATTCCCGCATGAACACGCGAGCCGTATCGGGGCCATCGCCGGGCTCGGCACGGAGCGCGAGCTGGAAGTCACCACCGATGCCGGCGCCCGCCTCCGCCGACCGTGAAAGCCGCCCCTGAACCTCGGCGTCGGCATGGAAGTCCGCCCTGCTCCAGGCCCCGCTGCCCGCAAACTGCAGTCGCTCCAGGCGGGCTGCGCCGAGCCGCAGCCCCTGCGCCTCGATCTCCAGCCGCTCCGCGGTGGCGGACTCGAGCCATGCGTCACGGCCGTGGTCGAGGCCCCCCTGGCCGGACAGCCACACCCGGCCCTCGCCCTGCTCCGCCCGTAGCCGTGCCCGCCAGTCGCTGCGCCACCCGTCGGCGGAGGGACGCAGGGCAAGCAGGGGGCCGTCGGCGCCTGCCGGCTCCTGCAGCACCAGCCGCTCCATGCCCGCCAGAGCGCTCGCCAGCCCGTCCGGGAGGGGCAGAAAAGCCCGAACATCCGCCGACGGGGACCCGGTGAGCACCAGGGGCTCCAGCACGTGAGCGTCCAGCCCCGGGGTGGCCGCGGCGGAGCGCAGCGCCAAGCGACCGCTTGCCGACGCATCGAGACCGCGCACCCGCCAGGAAGCCACGGCCAGCTCGAGATCCAGCTCGGCCTGCGTCAGCGCCTCGAGCCCCACTGGGGACGACAGCGCCTCGGGCACACGCCCCCGGTACTCGCCGCGGAGCCGAACGCGACCGGCATCCGGCCGGCCGGGCAGCTCCGCGGGCCAGGCCAGTTCCGTCGCGCTCACCTCGCCGTCGATGGTCATGGCCAGGGTCGAACCGCGCGTGAGGCCGTTGGTGTTCGCTTGGAACCGCAGGCGCACCCCCGCCGCCCTCGCCACCCCCTCCGCGCTCAGGCGCGGCGAGCCGTCCGTGGCGTCCAGGTCGGCGTCGAACCCGACCCGAATCGACTCACCGTAGGCCGTGACATCGAGCCTGCCCTGAACGATCCGGACGCGGTCGACGGGCAGCGGCGGCAGCCTCGCCGCGGCGGTGCCGGGGGACGTGGCGGCCGCCCGTGTTCGCGAGGGCAGCCAGGGCAGTGGCCGCCGCGCGCCCGGTTGCACCGGCACGCGCAGCCCATGGACCTCCACGGCGACCAGCTGCCCGGCGATGAGGCCGGCGGGCCGGTAGGTGATGACCACGCGCCCGGCCTCGGGTGCCCCCGGCCCGAGGTCCACCCCGTCCAGCGCCGTGCGCGTCCAGCCGAGCTCGGCGACGCTGACGGCCGCCTCGGGGAATCCCGCGCTGGCAAGCCAGCGGTGCACCGCCGCCTCGGCCAGGTCGGTGCGCCAGAAGGCGGCGGCCGCAAGGGCGAAGCCGGCCAGCAGCCCCAGCCACAGGAGCGTTCGCATCACGCGCGCCCGCCGCCCGCGCGCCGGTCGCGCGGTGACCGCCCCTTTCCGCCCATCCTGGTCCCCCCGCGTGCGACCTCGGTCACTCTCGTCCCGCCATGCCCCGGCAGGTGCCGTGCCTGGCCTACCGGTCCCCGATTGTGCCGGTGCACCGCCACCCGCTGCACCTAGTGTCCCGTTTCGCGGCTCCGGGCGCGGATCGGCGAGATAGACAGTCTAGCCACTGCCCAATCGATGAAGTAGACTGACCGTTCTATCCAGATTTGGAGCCGGTATGCGACCCACGAAGCGCGAACAGCTGCTCGCCACCGCCGAGCGGCTGTTTTACGAGGAAGGCTTTCACGCCACCGGCGTGGACCGGGTCATCGCGGAGGCCGGTGTCGCCCGGATGACGCTGTACAAGCATTTCCCGTCCAAGGAAGCGCTGATCGAGGCCACCCTGATACGCCGGCAGGGTCGCTACCGCGACGATCTCATCCAGGCCGTCAACGGCGCCCAACCGGGGGCCGCAGTCACCGGAGTGATCGAGTGCCATGGCCGGTGGCTGCGAACCGAAGCCCGCGCCGGCTGCATGGTGATCAAGGCCATCGCCGAGTTCGAGCGCCACGCCAGCGGCATCGCCACCGTGGGCCGGGCATTGAAGCAGGAGCTGACCGGCGTCATCCAGGCAGCGCTTGAGCGGGACGGCGCCCCGGCCGGCGAAGCCGAGGCCGAGCGCATTCTCATGCTCCTCGAGGGCGCCAATGCGCTGGTGCCGGTGCTCGGGCCGGAGCGGGTCATGCAGCGGCTGTGGGAAATGCTCGCAGCCGCGGGCCCGACGCACGGAAGCCCGGCATGAAGGCACCCTCCGCCACCGCCTATGCCGCCCTCGGCGCCGGCCTGATCGCCATGAGCTACGGCGTCGCGCGCTTCGCCTTCGGGCTGTTCGTGCCACCCATCCGCGCCGAGCTCGGGCTCACGGCCGACGTCATGGGCACCGTGGGCGCGATGGCATTTGTGAGCTTCGCGCTGACGAGCCTGGTCGCCGCCCACCTCGCCGACTGGCTCGGTCCGCGCGGCACCGCCATGCTCGCCAGCGGTCTCGGCATCGCCGGGCTGACCACCATCAGCCAGTCCGCCGGCGCCCTGCCCCTCGCCATTGGGGTCTTTGCCTGTGGCGTCTGCACCGGGCTGATGATGCCGGCGCTCTCGGCAGGGCTCGGCACCAGCGTGGCACTGCCCCTGCAGGGGCGGGTCACCGCGGTCATGAACGCCGGCACGAGCTTCGGCGTCGCCGTCTCGGTGCCAACGGCCTTCGCGCTCGCCAACGCCTGGCGCTCCACCTACGTGGCCTTCGCAGCCGTGGCCGCGGCCTGCCTGGTGGCCGCCTGGCGCTACCTGCCGCGGCATGCCTCGCCGGTAGGCAGCGACGGGGGCCGGGAGGTGCCGCTGGCGCGGGACCAGTTCGTGGCGCTGGCAAGGCTCGCGACGGTCGCCTTCGGCATGGGCGTGGCGAGCGCCGTGTACTGGGTCTTCGCACCGGACATGGTGGTCGCTCAGGGCGGCATGGGCGGCGGCGTGTCGGGCTGGCTTTGGCTCACCCTGGGGCTTGCCGGGCTGATCGGCGCCATGGCCGGTGATGCCGCGGACCGCTACGGGGCGGGCCCGGCCCAGAGCCTGGCCCTGCTGGTCCTGGCCGCGGCGCTGGTCATCGTGACGCTCTTCCCGGGCAGGCTCGCCGTGGCGTTGTCCTCGGCGGCGCTGTTCGGCGTCGCCTACATGTCGCTCACGGCCATCTACGTGATCGCCGGCATCCGGCTGGTGCCGACCCGGGCGGCCCTCGGGCCGGTGGTGCCCTTCCTCGCCGTGGCGGTGGGCCAGGCCGTCGGCTCGCCGCTCGCCGGCATGCTGATCAGCCGCTTCGGGCACGCCACGGCCTTCCTGGCATTCGCGGCCATCGCAGTGGGCACCGCGGCCTGCCTGCCCCTGTTCCCGCGCACGCAGTGCCGCACCGAGCCGGCGCGGCAATAACACATCCTGATTACGTACGTGCCCCAGCCAGCATTACGGCAACACCACCCGCCGGAGGCGGCACAGGCGCCGGCAGGGTGGCTTGGGGCGGGAGCGGCCGGCACCGCAGATGCGTGCGAGGGAGATAGGGCTGAGCAACGTTCGTGATCAGAAAGAGCATCAGATCCGTACCGCCTGCACGTGCATCCAGTCGAAGTTGCGATGGCGGCCGAGGCTGACCCAGCCCTCCGCTTCCCAGCAGCGCCACCAGTCCTCGTACTCGGGTCGTGCCAGCCGGGCACGATCCCGCCCCCAGGCCAGGCGGTTGTGGGCGGGATCCCAATCGATGGCCACCGCCCAGGCGTGGGTGGACCAGGTGGTGCCTCGGCGCTTGCGCCGGCAGTTGTAGCAGCCGCCGTAGCGGTGCAGGCCGAGCTCCCGCAGACGCGCCTCGCCGTAAAGCCCGTGCACCCGCTGCAGCACCCGCGCGAGGCTCTCCACCACGCGCTCGTGGCAGCTGATGCCGCTCACCGACTGCCGCATATCCCAGGCCAGCTGCAGGCGCCACGGACAGGGGACCGTAACCCGCGACACCTCACAGGGCGCCCCGAAGGCGGCCTGCACCCCTTCCTCCGCGGGCCAGCCGTTGGGGTTGTGGTCCGCGGGCGTCTCCTCCCGCCAGGGCACGGGCGCCTCGCCGGTGCGCAGGCGCTCGGCCAGGGCATCCGCGGCGAAGTCCGTCTGCGGGCCCCAGAGGCCGTCGATGGCGCCGGCGTCGATTTCGTGCTCGTGGCAGGCCAGCTGCAGGCAGGCGACGGCCCGGCGACGGGCCGACCAGCGGTCCGCACCGTCGGGCAGCGACGCCGCCCTGGCCGCAAGCATGCGCTCCACCGCGGCCGTGGTACGCGGCCCATGGATGCCGTCGATGCTGTCCGCGTAACCCGCCTCTTGGGCCAGTACGCGCTGCAGCACGCGCAGGTTCGTCCGATTCATCGCTGCATACCCCTTCCCGAATCGCGTCGCGGCCACCGCGACGCCGCTCCCAAGAGCGTAGTCCGCGTCCGGCGGCGGTCCACGGCCGCAGGCATGGCGCGACGGCTGGCCCGGGGCAGCGCTCCCGTCGGCAGACGCGGGACGCCCCCGCAATCCGGTGCTATACGACAATCCGTATGGGCGCTTGCCCCGCCAGCTGCCGGCCGGCCCGGTGCGTGCCCGGTGAGCCGGTTGGGCCACTGAGGGAGGGCGAGCCATGCCGGAGTACCGCATGCCGGGCGTTTTCGCGGGCGAGACGGGATCGCTGCCACCGTCCATCCGCGGCGCGGCCACCGCCGTGGCCGGACTGGTGGGCCCGACCCGCCAGGGGCCTCTGCGGGGGACTCCGCTCGGGCTGAGCAGCTTCGTGGAATTCGAGCAGCACTTCGGCGACGCCGGCGACCTCGTCCTCGATGGCAGGCCGACGGTGAATCACACCGCCCTCGCCACGCAGGCGTTCTTCCGCAACGGCGGCAAGCGTCTGTTCGTGGTGCGCACCGTGGCCGGCGTCAATGACCCGGCCAGCGCCGCCGACGCGCCGCTGGGGACGCCGACGGCGAGCGACTACGCCGGGAGACTCGACCCACGCTCGGGCAGCACCGGGCTGGCAGCGCTGGAGGCGGTGCCGGAGGTCTCCGTGGTGCTGACACCCGCCGCCGCCGCGGCGGACGCCGCCGAGCATCGGCGGGTCATCGAGGCCGTGCGACAGCACTGCCAGCGGATGCGCCATCGAATTGGCCTGGTGGACCCGCACCAGGACGACTCGATCAGCACCCTGCCGGGCCTCGCCCGCCGACTCGACGACTCGCGTCTCGCGCTCTATTTCCCCTGGGTGGTCGCGGCCGACCCCACGGGCCAGCGGCGTACGCTGCCGTTGCCGCCGTCGGGCTTCATCGCCGGGGTGTATGCCCGCAACGACCACCACCGGGGTGTCCACAAGCCGCCGGCGGGCCTGGCGGTCATTGGCGCGCTCGGCTTCACCCGCCAGATCGACGGTCACGACCAGGCACTCCTGAACCCCGCCGGCGTCAACTGCCTGCGCAGCTTTCCCAGTCGCGGGCATCTCGTCTGGGGCGCACGCACCCTCTCAAGCAGCCCGGAGTGGCGCTACGTCAACATCCGGCGGTACTTGAGCTACCTCGAGCAGTCCATCGAGACCACCGCGGAATGGGTCGCCCACGAGGCCAACGGCGAAGCGCTCTGGACGCGGCTTCGGAGCACCGTGGACGCCTTCCTCTACCAGGAATGGCAGCGCGGCCGCCTGCGCGCCGCCACCCCGCAGGAAGCCTACTTCGTGCGCTGCGACCGCAGCACCATGACCCCGGCCGACATCGCCGCAGGCCGGGCGATCTGCGAGGTCGGCGTCGCCCCGCTGCGCCCGGCGGAGTTCATCGTCTTCCGTGTCGTACTGGCCACCGCCTCCGCCTGAAGCGCCGGCCGTGGTCAACCCGACCCCGGATTTGTGGCATCGTGGGCGCGGCCCGCGGGGCCGGCGGGCCGCCGCCGGCCCCGCGCCAAGTTTGCCCGTGCCCCAGCGGCGCGCAGCAAGGAGCTGAAGACGTGCCCGTGATCACCTGCATCGACGACCTCAAGACCCTCTACCGCCGGCGGGTGCCGCGGATGTTCTACGACTACTGCGAGACCGGGAGCTGGTCGGAGCAGACCTTCCGCGAGAACACCTCGGACTTCGATGACCTCCATTTCCGCCAGCGCGTGGCCGTGGACATGACCAACCGCACCACGGCGAGCCGGATGATCGGGCAGGACGTCGCCATGCCGGTGGCGCTGGCGCCGGTGGGCCTTACGGGCATGCAGCACGCCGACGGCGAGATCCGCGCGGCGCGGGCCGCCGAGCGCTTCGGCGTGCCGTTCACGCTTTCGACGCTGTCCATCTGCTCCATCGAGGACGTCGCCGAGTACACCAGCAAGCCGTTCTGGTTCCAGGTCTATACGCTGAAGGACGACGACTTCATGGAGCGGCTGATGGACCGCGCCCGCAAGGCGGGCTGCTCGGCCATCGTCATCACCCTGGACCTGCAGGTGCAGGGCCAGCGCCACAAGGACCTGAAGAACGGCCTGAGCGCCCCGCCCAAGCTGACACCGAGCTCCATCGCCAACATGGCCACGAAGGTCTCCTGGGGCCTCGGCATGCTCGGCACGAAGCGCCGCACCTTCGGCAACGTGGTCGGCCACGCCAAGGGCGTCACCGACCCGGCCTCGCTCTCCTCCTGGACCGCGGAGGCCTTCGACCATGCCCTGGACTGGGCTCGGGTCAAGGAGCTCATGGAGATGTGGGGCGGCAAGGTCATCCTGAAGGGGATCATGGACCCGGAGGACGCGAAGCGCGCCGCCGACCTCGGCGCGGATGCCATCGTCGTCTCCAACCACGGCGGCCGGCAGCTGGACGGAGCGCTCAGCTCCATCCGCGCGCTGCCCGGCATCATCGAGGCCGTGGGCGACCGGGTGGAGGTCCTGTTCGACAGCGGCATCCGCTCCGGGCAGGACATTCTCAAGGCCCTGGCCCTCGGCGCGAAGGGCGTGATGATCGGTCGCTCGTGGGTCTACGGCCTCGGGGCCATGGGGGAGGCCGGGGTGACCAAATCCCTGGACATCCTGCACAAGGAGCTGGATACGACCATGGCGCTCTGCGGCCATCGCGACATCAACCAGGTGGACCGCGACATCCTGCTGGTGCCGGAGGATTTCACCGGCCGCTGGGCGTAGCCCATGCCGCGCCGGCTGTGGCTCGTCCTGCTCACCCTGGCGGTACTGGCGCTGCTCGCCGGCGGCTGGCAGTGGCTCGCGTACCAGGACCTGATCAATGCGGAGGCGGTGCGCGCCGGGCTGGAGCGGATCGCCGCGCTGGGCGACCGGTCATGGCTGCCGGTCGCGCTGGTGGTCATCTACGTGGCGGCCTCGCTGCTGGTGTTTCCTCTGAGCCTGCTGGTGGCCGCCACCGGCCTTATCTACGGCGAGCTGTGGGGCTTCGTCTACGCCATGCTCGGGACCCTCGTGGCCGCCCTGGTGACCTACCTCATTGGCTGGGGCCTCGGGCGCGAGACCCTGCAGCACCACGGCGGCGAGCGCCTGAACCGGCTGGCGCGGCTGCTCGCCGAACGCGGCATCCGCACCATGGTGTTCGTCTCGGTGGTGCCCATCGCGCCGTTCACCCTCACCAACATGGCCGCCGGCGCCTTTCACATCCGCCTGCGGGACTACCTCGCGGGATCGCTCATCGGCCTCACGCCCGGGCTCTTCGCCATGACCGTGATCGGCGCCCGCCTGCCGCAGCTGCTGCTCGCGGACAATCTGGACGTCGCCCTCGGCGCGCTCGCGGCGATCGTGCTGGCACTGGGCGTCCTGGTCGCGCTGCGGCACCTGCTCGCCCGCCGCCAGCCGCCGCCGGGGAGCGCCACGGGGTCCCGCACCGCGCGTCAGCGCGACGCCTGCGAACGGGCGCGGTAGCCTGCACGCCGGAGCGCCCGCCCAACCGGGACCGCCACAATCACCCGCCCTCTCGCCACCAGCCACGACGCCATGCCCGCTTCCGAGCCGCCCGAGCAACCGCCACCCGACCCCCGCGCCGAACGCGTGCGCAATCTGCTGTGGGTCTCCCTCGGGCTGTGCGCGACCTTCGTCGTGCAGACGATGATGCTGGTGGCCACCCCCCTGTACGCGGTGCGCCTCGGTGCCGGGCCGACGCTCACCGGCGCCATCCTGGCGATGCCCTATGTGCTGCCCCTGGTGCTGGCGATCCCCATGGGCAGCGCGGTGACGCGCTTCGGGGCCAGGCGCGTGCTGATGCTCGGCGGCCTGGCCCTGGCTGCCAGCCCGGCGGCCGTGCTGCTGGCACCGGGCTACGGCGGCCTGGTCGCGGCACAGCTTCTGCTCGGCCTGGGGCACACGCTGATGGTGCTCTCGGCGCAGGCCATAGTATCCGGCCTCGGCCGGGGCCGGGCGCTGGAGCGCGCCTTCGGCTGGTACTCGATGTTCGTCTCCGTGGGCCAGCTGGTCGGCCCGCTCCTGGCGGGCTGGCTGATCGATCTCGACGGGCTCGAGCGTGCCTTTCAGGCCATGGTCGTACTCTCCCTCTTGAGCCTGGCGAGCGGCGGCTTTCTGGTGGGCAGTGCCCAGCGTGCGGCGCCGGCCAGCGCAGCGGAAACCGGCTATATCGCGCAGCTGCGGCTGCTCGGGGACAATCGCGGCGTCCAGCTCTCGCTGGCGATTTCCGTGGCGGTGATCTTCGCCCTCGCAGCCCTGGCGAGCTTCCTGCCCGTGTACCTGGAGACGCTGGCGCTCTCGGCGACCGCCATCGGCGCCCTGCTGAGCCTGCGGGCCCTGTGCGCCATGCTCGTGCGCCCCATCATGGCGACCCTGATCGATCTCGCCGGCGGGCGCCGCCGGGCCATCCCCCTCTCGGTGCTGGCCGTGGCGGTAGGCCTTATGCTGACCGGCACCACCGGGAACGTCTGGCTGCTCGGACTGCTGGCGATCCTGCTCGGGATCGGCAGCGGGCTCTCGCAGCCGCTGTCGATGGTGGTGCTGGCGGAGCACGCACCCAGCGCGCAGCGCGCCGGAGCCCTCGGCATGCGGCTGACGGCCAACCGGGCCATGCAGTTCCTGGCGCCCCTGCTGGTGGGCGTCATCGCCGGCACAGCGGGCTTCGGTGCCGCCTTCTTCGCCGCCGGGGCGCTGGTCGGGCTCTGCCTGCTGCCCATCCACCGGCTGATCGACGCGCCCGGCACGCCACCGACGGCAAGGGGCTGCCGATGATCACCCCGCGGATGACGAATGCTGAACGCGAGACGGCGGGGAGCCACCCATCCCATCGAAGGGATTCAGTACACTCGGGAAGTCAGAACACGGGGAGTGCCGACCGTGCCGCGACACCGAAACGCCGCCTTTCTCTGTCTGCTAGCCCTCACCGGCGGCCTCGCCGCCGACACCGCGGGGGCGCTCGAGTATCACCCCCAGTGGGCGGAAGTCACCGGCATCGTTGACGGGGACACCTTCGTGCTGCGCTTCCCGGAAGCCGACGAGGGCCGGCAGATCGAGTACCGCGCCAACCTCATGGGCGTCGACGCCCCCGGCCGCGGCGAGAGCGAATGCGAGGCGGAGCACGTCGCCGCCATCACCCAGCGCCTGCTGGCAGGTCGGCGGGTCTGGATAGAGTGGGACAGCCACGACAAGCGAACGGGGGACGGCCGCCTGCTGGTCTACGTCTATCATCCGGACGACCGCGACGCCGAGCTCAACGAGCTCTACATCGAGCAGGGCTGGGGCTGGGTGCCCCGGCCCTACCCCGCCGACCGCAAGGCCGACTATCTCGCCCTCGAGCGCGAGGCCAGAGCCGCCGAACGCGGCATCTGGGGCGGCCCGTGCCCACCGCCGCTGTGACCCCGACCGATGGCCGTGGACCCATGCCCGGCCAGACACGGGAACCATAGCCTGCACCTATCGATTCGGTAGAAAAAACCATCTCAACCAATCGACGGTCCTTGCTGTATGGTCCCGCTCATGCCGCGCATGGCCCGCGGCGCTTACCCCTCTGCAGGCAACGTCGAGGACGACCATGAGCACGAACGCACTCGAGGCTGCAGGCCGCTGCCCGGTAATGCACGGCTCACACACCCGTGTCGGCGGCCGCGGCGCCACCAACGAATTCTGGTGGCCGAACCAGCTGAATCTGAAGATCCTCCACCAGCACACCCCCGAGTCCAGCCCGCTGGGTCGCGATTTCAACTACGCCGAGGCGTTCAAGTCGCTGGACCTGGCGGCGGTGAAGCGCGACCTCTACGCGCTGATGACCGAATCCCAGGAGTGGTGGCCGGCCGACTACGGTCACTACGGCGGCCTGTTCATCCGGATGGCATGGCACAGCGCCGGCACCTATCGCACCGGCGATGGCCGTGGCGGCTCCTCCACCGGCAACCAGCGCTTCGCACCGGTGGACAGCTGGCCGGACAACGGCAACCTGGACAAGGCGCGCCGCCTCCTCTGGCCGATCAAGCAGAAGTACGGCAACCGGATCTCCTGGGCCGACCTGATGATCCTGGCCGGCAACTGCGCCATGGAGTCCATGGGGTTCAAGACCTTCGGCTATGCCGGCGGCCGCGCGGACATCTTCGCCCCCGAGGAGGACATCTACTGGGGTGCCGAGGACGAGTGGCTCGGCAACAAGCGCTACACCGGCAACCGTGAGCTGGAGACCCCGCTGGCGGCGGTGCAGATGGGTCTGATCTACGTCAACCCCGAGGGCCCGGACGGCGAGCCGGACCCGTACAAGGCCGCGCACGATATCCGCGAGACCTTTGGCCGCATGGCCATGAACGACTACGAGACCGTCGCGCTCACGGCCGGCGGCCACACCTTCGGCAAGGTGCACGGTGCCGCGCCGGATTCGCATCTCGGCCCGGAGCCGGAGGCGGCGCCGCTGGAACAGATGGGCCTCGGCTGGAAGAACAGCTACGGCACCGGCAAGGGCGACGACACCATCACCAGTGGCCTCGAGGGCCCCTGGACGCCGAACCCCACGCGCTGGGACATGGGCTACTTCGACATGCTCTTCGGCTACGAGTGGGAGCTGGAGAAGGGCCCCGGCGGCTGCTACCAGTGGACGCCCAAGGACATTGCCGACAAGGACATGGTCACCCGCGCCCACGACAGCGCCACGAAGATCAAGCCGATGATGCTCACCACCGACATCTCAATGAAGGTGGATCCGAGCTATCGCGAGATCTCAAAGCACTTCCACGAGAATCCGGAGGAGTTCGCGGACGCCTTCGCGCGCGCCTGGTTCAAGCTCACCCACCGGGATCTCGGCCCGAAGTCCCGTTACCTCGGCCCCGAGGTCCCCAGTGAGGATCTGATCTGGCAGGATCCGGTCCCGCCGGTGGACCACGAGCTGGTCAATGCGCAGGACGTGAAGGCGCTCAAGAAGAAGATCCTGGACTCCGGCCTCGGCACCGCCGAGCTGGTTGCCACCGCCTGGGGCTCGGCCTCCACCTTCCGCGGCTCGGACATGCGCGGTGGCGCCAATGGCGCGCGCATCCGCCTCGCCCCGCAGAAGGACTGGGAAGTCAACGAGCCGGCGCGCCTGCAGATGGTGCTGGGCAAGCTAGAGGGCATCCAGCAGGACTTCAACCGCGCCCAGTCGGGCGGCAAGCGGGTCTCACTGGCCGACCTGATTGTCCTCGGCGGCAACGCCGCCATCGAGCAGGCAGCGAAGCAGGCGGGCTTCAACGTCGAGGTGCCGTTCCATCCCGGTCGCACCGACGCCACCGAGGAGCAGACCGACGCCGAGTCCTTCGAGGTCCTGGAGCCGGTGGCGGACGGCTTCCGCAACTACATGAAGAAGCGCTACACCGTTCCGGCCGAGGAGATGCTGCTGGACCGCGCCCAGCTGCTGAAGCTGACCGCCCCCGAGATGACCGTGCTGCTCGGCGGCATGCGGGCGCTGGACACCAACGTCGGCGAGGCGAAGCACGGCGTGTTCACGGAGCGCCCGGGCACCCTCAGCAATGACTTCTTCGTCAACCTCCTCGACAACGATACCGAGTGGCATCGCACCGACGAGGAGGGCGAGGAGTTCGAGGGCCGCGACCGCAAGTCCGGCGCCATCAAGTGGACCGCCACCCGGGTCGACCTGGTGTTCGGCGCGAACTCCCAGCTCCGGGCCATCTCGGAGATCTATGCCCAGGACGACGGGCAGGAGAAGTTCGTGCACGACTTCATCGCTGCCTGGAACAAGGTGATGAACGCCGACCGCTTCGACCTCGCCTGAACCGGCGAGCGTCCCCAGGCGCCCGGGCCTCCCTCGCGGACGCCCGGGCGTTTTTTCGCTTGCCCGCAGCCGCGAATCGGTGAGACATGCGGGCTAGCGATGCAGCGGTTATTGATTCCGCCGCAGGACGCCCGCACGATTCAGCCGAAGCGGACGTCGCCCCGACGTCGCAGCCAACGCGCCCCGGAATACCCGCAAGCCCGTGGAGGTGAACCATGCAGTGCCCGGTCTGCCGCGACCAGCGCCTTGAGATGACCGACCGGCGGGGCGTCGAGATCGACTACTGCCCGCAGTGCCGGGGCGTCTGGCTGGACCGCGGCGAGCTCGACAAGATCATCGAGCGCTCCGCCGCCGAGGCCGGCCCCCCGCGGGACGCGAGGGCGCCGAACCAGCCCGAGCGAGGCGGTTACCACAAGCCCCAGAAGCGCAAGAGCCTGCTCGGCGAGCTGTTCGATTTCTGACCCCGGGCCGATGGGGCACCGGTGACAGAGACCGACTCCACGCTGCCCCGGCTCGGCGTGATCGAGGGCTTCTACGGCCCCGCCTGGCGCTGGGAAGAGCGGGAAGCGCTCGCCGCAACTCTGGCGGACCACGGCTACCGCTTCTGGCACTACGCGCCGAAGCTGGATGCCAGCCTGCGGGAGGGCTGGCGCGAGCCATGGCCCGCCGGTCAGGCCGAGGCCATGGCAGCCTTCGCCGGGCGCTGCCGCAGACTCGGGCTTGCCTTCGGCGTCGGCCTCGCCCCCATCGGCTTCGACCCCGCGGAGGCGGGCACGGGACATGCCCGGCTCGCCGAGCGCCTGGGCGAGCTGGACGCCGTCGGCATCGACGAGCTGGTGGTCAGCTTCGACGACGTCGCCGACGCGACGCCGGATCCGGCCCACCGGCAGGCCGCCGTCACCGAGTGGATCGCCGCGCGCACCCGGGCCCGCCAGGTGCTCGTCTGCCCGACGTACTACAGCGACGATCCGCTGCTGGATCGGCTGTTCGGGGCGCGGCCGCCCGATTACCTGGCAGCGCTGGGCCGCGCCCTGGACCCGGGCATCGGGGTGTACTGGGCCGGCGAGGAGATCTGTCCGCGTGAGATCTCCCCCGGCCATCTCGAGGCCGTTGCGGAGCGCCTGCGACGGCGGCCCTGGCTGTGGGACAACTACCCGGTCAACGACGGCACGATCGCCTGCGAGCACCTGCATCTGCGGCCGTTTACCGGTCGTCCGGCCACCCTCGCGCCGCAACTGAGCGCCCACGCGATCAATCCGGCGCTGCAACCGACGCTCTCGGCGCTGCCCGCGCTGACCCTGCCCTGGCGCTATCGTGCGGGCGAGGCTTTCGCCTACGGTCGGGCATTCCGGGACGCCGCCCGCGCCGTCCTCGGAGATTCGCTGGCGGCAGCCCTGGCCGAGGATCTGACCCTGCTGGAGGATGCCGGCCGGCAGCGCCTCGGCGCACAGGCAACCGGCCTGCGCGCCCGGTACGCCGCCTTCGATCATCCGGCGGCGCGGGAGGTCGTGCGCTGGCTCGATGGCGGTTACCGGCCGCAGCAGGCCGCCCCGGGCACGGCCTGAGCCGCCGCGGTCGCGGCAGTCGCGACGGCCCCGGCCGATTCACGGCTGGGGGCTCGGCGCCGGTACAATCCGCCGTCAGCCCCGAACCACTGGACCAGGCGGGCCGGCCCGCAGGGCCATCGCGCCGCGGTCCGGCATCGTCGGGCGATGCAGCTTACCCGGGGCCTCGCTGACGCCCCCTACCGGCAGCACGGGAGCCAGAAGCCATGATGCTCGAGCTTCTGACGATCAGCTTCGCGCTGGTCTTCGGCCTGTTGATGCAGCAGATCCGCATCCCGCCGCTGGTGGGCTTCCTGCTGGCCGGCTTTGCGCTGAGCGCCTGGGGACCCGACCTGGGGATGCCCGAGTTCACGGGCCCGGTACTCGATCACATCGCCCACGTCGGCATCCTGCTGCTGCTGTTCACCGTCGGCCTGAAGCTCAAGCTCCGCCAGCTCATCCAGCGCCATGTGGTGGGCACCTCGCTCATCCACTTCACCGTGACGACGGCCGTGTTCACCGGCGCCCTCGTCCTGCTCGCGGGCCTCGCCGGGCGCGAGGCGGTGCTGCTGGCCATCGCGCTGTCGTTTTCCAGCACCGTGCTCGCCGCGAAGATGCTCGACGCCAAGCGCGAGCTGCGCGCGTTTCATGGCCGCTCGGCCATCGGCATCCTGATCATCCAGGACCTCATCGCCATTGCCACGCTGGCGCTGTTCAGCGAACACAAGCCCTCGCCCTGGGCACTGCTGCTGCTCGCCCTGCCTCTGCTGCGGCCGTTGCTCTACTGGCTTCTGGAGACCGCGGGGCGGGAGGAGCTGCTGGTTCTGGTGGGCATGCTGATGGCCGTGGTGATCGGCGGCCTCGGCTTCGAGACCGTGGGCCTCAGCGGCGAGCTGGGTGCGCTGCTCATGGGCGTGCTGCTGGGCGAGCATGGCCGCAGCAAGGCACTCGCCGACGCGCTATGGAGCCTCAAGGAGGTGTTCCTGGTCGGGTTCTTTCTGCAGATCGGCCTCGCCGGGCTGCCGAGCAGCAGCGAGCTCCTGTTCGCGGGGGCGCTGGCGCTTGTCCTGCCGCTGAAGGCGCTGCTGTTCTTCGCGCTGCTGATTGCCTTCCACCTGCGGGTGCGCAACGCCCTGGTCTGCAGCCTGTCCCTCACCTGCTACAGCGAGTTCGGCCTGATCGTCGCGGCGGTGCTGCTCGAGGAGTGGGTCGTACCGCTGGCCGTGGCGGTGGCGCTGTCGTTCATCGTCTCGGCGCCGCTCAACCGCAACAGCAACCTTATCGTGGAGCGCCTGGAGCACCGCCTCAAGCGGTTCGAGCGCTCCTGGGAGCACCCCGACGAGCAACCGATCGCGCTGGACAATGCCGACGTGCTGATCCTCGGCATGGGACGTGTCGGCACGGCCACCTATGACTATATCCGGGACCGCGGGCTGCGGCCCATCGGTATCGATTCCGATCCGAGCCGCATCAGCCATCACACCGGGCAGGGCCGCAAGGTGGCCTATGCCGACGCCGACGACCCGTTCTTCTGGCATAACCTGGACCTGAGCGATGTCCGCGCGGTGGTCCTCGCCCTGGCCGGACAGGAGTCCAAGGAGACCGCCGTCCGCCAGCTGCGCCAGAGCGGCTACCACGGGCTCATCGTGGGCCATGCCATGCACCAGGAGGAGGCCGACCGCGTCACCGCCCAGGGCGCCGATGACACCTACCTCACCATGACCGAGGCGGGCTTCGGCCTGGGCGAGCACCTCTGCAGCGCGCTGCAGCCGGCAACACCGACGGAGAAGGCCTGACACAGCGCGGCATTGCGCTGCACAATCGACCCTGTACACCGAAGCCATACCCACTTCAGGATGGGATCGACGGAGACGCCGTGGCGGTACCAGCCATGCCCGAGAATCCCTGCATGCAGCGCGCCCTGGTCGACTGGCTCCAGCGCCCGGACGCCCACGGCGGCGCCGCGGTGGAGCATGTCGAGACCCAGATCAGCCATGTCTTCCTCGCGGGCGATCATGTCTACAAGCTGAAGAAGGCGGATGCCCCGGCATTCCTCGACTACGGCACACCCGAGCGGCGACGTCACGCCGCCGAGACCGAGCTCGCGGTCAACCGGCGCACCGCGCCGCACCTTTACGAGGCCGTGATCCCGGTGCGGCGTTACGACGGCGGCTTCACCCTCGGCGAGGGCAACGGCGAGCCAGTGGACTGGCTGGTGGTGATGCGCCGCTTCGAGCAGGCGGACCTGTTCCATGTCATGGCGCGGGAAGGCCGCCTGAGCACGGAGCACGTGGTTGATCTCGCCGACGCCGTCGCCGACCTCCATGCGCAGGCCGGGATCCGCCGGGACCACGGCGGCGCCGAAGGCATGCGCCATCACTACCGGGTCCCCCTGGACACGCTCGCCGAGGCCGAGACGAGCCCCTTCGCAG
This sequence comes from Spiribacter halobius, assembly GCF_020883455.1. Lineage (NCBI taxonomy): Bacteria > Pseudomonadati > Pseudomonadota > Gammaproteobacteria > Chromatiales > Ectothiorhodospiraceae > Sediminicurvatus > Sediminicurvatus halobius. Next base: position 1,384,724 of record NZ_CP086615.1, on the reverse strand, counting down.
GTACCGCGCTGGATGCGCTCGGTGCTGCCCTTGACGCCAGCTGGCGGCGGCTCGGCCCGCGGCTCGAGGCGCGGCGACGCCACGGCCGTGTGCGCCACGGCCATGGTGACCTGCACCTGGCCAACGCCTGCCTGTTCGAGGGCCGGGCGACGCCCTTCGATGCCATCGAGTTCTCCGAGGCACTCGCCTGCACGGATACCCTCTACGATGCCGCCTTCACCGTCATGGACCTGCTGGCGCACGGGGAGCGCGCGCTCGCCGGCGATTTCCTCAACCGCTATCTGGAAGCCACCGGCGACTACAGCGGCCTCGCCTGCCTGCCCTTATTCGTCTCGGTGCGCGCCCTGGTCCGCGCCATGGCCAACGGCCTCACCGACGACCCCGAGCGGCAGTCCCGCGCGCGGGACTACTTCCACCTCGCCCGCAGCGCGCTGGACTGGGCGCCGGAACCACGGGTCGTCGCCATCGGCGGCCTGTCCGGGACGGGGAAGTCCACCGTCGCCCGCGGCCTGAGATCGGACCTCGCACCCGGCCCCGGTGCCGTGCAGCTGCGCAGCGACGGCATCCGCAAGCGCCTCGCCGGCGTCGCCCCGGAGGCACGGCTGCCACAGCAGGCCTACCGCCCCGAGCACACCCGCCGCACCTACCGGCGCCTCGAGCGCCACGCCCGCCGGGCCGCCCTCGCCGGCTGGCCCGCCATCCTCGACGCCACCTTCACCCGCCCGGAGAGTCGTCAGCGGGCCGAGGCCATCGGTCACTCCCTGCGCGTTCCGTTCACGGGGCTGTGGCTGACCGCCCCGGCCGACGTGCTGCGCCAGCGTGTCGCGGCCCGTGCCGCAGACGCCTCGGACGCCGACCTCGCGGTGCTGGAGCGGCAGCTGTCCCTGGATACCGGCGCCATGCGCTGGCCGGACGTACCCGCCACCGGCACCCCCACCGATGCGCTCGCCCGTGCACGCCGGGCGTTGATGCGGGAGATGCGGTAGCTCGGGCCGGGTCGGCGGGCGCCGCCCGGGACCGTCGTGCAACGCCAGGGATATCGGCACCGGCAGCGGGCATTGCCCGCTCCTGCCCACCGTTCAGACGCTTTTCTGGACTGCCAGAAAGGCGAAATCTGGACTGCGCTTTAGCCCCAACCGTCTTCTAGCCTCACGACAACCGGGGCCGTCCTGGGCGGCCATTCCGATTCGCGCCATGCCGTTTCGCATTGAAGGCATCCGCGGCACGGCGCTTTGTGGCGGTGGCAATCAACGACCAGAGGTACCGGGCGAGACGATGCGCGAGTTCCCGAGATCCTTTACCGAACAGCAGCCGATCCCCGCGGCAGGGATCGAGCGCGCCACCGAGGTCATGGCGAGCGGGAAGCTGCATCGCTACAACCTCGGACCCGGTGAAACCGACGACGCGGCGCTGCTCGAACAGGAGTTCGCCGGGTACGTGGGGCGGCGCTACTGCGTGGCCTGCAACTCAGGCGGGTTCGCGCTGCACATTGCCCTGCGCGCACTGCTCCCGGAGCGGGGCACGCCTGTGCTTTGCAATGCCTTCACGCTCTCGCCCGTGCCCGGGGCGATCCACAACGCCGGCGGCGTCACTGTGCCCGTGGAGACGGACGAGTCCCTGACCATCGACTGTGACGATCTGCGCCTGGCGGCCGAGACCCATGACGCGCGCTTCCTGGTGCTCACCCACATGCGCGGCCATATCGCCGACATGGACGCCGTCGCCGCGCTCTGCGCAGAGCTCGGGATCACACTGATCGAGGACTGCGCCCACACCATGGGTGCGTACTGGCGCAACCGCCCTAGCGGCGCCCACGGTACCGCCGCCTGCTTCAGCACCCAGTCGAACAAGCACATCAACTCGGGTGAGGGCGGCCTGCTGGTCACCGACGATGCCGAGCTCGCCGCCCGGGCGGTTCTCTACACCGGCTCGTACATGTTCTATGACAGCCACCTCGCCGCTCCGCCGCGCGCGCGGGTCGGCGAGCTGAGCGGCGAGATCCCGAACTACAGCGGCCGCATGGACCGCCTGCGCGCGGCGTTGCTGCGCCCACAGCTGAGCGAGCTCGAGGCCCGCCGCGAGCACTGGAACGCGCTCTACCGCAGGCTCGAGGGGCGCCTTGCGCAGGCGGACGGCATCACGCTGCCACAGCGCCACGCCGCCGCGGAATATGTCGGCAGCTCGTTGCAGTTCTGGGCGGAGGGCCTCGCACTGGAGCAGTTCCCGGATTTCATCTCGCGCTGTGCCGACCGCGGCGTACCCGTTGCCTGGTTCGGCAACCCGAGCGCACGTGGCTACACATCCAATTTCCGCCACTGGCGGTACCTGAGCGTGGAGCGGGCGCTTCCAAAGACGCAGAACGTGCTGTCCCGACTCTGCGACATCCGCCTCCCCCTGACATTCACCGAGGAGGATTGCGCGCTTATTGGCGAGATCATCGACGACTCCCTGCAGGCCACCCGGCCTGAATAGTCCAACAACGACCCAGGAGGCCGACACAATGGCTACACGCAAGCTCAGAATGGCGCTGCTCGCGCTGACCACCCTCGTACTGCTCGTCTCCACCACCGGCGCGGCCATCGCGCAGAACAGCGTTACGGTGGGCCATTTCGGCGTGCCCACACCGTGGAAGGCAGCCGTCGAGGACGGCGCGTTCGCCGAGGCAACGGGCTGGGATATCGACTGGCGCCAGTTCGACTCCGGATCCAGCGTCATCTCGGCGCTGGCCTCGGGCGACGTCCAGCTTACCGCGCTGGGGTCGAGCCCGACCGCCGCCGCGATCGGCGCCAACGTCGACCTGCGGATCGTCTACCTGGACAAGGTCTTCGACACCGCCGAGGCGATGGTGGTGCACGAGGACTCCGGGATCGTGGCGCCCCAGGATCTCCGCGGGAAGACCATTGCGGCGCCCTATGCCTCCACCACGCATTTCCACCTGCTGGTGGCGCTGGAGCAGTTCAACATCCCGCGCGCCGAGGTGGACATCATCAACATGAGCCCCAACCAGATCGCAGCCGCCTGGGAGCGGGGCGACATCGATGGGGCCTTCGTCTGGAATCCGGTGCTATCCGAGCTGCTCGACAGTGGCCGCCTGCTGATCTCCTCGGGTCAGCTCGCCAACTGGGGCAAACCGACGTTTGATGCGTTCGTGGTGGACCCCGAATTCGCCGAGGCGAACCCCGAGTTCATGCGCGACTTCATCAGCGTTGTGGCGGACTACGCGGCGCGCTATACCGACAACCGTGCCGCGTGGACTGCCGACTCCGCCGAGGTTCAGCTGATCGCGCAGAACACCGGTGCCGACGCCGAGGATGTCCCGCCGGTACTGAACGGCATCGAGTTCCCCTCGCTCGAGCGCCAGGCTTCCCCGCTCTGGCTCGGCGGCGGCGTGGCCGAGGGTCTGCGCGCCACGGCGGAGTTCCTCGAGGCCCAGGGCGAGATCGACAGCGTCGCGGACGACTACTCCCGCTACGTCGACGCCAGCTGGGTCGAGTCACTCGTCAACGACCAGTAGGCCCTGGCCCGCCCCTGACCTGCGGTATCGGACCTCCGATCCCGGAGGTCGGGGGCCTGGAGGATGCAACGTGACGGCACTACGCGCAGAACAGGTCTCGGTGGTGTTCCCCTCCGAAAGCGGAGAAGTACACGCCCTGGACAACGCCGACCTCTCGATCTCGGAAGGTGAGTTCGTGGTCGCACTGGGCGCGTCCGGCTGCGGCAAGACCACCCTGCTCAACCTACTCGCGGGGTTTCTGCAGCCAACCCAGGGACGCATCTCCTTCGGTGACCGCGAAATCACCGGCCCCGGCGCCGACCGGGCGGTGGTATTCCAGAAGCACGCCCTGCTGCCGTGGCTGAACGTGCTCGACAACGTCGCCTTCGGGCTCATGCTCCAGGGCGTTCCGAAGGCCAAGCGCTATGCGACGGCGCGCCATTTCATCTCGGCGCTGGGGCTCGAGGGCTTCGAGTCCAAGGCCATCTACGAGCTCTCCGGCGGCATGCAGCAGCGCGTCGGCGTCGCCCGGGCGCTCGCCGCCGATCCCGAGGTGCTGCTTATGGACGAGCCGCTGGCCGCACTGGACGCCCTCACCCGCGAGCGGGTGCAGGAGATCCTGCTCAAGGCCTGGTCGGAGAGCGGGAAGATGGCCTTCTTCATCACCCACAGCGTCGAGGAGGCGCTGTTCCTTGCCACCCGAATCATCCTGATGTCGCCGCGGCCGGGGCGGATCACCCATGTCTACGAGACGGAGTTCTCCAAGCAGTACCTGAAGACCGGCAACTCCCGAGAGATCAAGGCGTCGCGGGAGTTCATCGACATGCGCGAGGACATCATGCGGAGAATCCAGGGGGACGCCGGATGAAACCTGCCGTATCCGACACGATCAGGCGCATGACGGGCCTGGCAGGCAACGGCACCCGCAGGAATGGCGGGCCGGCCGTATACGGCGAGCTCGGTGCCGGCGAGAGCCGTGCCGTGAGCGTCTGGAGTGCGCTGATCATCCTCGCGCTCTGGTGGATCGTCACCAACGCCGGGCTGATCCGACCGTTGTTTCTGCCCTCCCCGGAGGCCGTGATTGCGCAGGCGGTGTCCATCAGTACCGAGGGCTATCAGGGCTCGACCCTGTTCGGGCACACGCTGGAGAGCCTGAGGCGGGTATTCGGCGCGTTTGCGCTTGCCTGCGTCACCGCGATTCCGCTTGGCATCGGCATGGGTGTGAACCGGCTGGTCCGGGGCATTCTTGACCCGCCGATCGAGTTCTACCGCCCGGTACCGCCCCTCGCCTACCTGCCGCTGATGATCGTCTGGTTCGGGATCGGCGAGACCAGCAAGGTGCTCCTGATCTTCCTCGGCATCTTCGCGCCGCTGGCGCTCGCCGCGAGGGCCGGGGTGCGCTCGTCCTCCATCGAACAGATCCACGTCGCCTACAGCTTCGGGGCGAGTCGCTGGCAGGTGCTGCGCCATGTGGTGTTCAAGTCCGCGCTGCCGGAGATCCTCACCGGCATGCGCATCAGCATCGGCTTCGGCTGGACCGTGCTCGTGGCCGCGGAGATGGTGGCGGCCCGCTCCGGGCTCGGCTTCATGGTGCTGACGGCCGCCGAGTTCCTGCGCACGTCCATCGTCATACTCGGCATCATCGTGATCGGATGCATCGCCTACGCGTTCGACCTTGTGATGCGCAGCATCGAGCGCAGACTCGTGCCCTGGAAGGGGCGCGTGTAGGCACAGCGATATCGTCCCGACGCGCCCGATCACTCGGTGAGCCGGCCGCCGGGCGCGGATGGCACGAGGAGACGGGATGGGACGCAAGGCACGCGCTGCGAGCGCGATGTGGTACCGGCTCTACGAGACCCTGGACGCCGATGCCGGCAGCCCCCGCGCCAGGGTCCAGAACCTGCTCGTGCAGGCAGTGGTGGAAAGGTTCCTCGCGCCCGGCGACGCCCTGCCCTCCGGGCGCACCCTCGCGCGGCGGCTGGGTGTGGCCCGGAGCACCGTCACCGCCGCGCTGCGGCGGCTGATGGATCTCGGCTACGTGGAGTCGCGGGAGCGGAGCGGCTACTACGTGCATCCGCGCGTGCAACGGCACTTCGCGGATGGCGGCGCCGTGCCCAAGGAGGGTACCCCGTCCCAGGACGCGTTCTGGGAACAACGCTTCCGGATGGATCTCTCCGGCCAGCGCAACATCGCCAAGCCACCGGACTGGCAGGACTATCGCTATCCGTTCCTCTACGGCCAGTTCGACGCCAGGCTCTTTCCCCGCCACGAATGGCGCGACTGCGTTCGCGCCTCGCTGTCTCTGGCCGGCATCAAGGCCTGGGCACCGGACCTTATCGATCGCGACGAGCCCTCGCTGATCCGACAGCTGCAGACGCAGCTTCTCCCGGCCCGCGGCGTGTGGGTGGGAACAGACGAGATACTGGTCACTGCCGGCGCCCAGAACGCGCTGTTCCTGCTGGCCATGCTGCTGGTGGAAGACGGCAGGGTCGTCGGCGTGGAGGATCCGGGATATCCGGACGCGCGCAACATCTTTGAGATGCACGGCGGCTCCGTGCGGCCGATCCCCATGGACGATCACGGCATCGTCGTGGGCGAGGCCATCAGGGAATGTGATTATCTGTTCGTCACGCCAAGCCACCAGTGTCCGACCGGCGTCACCCTGCCCATCGATCGGCGGGAGCGGCTAATCGAGCTCGCCAATGCCCACGGCGTGGTCATCATCGAGGACGACCATGAGAGCGAGCTGAATTTCGCAAGTCACCCCACACCCGCCCTCAAGAGTCTCGACCAGACCCACAACGTGGTGTACATCGGCAGCCTCTCGAAGACCCTCGCCCACGGCATGCGCCTCGGGTACGTCGCAGGCCCCGCGGCGCTGATCCGGGAGCTGCGCAAGGTGCGCCGGCTCTGCCTGCGCCATCCAGCCAACAACAACGAGTTCACTGCCGCGCAGTTCATCCGCAATGGCTATCACGAGGCCTACGTGAATTATCTCAACGGCATCTACCGGGAGCGCTCACAGGCACTGGAGGCGGCGATCCGCCGTCATCTGCCCGCCTGGCGTTTCAGGCAGCGTGAGGGTGGCTCCGCACTCTGGGTGCAGGGACCCGCGAACATGCACGGAGATGAGGTGGCCGCGGCGGCGAGACAGCAGGGCGTGCTTGTCGAGCCGGGGCATGTCTTTTTCAGCGACGATCGCGCACCACGGAATTATCTGCGGATGGGCTACTCATCCATCAGCGCCGAGGACATCGACGAAGGCATCCGCCGGCTCGCAGAGGTGCCTGGCGTCCACTGACGCCCCCTGCGGCCCCTGCCAGCCGCCCTGCGGGGCCGCCTGAAAACTCATCACGCCCGGGGCTGACGTCAGGCCGCCTGACGCGCCACCCGGCAACCGGGTACCGTGACGGATCAGCGATTCCGCCGCACTGGTGCTACCCAGCGAACCGCCCTGTCGGCAGGCTTCGGACAACATGGGCGCCGGGAAGCCTCCCGAAGCCGGGGAGCCATGGCCGGGATTGCCGTGCGCGATGCCCGCGCCGAGATTCCAGAATGCAGCCAAAGGGGACACGGCCTTGGAAATCCCGCTGCTGGAGACGCTGATCATGGCCCTGGTGATCTTCCTGGGGGCGCTGATCCAGGGCGCGATCGGCTTTGGGCTCGGGATCATCGCCGCCCCCTTCATCGTCATGATCGAGCCGGCGCTGATCCCGGGGCTGATCCTCTTCGTCGCCCTCCCCCTCGCCTCGCTCACGGTCTGGCGGGACATCGCCGGACTGGCCCTCGGCGAGCTCACCTGGGCCATCATCGGCCGCATACCGGGGACGCTTGCGGGGCTGGGTTTCCTCGCCTTCGCTTCCACCCGACTGCTCTCCGTCCTGCTCGGTCTGAGCGTGCTCTTCGCCGTGGTGCTGAGTGCGCGGCAGCCGCGCATCCGGCGCACGCGGCCGCGGCTCTTTGGCGCCGGCGTGCTGTCGGCCTTCATGGCCACCACCACCTCCGTCGGTGGCCCACCCATGGCGCTGCTCTACCAGAGCGCGGAAGGGCGCTCGGTGCGGGCCAACCTGGCCGCTTACATGGTGATCGGCACCGTCGGCTCGCTGGTCGCGCTAATCGCCGTGGGTCGCTTCACGCTGGCGCATGCCGGCGTCTCCACGCTCATGCTGTTCCCCACCTTCCTCGGGTTTCTGCTGGCGCGGGTGGTGCTGCCGCTGATCAACCCCGCCTGGTTCCGGCCCGGCCTGCTGATTCTGTGCACTGCCGCGGGGCTGACCGCTCTGGTCAACGGCCTGGTCGGCTGATGCCCCCTTTGACGATTCAATGCAGCTTGAGGCGCGGGCGGGTGCGCCGCGCGAGCCACTGTAGCGTGCTGATCAGCAGCATGCGCGGCAGGCCGTGCACCACCGCCAGGTGCTTGCGGTAGAGCGAGGCGTAGGCGGCCCGCGCGAGCAGCCCCTCGATCATCCAGTTGCCGAACACGCTGCCCATCAGCCGGCCCACGGCGTGCCGTTCGGTGAGGGAAATGAGCGAGCCGTAGTCCCGGTAGACGAAGGGCGGCGGCGTTCGCCCGGCGATCAGGGCCGGGAGGTGGCGCGCGAGATACTCCGCCTGCTGGCTCGCCGTCTGCGCCCGCGGCGGCAGCGGGCGATCCGCCCCCGGCGGTGTCTGGGCGGCGCAGTCGCCGAGGGCAAAAACCCGGGGGTCCGCCGTGCGCAGGCATTCGTCCACCACCAGCTGCCCGCTGCGCGTCGTGGCAAGGCCCTCCAGCTCCTGCAGCCAGGCGGGTGCGCGAATGCCCGCGGACCACACTCGCAGCTCCGCGGGGACGAACTCTCCGCCCTCGACATGCATGCCACGGTCGGTCACCTCGGTAACCGGGCGTCCGGTGAGCACGCGCACGCCGAGCTCCTCGAGGCGGGCGTGGGTCTTCGCCGAGAGCCCCGGCGAGAGGGCCGGCAGGATGCGCTCCGCCGCCTCGATGACCGTGAGGGTGAGGTCGCGCTCGGGATCGATGCGATCGAGCCCATAGCCGGCTGCCTTGCGCGCGGCGCTGCGCAGCTCGGCCGCCAGCTCCACGCCCGTCGCCCCGCCACCGACGATGGCGACGGACAGCTGCTCCGGGGCGAGCGGTGTTTCCTGCAGCTGCGCCCCGAGCAGCGCGCGCATGAGCATCTGCTGAAAGCGCTCGGCGGCCGCGGCGTCATCCAGGAACACGCAGTGCTCGGCCACGCCCGGAGTGCCGAAGTCGTTGCTCACGCTGCCGACGGCCAGCACGAGCCAGTCGTAGTCGAGCTCCCGTGCCGGCACGAGCGCCCGGCCCGCCTCGTCGGTGATCGCGGCGAGGCGGACACGGCGCCGGCCGCGATCGAGGCCGACCATGCGTCCGAGCTGGTAGGTGAAGCCGTGCTGGCGCGCCTGGGCGAGGTAGTCCAGGGCATCTGCGCCGCTGTCCAGCGTCCCCGCCGCGACCTCGTGCAGGAGCGGCTTCCAGAGGTGGGTGAGGCTCGCATCCACCAGCGTCACCCGGATCCGCTCACGGCGCCCGGCCCGGCGGCCGAGGCGGCTCGCCAGCTCGAGCCCGCCGGCCCCGCCGCCGACCACGACCACGTGGGGGATGTCTGCTGCTGCGCTGCCCATAACCGCCAAGTCTAGACTGCCGTCTGCCGGTGCACATTCGTGCTTGGCGCTCGCCTCGCGCAGACCGTTACCGTTTCGGTAACCCAGCGTTTCGGCTCGGGAGTCTTCGCAAGGCCGCGGAGCAATCGCATGCTAACGCAGGGATCGATTTCCGCTTCCGCACAACACGGGATCACTCTCCATGAACCAGCCGCCTTCCCCGAAATCGACCACTGTCCGCGGCCAGCCGGTGGACCTGGCCGCCCCCGTCGATGCGCGGGCGGATGTGGGCCACGTGCACCTGAAGGTCGCCGATCTGGAGCGTGCCATCGGTTTCTATCAGGGCGTGCTGGGCTTCCAGGTCCGGCAGCGCTGGGGCGACAGCGCCGCTTTCCTCGCGGCCGGCGCCTACCACCATCACATCGGGCTGAACACCTGGCAGAGCCGCGGTGGGCCGCCGCCGGCGCCGGGTACCACCGGCCTGTTTCACGTCGCCCTGCGCTATCCGGACCGTCCGGCACTCGCGGATGCGCTGCGCCGCCTCATCGCCGCCGGCATCGAGCTCGACGGGGCGGCGGACCATGGCGTGAGCGAGGCGCTCTACCTGAGAGATCCGGACGGTAACGGCGTGGAGCTCTACCGCGACCGCCTGCCGGAGGAATGGCCGGTGGACGCTGCGGGTAACCTCGCCATGTACAACGCCGCGCTGGATTTCGACTCGCTGCTGGCGGAGCCGGCACCGGGGCGCGGCTGAGCTGCGATACTGCGGGGCACCCTCCGCCGAGGCCATCCAGCCAGGAGCCTGTCATGAGCCAGAAGCCGTACCGCATCGGGCAGATCGTCCCGAGCTCGAACACCACCATGGAGACGGAGATCCCGGCCATGCTCCGCGCCCGGGAGGCCGTTGCGCCCGAGCGCTTTACCTTTCACTCGAGCCGCATGCGCATGAAGCAGGTCACCCGCGAGGAGCTCGCGCGCATGGACGACGAGTCCGACCGCTGCGCCCTCGAGCTCTCCGACGCGCACGTGGACGTCATGGGCTACGCCTGCCTGGTGGCGATCATGAGCCGGGGCCGTGGCTATCACCGTGAGTCCGAGCAGCGCCTGCACCGGGCAAGTGCCGACAACGGTCACGCCACACCGGTCGTGAGCAGCGCCGGCGCGCTCGTCGAGGGCATCCAGGCCCTCGGCGCACGCCGGGTCTCGGTGGTCACGCCCTACATGCGGCCGCTCACGGAGATGGTGGTCGACTACATCGAGGCCGAGGACATCCAGGTACTGGACAGCATCTCCCTGGAGATCCCGGACAACATCGCGGTGGGCCACCGGGACCCCATGGCGCTGGTCGACATCGTTGATGACCTCGACGTCCGTGGCGCCGACGCGGTGGTGCTGTCGGCCTGCGTGCAGATGCCCTCCCTTGCGGCCATCCCGGCCGTGGAGGCGAAGCTCGGTCTGCCCGTGGTGTCGGCCGCGGTCTGCACGACCTGGCGCATGCTGAGGGCGCTGGATCTGGAGCCGGTAGCGCCGGACGCCGGTCAGCTCCTCGCCGGCCGGTGAGCGACTGTTCGGTTCGGGCCTGTTGCAATGCAGCATTCACCCTGCTATATTGCACTGCAACAACATCAGCAAGCCCATCCGCAACCGAACCAGGAGAAACGGATATGAGTAACGAGACCTTCAACAACTACACCGAGCAGGCCGAGAAGCTCTTCGTCGGTCCCGCCCGCGCCTATGCCAAGCTGGCGGCGGACTATACCGAGAAGCTGGTCAACGCCCAGATCGAGGCGACGCGTGCCTACACCGAGGTCGGCCTCGGGCAGCTGCGCTCCGCGCTGGAGATCAAGGACCAGAAGGACCTCCAGGCCTATGCCGAGGGCCAGCAGAAGGTGGCCCGGGATCTTGGCGAGCGCGTCAAGGGCGACGCCGAGAACGTGGTCGCGATGAACCAGGAGTTCGTCAACGAGGCGCGCAAGCTCGTCGAGAGCAACGTCAAGAGCGCCTCCGAGGCCGCGAAGACCGCCCAGGCCGAGACGGCCAAGGCCGCCCAGGCCAAGTAACCACCGCCCGCGGCGGTTACTGCTACCCCAGCCTCCGCCCCGAACGGGTCGGAGGCTTTTTTTGTCCTCGGCGAGGCACCCCCAGAGGCGCCGGTCGGCGGGGTGACCGGCCGATCAGCGCAGGGACATGCGCTGCATCACCCCGTCCTGCAGCACGCGCCAGTGATGCAGTGCGGCGGCAACGTGCAAGATCACCAGGCCGAGGATCGTCCAGGCGACAAGCCCGTGCCAGCCGTACAGCGTCTCCGAGAGCGCCTTGTCGACGCCGATCAGGCCCGGCAGCCTCAGCCCGAAGAAATCCACCGGGAAGTCCCCGGCCGCCGTGGCCAGCCAGCCAAGCACCGGCTGCACGATCAGCAGCAGGTAGAGCAGGCCATGCACGGCGCTGCTCGCAACGCGCCTGGCCGGATCAAGCGGGTGCTGGTAGGCCGGCTTGCCATAGCCCAACCGCGCCAGCACGCGCAGGAGCATGGCCAGCAGAATCAGCACACCGACGCTCTTGTGAGCGGTATACAGGGTGTTGGTGGCCGCCAGGCCGAGCGCGTCACGCGCCCCCTCGAAACCGAGCCAGCCGAGCAGCAGCCCGGTGGTCAGCGAGATCAGCGCCAGCCCTGCCACCGTCCAGTGCAGCAGCCGCTGGGGAAGCGCATACCGGTAGGCCATGATCTACCACCTCTGCCGGCTCCCTTCCAGAGTAGGCGCTCCCCTCGCCTCTCGTCACGCCCCGCCGGAGGACGAGGGATCGCGTCGCCTCCTTCGCGGATGGCGCACTGCCGCCCGTCGCCCTGATCGAATCCCGTCGGCGGCTTTGACGTTCGTCAACCGAATCGTCATGCGGCCCTGTTACACGTGGGCTGTGCGACTTTTAATGCCGGATGCCGAGAGGGTTACCGACCATGTCCAATCGCCGCCAGTCACACCCTGAAAGAACGGCTGCGCCACGATTTCCGGATCGCGGCGTACCCAAAGATTTCGAGAAGCAGTTCGCCGCAATCTTCGGCGAATCTCCTAATCGACCGGCGCCCGGAAATCAGGCGGATCGAAAAGCGCCGCGCACCACCCCATCCAGTGAACATCCCTGCAACCGTAAATAGGATCTCTCACAATGGCGCAACAGACTCAGGGCGAGCCCGCCCAGCTGTTTCAGCGCTGGTTGGATCAGGCCGAGAGCCTGGGTACAGCCCCATGCAGGCTGTCGTCGTCGAGCGTCGGCGGCGGGTAAAATAGGGCGACGTCATCGCAGGGTCGCCGGACGGTGGTGCTGTCGGTGATGTCGGCGTCTTCCGAGGTCACCAACCGCACCGGCAGCGCGCGGAGAAAGGGCGTAGCGTGCGGAGATGACCTCAGCCACGGGAGACAGGCCATGACGGACGATGCCATCGAATCGCGCCTCAGGAGCAATCCCTTCTTTGCCGGGCTGGAGCCGGAGGATCTGCCGCGCCTCGCCAGCCGCGCCACCTGGCGGACTGTGCCGGCGAACGGCATTGTCTTCGAACATGGCGACCGCGCCGGCAGCTTCTTCCTGCTCTGCGAGGGCGCCATCGTCATCGAGGTCCCGGCCATCTCCGGCCCCTCGCTCGAGGTCCAGAGGCTTGGACCGGGTGATGTGCTCGGCTGGTCCTGGCTGATCCCGCCCTATCGCTGGAGCTTCCAGGCCCGTGCCGAGGGTGAGACGGCGCTGATCGAGTTCGACGGGGAGGCAGTGCGGGAGGAGTGCGAGCGCGACCCCGTGTTCGGGTACCGGGTGCTCAAGCGCTTCTCCTCGCTGATGTCCGAACGACTCGAGGCCGCACGCCTCAAGATGATGGAGGAATGGAATCCGCCGGGATTCGCGTGAACCGCCGTCGCAGGGGCACCTGGCCGACGCACGGGACTCCCGGGGATTCTCCGACGCCGCCAGCGGCACCCGAGCCTAAGCACTGGCAGCCGCTCGCGCAGGCATAGCCGAATCTGCGGGCGGGTCTCCTTGAGCGCACCGCACGAGGGGATACCTTTACGCTTCCGGACCCCTCCACGGTGGCGGAATCCGACGCCACCGTGCCCCGCGGCTGCTGCTGCACGCTCGCAGCGGCCGCGATGAAACACCGACCGAGCGCCGTGCCTGCGGGAGATGCCAGTCGACGGCGCAATGGCTACGCACGCCGGTGTTCCGGCACGCGCCGCTCGGCGAGCCGGCGCCAGAGCCAGCCGTCCGGGCGTTGCTCGCCGGTCATCACGTAGCGGAAGACATCGAGGTTATTGACTGTCCACGACAGCGGGCCAAGGGCATCCGCGCGGGCGCAGATCAGCACGGTATCCCCGATCTCCAGTCGGACGCCGGGCTCGGGCAGGAGCGTGAGCTCGCCGTCGCGCTCCAGCATCAGCACCTCGGCCGGCAGCGTCTCGTCCCGCTGCCGGGGATCCCGCAGCAGGGCCTCCAGGGTAACCGGCCGGCGCGGCAGTGCGTCGGCCACCGCCGGCATCTCCTGCGGCCCCACGGTGAACGCGCGGATGCGCGGCGTTTCGGTGCCCATGAGCTGCTGCCAGTGCTCCAGCAGCTCACCGATGCGGGCGTCGTCGTAATCGCGCAGGCGCCGCAGGAACTGGGGGAGGCGTGGCGTACTGAGCACCCGCATGATGCGCAGGGCGATGATCCCACTCGGCTCCATGATCATGTCGAGCTCTGCGGCCTCGAACACGCGGCGGTTGGCGCGGGCATTCAGGCGGGCCGTGATGAACAGCTCGGGACGCAGTTCCCGCGCCGTCATTACGATGGAGAGATTGTCGGCGTCGTCGTCGGTGCCGGCGATCACCCCGACCGTATCCTGCCCCTCGATACCCGCCTGCTTCAGGGTCTCCGCCTCCGTTCCCTTGCCCGGCACATGCGGCTGGTCGGCGGCCATCCATGCCGGCTTCTCCGCGGACACCAGCACCACCTCGGTGTCCGTCGGTGCCAGCCGCTGGCACAGCCGCTTGCCGAGACGTCCGGGTGCACACACGATCCAGCGCCCCGGCGGCGGCAGGCGCTCGCTTGTCAGCGGGATTTCCGGTCGCGGACTCATCCACTCGTAGACACGGTGCAGGCGCGGTGACTCGATCGCCATGGCGAAGCCTCCGGCGAACGTGTCGAACGCGCTCACGATGTAATCCGTTCCGAAGGAGGCCATGTTGGCGTGGGTCTCGTCGTTCCCCGAGCGCGCGATTACCGGCAGCGACGGGTTGAGCAGCTTCGCCGTAATGGCGATCTGCAGGTTGGCATGATCGTCATCGGTGACCGCCAGCACCGAGCGGCAGTGCGCCTGGGTGATGCCGGCGGCCAGGAGGTTGTCCACATTGCTGTCGTCGCCGCTGAAGCGCGGCACGTAGGAGCGCAGATCCTCGATCCCGAGCTCGTAGGTGTGCCCCTCCACCCGCTCCAGCACCACGGCACGCCCGTCGCCATCGGTGATCTCCTGGACGAGCTGGGCGCCGGTATCGCCGTAGCCACAGACCAGATGGAACGGTTCCGCAAGGCCCTGCACCTGGTGGCGGAAGCGGTTCCAGGTCACCGCCTGCTGGAAGGCCGGGTCCCGGACCAGCCCGACGATCGTGCCGATGGCGTAGAACCAGGCAATCACCACGAGGTACAGGCTCAGCGTCATCCACAGGCGCTGGACGCCGGAGTAGGCATGGGGGATCTCGCCGAATCCGATGGTGGTGGCCGTGTAGCTCACCACATAGAACGCATTCAGAAAGTCCATCCGGTACGGCGTGCCGTCCGCGCTGGCGCCGGGAATGAGCACCAGGCCGAGCACCGAGACCGAATAGCTGACGATCAGCGTGATGAGCGGCGCCCGCATGCGCCGCAGCACCATGGGAACAACGCTGTGCCGGCGCAAATGCAGCAGTTGTTCCATGGCCCGGGGCGCCCCCTCAGCGGTGCATGCCGACGGTCTCTACGATGAGTATGGTCACCGAGGCCAGGTTGGCCAGCAGTGCCCCGCCGGACAGGGACACGATGCTGGCCATGACCGCCGAGGTCATGCCCACCTCGGAGAGGGACATGGCCGCGCCCCAGAGCACGGCCGCGGCGATCAGCTGCAGGTCCGCCACCAGGCTCGACGCGAGCAGGACAGCACCGATCTGCGTGCGCTCGCCGAACTTGAGCACGGTGGCGATCAGGCTGACCAGCAGCGCCGCAAAGAGCTCATAGACGTTGTGATGATCGGGGTTATCGAACTCCCCGAGGAAGAATCCGAAGTTGAGTGTCAGCGCCAGCAGGATGAAGAATCCGAAGATGACCTTCTCGAGATTCATAGGCCCGCGCCTCCACTGCCGGATCGCCGCCGGCTCGCCCTGTCCGCGCGCAGGCTGCCTGCCGCCCGCGCCCCCGTCCCGGCAGTCTAGAGGTTTGTCCCGGAATCCGCCGGATGCAGGCATATGCGAGCTTCAGGCGGCAAGCCTGGCACTTCCCCCGGCCCGGTTGGCTACGTCCGGGGTTTGCCGAGCCGTCTTCGCGATCACGCTCACGACAGCGGCCCGCAATCGATCAGCCCGGGCGGAGGTCGGGGAAGCCTGCGAGCAGTCGTTAATCGCTAGCCTCCTCCTCGATCGCCTGGCCTGTACTCTCGATGTCCTTACCCATGCCTTCCATGGTGTTGCAGCCCTGGATCGCCACGATGAGCAGCATCAAGAACGCTATCGATGCCCTGAGCAGATTCTTCCTCATGATTCAGTTCTCCTGGTCTGATGTAAAACTTGGGCTACGCGGGCGTCACCGCGCAGACCACGTTGCCCGAGTCACGGTTGCGCGCCGTGTGCATCGCGACGCTGGCCCGCCGAAATACCCGGCCGACGCTATCCGCGTCGCTCGGGTACACGGCCACGCCTATCACCACACGCGGTCGCACGGACGCACCGGGGAAAGCGATCGCCTCGGCCAGCGCGTGATTAACGTGCTGCGCAGCTCGCAACGCGTGGACAGGCAACTCCAGGCGCTCCAGCACGACCCCCAGGCGATCCGACCCCAGGCGGGCCACGCTGTCATAGCTGCGCACTCCGTGCTGTAGACGTCGCGCGATCACGGCAATGGCCTCTTCGCCGACGGATTCGCCATCTTCGCTATAAGCGGTCCCGATGTTGTCAAGCTGCACGATCAGGCAACCGACAAGCTCCTGCCGGGCGTCTGCAGTGCGCAGCGCTGCCGCGAGGCGCCTGGAGAAGTACCGGCGCGCGCCGAGGCCGGTCACCGGATCCTCTCCCGACACGGCACCCGTGCCCTCCCCCTTGGGCAAGGGCGTGAAGACCATGAGCAGATTGGCTGCGTCACCCGCCTCGAGACGCAGCACCCAGGCCATGGCCGGGGCGCGCTCCCCGTCGGCGTTGAGCAGAGATACCGCCATGTTCCCGGGCCGCTCCTCGCCTGCCACCGACTCGGCAACCCGGGCCGAGTCGTCCGCGTCCGCCAGCACGTCCCGCAGACAGGCGTCATCGAGCTCCCCGGGCAGGTAGCCCAGTGCCATCTCCAGGCCACGGGAGATGGCGGAAAGACGCCAGTCGGCCAGACGCACGATGGCGACGGCCGCTGTGGGTCCGAGGTGAAGGTTTCGGATCAGGGTCTGGCCTTCCTCGCCGGCGATGGTGTTGCTCGATTCCGGGGCGCCAGGGCCGCTCGCGTCGCCGCGGTCGGAGGACTTCGATGTTGGCTGTCGACGGCGAAGCGCTTTCATGGCGTGCATCCAAGACGTGGCACCTGCGCGGATGAAACCGCAGTCGGCACACCCAAGTCTGTTCGCCGGCGCACGCACTGCCCCAACTGGTTTACTCAGTGGCGGGGAACTCCGATAGCACCCCGTGGCTTTCACCGAATCCATTAAGGAAGCGTCGATCAACTCCCTGTTATTCCTGCAGAGTCCGCTCAGTAATTCAGGCTGATTCTCAGATCCAGGCTTCGCCCATCGTACGAAAAGCCGGCGGCATCAAAGGAAGGTGCGCTCATAAAGGCGGTTGCGTCGTTCGAGAAACCATAACCTTCCCGGGGCACCCCCAGCCAGTTGGTGCCAAGCTTGCCGTCCATGTTCTCGTCATGAATGACAGCCAACGCGTACGTTCCCGGCGGAATGCCCATAAAGTCGCAACGCGCCTGCGTGTCGCGAATCTTCATTATCATGACTTTCGTCGCGGAGCGCAGGAATTCCGTAGGGAAACCCTCTGGCGAGTCGAAGAGCGCGCAGGCGACAGTTCCACTACTGTTTCTGATATCCAGAACCGCCACGTGAATTGCACGGCACGACGACTGGGCAAAAACGGCAGTGGGCAGACTCGCAAACACCAACATTGCGCACAGCGCTATAGACCGAACTCCCATGGCTTACCCTCGCGACGGCGGACCTCCTGCGATGGAACCGCAGGCAGAGCATCGAGGTCCGTTCGCTGCCGCACATGCCGCCGAAGCTCTTCGCCGATCCCTCAACGCGGCTACCGCTCTGAGCACCCACGCCCGCTGGCGGCTGGGACCCGGTGGCAAGCAAGGCCATCGGGTCCGTGTCTCAGTTTCGCTCCGCGTGTTCAGCGGCGCCCGGGTTCCTTCGGATCGTTCTCGCCAGCCCCCTGCAGGCCCCCGGCGCATCCACCAGTTCCGTGAAGCCGACCCTGTTCACGTAGTCGCTGGCCTGCTTGAGGGCCTGACGACAGCGGTCGCCGTCTGCCGATTCCAGTCCGGCAAGGGCAGAGGAGATCTCGCTGTTCTCGGGGGAACGGCGCACGTGGTCGGCCAGTGCCTCGAGCAACGCTGCTGCCGCAGCAGAGATATATACGTCCTGCCGGTTGGCCGGGGCAGCCGCCATTTCCCGCCGGAACCGCGCGGTCCTCGTTATCGTGCTCACAATGCTTTCCCGGATCGCATCTACGTTGCTCATCGAGTCGTCCTCGTTCCTCAAATCCTGGGCCACGGCGGCCATTGCCTCCAAAGGCATCGTCCCGAGGCGCTCGCCACCGAGAGAAGCAGAAGTAACGGTTAAGCCTTGCCTTCTTGCCTCTACGCGTGGCCGTGCGTCGCATCGCACCTCACCCCCGGAACCGATCAGCCTTGATGCTGCCCTTGACGGTGTCCCGCTGTCTGTGCGCGTGCGAACGCGACCGGATGAGGCGATGCCCGCGCTTGCAGCCATGCCCCGCCCGAGGTCGGACGCCGGCGCGGTCACGGCAGACTGCGGAGTCCAGCCAGGTGCGCCACCGCACCGACAAGGCGGTCGCCAAGCCCCCACGCTGGGATTCTGGTGCCGCCCAGCGCGACCTGCGCTCCAAACGCAGGAATGCTCGGGGCACTGCCTTCAAACCGAGGAGAAGCCGTGATGACCAACGATACCGTTGACCAGATGAACCGCCAGATCGAAGACACCGTTGCCGGCCCGGCACGGACCTACGCCAGCCTGGTGCTGGACCACGTCGAGCAGCTCGCCAGCCTGCAACTCGAGGCCGCCAGGGCCTATACCGAAGCCGGTCTGCAGCAGGCCCGTGCGGCACTGGAGGTAGCAAACCCCGCAGACCTCCAGTCCTATGTCGAAAATCAGCAGAAAGTGGCCAGGGTGTTGAGCGAGCGCATCAAGGGCGACGTCGAAAAGGTCGCGGCCTTGAACCAGACCTTTGCCCAGAACGCTCAGAAGCTCACGCAGGACAGCGCCGGGAAGGCATCCACGGCTGCGGAGGAAGGTACCAGGCAGGCGACCCGGACTGCCGCCAAGAGTCAGTAGGCACCGAGTCATGGACCTGTCGTGGGGAAGCCGCCAGCGCGGATCGAGGCCGGGCGCGGGCCGCGACCGGCGGCGAGGCCCTACCGCAGACGCCGCGGGATGGTCTCGTTGAAGATGCGGCTGAACACGCGGCTCTTGCCCTCCCAAGCGTCCAGGCTGGCATTGATGTAGAAATTCTCGGTATCGCAGGTGAGCAGCGTCCGGGTCTCCACGGTGATCTGCCAGTCACCGCGGCGCAGCTTTCTGGTGGTGCACACCTCGCCGCTCGGCGAGGTGAAGTCGTCGCCGCGGGAGCGGTATCGCTCGGTGGCACGCTGGGTGACGGTCAGATCGATGCGGGGAATCCGGTAGGTGCCCTCGTCAGCGATGACTTCCAGGGTGGATTCCTCGCCGGCCAGATCGTGGTGGATCCACCAGTTGTGGTGCTCCGGCTCAACGACCTCGCGCGCCGGGGCGCGGGCGCTCTCGGGCCCGGCGAAGGCCCGAATGCCCTCGGCCTCCTCGCCGCGGGAGCTGCGCACGGGTAGCCGCAGGCGGCTGTCGGCGGGCCACACGGTAAGGCGCACGGGTTCCGGCGGCGTCCAAGCCAGCGGCCAGTAGGAGGTGGAGACGGAGAGACGGATGCGGTTGCCGGGCTGGAAGGCGTGGGCACACACCTTGAGCGGCACGCGCACCTGATAGCGCCTGCCGGCCTCCAGCGGGTCCGGTTCGGCCTGGCTGGAGCGCTGGCAGAGGTTGAGCAGCCCGTAGCTGACGCGCGTCGCCTTGTCGTCCGGGGCGATGTCGGACAGACGCAGCGCCACCATAGCCACGGGCCGGTCCGAAGCCAGCGTCAGCTCCACTGACGGAGCGCCCAGAATCTCCAAAGCCGATTCCAGGGGCTCGGAATCGAAGACCAGCGACCCGCCGTCCTCGTCGCGCTGGTCATAGGGATGATCCGGGGCGGCGCCATAGGAGCACCACTTGCCAGCAAAAAGCCCCACGCGAAGTGGGGACTGGACGGTCAGCGGCCGGGCCGCCGCCGGAGCTTCCGCACCCGGCGGCAGCAGGGCCTTGCCGGGTGCCGGGCGCCAGTCCTGAGCGGCGACGTTCGGGGAAGGCCAGGCGGGCTCGGTGCGCCAGTATCCCGGGCGCTCGGTCCGGCTGCTTGCCCGCGGTGGGCTGGCCGTCTGCATCCAGATCCGCAGGGCCGGGTCTTCCATAACGCCGGTCTCCTCGCCCTTGAGCCACTGGTCCCACCAGCGAAGGCATTCCTGCAGAAAGCCGATGCTGGCGCCGGAGCGGCCGAGGTGGGGATAGACGTGGCTCCACGGTCCCACAAGGCCCCGAACGGGGCTCTTGAGATGCTCCAGCAGCCGGAAGACCGGATTGGTGTATCCGTCGGCCCAGCCACTGACGATCAATACCGGCGCCTCGATGGCGGCATAGTCCTCGCAGACCGAGGCATGGCGCCAGTATTCATCCCGTACCGGGTGCGCCATCCATTGCCTCAGCCACAGGCCACTGCCGTCCAGGCGCTCGTGCCACATCCTGCGCCATCGCTGGCCCACGACCTTGGGATCCGGCGGCAGGGCGTTCAGGGAGAACATAACCGCAGCCCAGGAGAGGTTGTCGTTGAGCAGGCAGCCGCCCATGTAGTGCACGTCGTCGTTGTAGCGGTCGTCCGTGGCGGCCACGGCAACCACGGCCTTGAGCTGACGAGGCCGGCGGGCGGCGATCTGCAGGGCATTGAAGCCGCCCCAGGAGATGCCGATCATCCCCACCTTGCCGGTGCACCAGGGCTGGACTTCCAGCCAGTCCAGGATGTCCTCCCCGTCCTCCTGCTCCTGCAACAGGTATTCGTCCTCGAGCACGCCTTCGGAGTCGCCGCTGCCGCGCATGTCGACGCTCAGGCAGGCATACCCGTGGGCCGCGAAGTAACCGTGGTTGGCCTGGTCGCGCTGGCGCCGGAGGTCCCGGCGGCGGTAGGGGATGTACTCCAGGATGGCGGGGACCGGTGACTGGTGGGCGTTCCGGGGTCGCCAGAGCTTCGCCGCCAGTCGGCAGCCGTCACGCATGGGGATCCAGACGGTCTCCCGGGTCAGGATCTTCTGCGGGAGGTCACGTCGGGTCTTGAGGGCGGCCATGGAGGTTGCCTGCGGTATCACCTGCCTGGCGCGATGATGCCAGCTCCAGCCCCGCGACGTCCGCGGCAGCAGTGATCGGCAAGCCTCTTTTGCACTCACGTCGTGGCGATGAACCACGAGCTCGTCAACGAGCCGCGCAAGCTCGTCGAGAGCAACGGCAAGACGCCTCCGAGGCGGCCACCGCCACCCAGGTCGTACCGTTCACGGTCGAGACCTCCGCCGATGGCCCACCGGAATGGCGGGAATGCCGGTCAACGTACAGCATGCCAGACATGGCCCGATTGACGGCGATCAACCGGCCGCACCGTTTCTTTGACCGGAGTCAATGGCGGTGCGCGCGCCCCGTGTATTCATAGAGGTTGCAGTCGGCCCGCCACGCCCGGGCCTTCCCGGCCCCCTGTCATCGAAGCCGAGCGCGGGACCGGAGACTGCACTAGCCGGCGGCGGCCTGCATCCGCCCTGAAGGGAACGCGTAGGGGCACAGTTCCCCGGGGGCGCAAGGAGGGTATCGCAATGGAATGGCTGGTGAAGACGGTACTGGCCGCGGCAATCTCATTCCTGGTGCCGTGGCTGCTGAAACGCCTGCTCCCGGCATCAGGGGCCGACCCCCGCAGCACCGGACCGGCGACGACTGCAGGTAAAGGCTTCCCCTGGCTCGCCTGGATCGGGGCGCTGGCGTTGGCCGGCGGGCTGAGCGGGATCATCAGTGGGGCCATGGGGCTCATCCTCGGCGGCGTCGCCAACTGGTCGGTCCTGGGGGCAACGCTCGGCATAGTCCAGTGGTACTTTCTCTCGCGCCGCTTCGACGTCGGCCCGTGGTTTGCGCTGGCAAGCTGTCTGGGGTGGGCGACTTTCGTGTTCCTGCAGCCCTTGGGCCATCCCACCTGGGCCGTCGTGGGCCTGCTGGTAGGGTTGCTGCAGTGGCTTGGCCTGCCCCGTGGGATGACCGGTGCGCTCTGGTGGATACCGGCCAGCGCCCTCGCCTGGTTCGCGGGCGGCATGACCGGTCTCGGCGTGGGCATGATGGTAGCTGGCGCGAGCCATTTCGCAATCGGCTGGATCGTCGGCTGGACCTGCGTGGGGGCGGTGGGTGCAGCGGTGCTGGCCCTGCCCCTGAGCCGGATGTGGCGCGGCGACGCCCGGGACGGGCTCGGGGCGGCGTCGGAATCCTGAGCGGATTGCGCCGGACCGGCGCCTGACTCCGACCCGTGTTGCTCAGCGACTCACGGCTGCGGGCTGGTGGGACGCCCGCGCCACGACGCGCACCCCGTCCTCGACCTGCCCGTCCGGATAGGCGACCACCTGATCCCCCGCGGCCAGCCCCTTGAGGATCCGGGCGTGCACGCCGTCACGCTGACCCACCTCAACCGGCTGCAGCGTGGCCACTCCGTCGGCGACGCGGTAGACCGCCCACCGATCACCGGTGCGCACGAGGCTGGCGTCGGGCACCTGCAGCACGTCGTCTGCCCGCAAGACCTCGAAGGTCACCTCCACGCGGTAGCCGTCGGCGAGGTTACGCCAGAGCGCCGGCGGCGAGAGGATGTCCACGATCACCTTGACCCGCTGCTCCTCAACCCCGAGTGCGGATACCTTGGTGAACGCGCTCGGCTCCACATGCCGGACCACGCCGTCGAGCGCTTCATCACCGCCCCAGCGGTCCAGCGTCACGCGGGTACCGGGCTCGATCCGCACGGCGTCGGAGGAGAGGACATCCACTGCCACCTCGAGCGCGCGTGGATCGCCCACCTCGATGAGCGCCTCGCCCGCGCTCACCACACCCTCGCTGCGGTGGTGCACGCGCAGCACGCGGCCACTCACCGGTGCCTCCAGCTGAATCAGCGGCTCCGGATCGGCCTCGGGGCGAGCAGCGGTGTAGCGAAGCGCCGTGCGTGCCGCCTCCAGCTCGAAGCGGGCCACCTCGACGCCCAGACGGGCGGAACGCAGATCGGCCTCGGCGCGCTGCCAGGCCGCTTCCGCCTGGTCCAGCCGCTCCCGGGCGATGTCCCCGGCCTCGACCAGCGCACGCGCCCGCTCGAGGGCCCGCCGCGCGAGCTGGGCGTCCGCCTGCGCCGCGCTCTCCCGCTGCCGGGCAGCGCCCAGGGTGGCCTGTGCCGCCGCCACCTGTGCCTCGGCGCGGGCCTGGGAGCGCGGGTCCAGCACCTGGGAGGGCAATGGGTCGAGGCCCGCCAGCACTTCGCCCTGCGTCACCGCGTCACCGACTTCCCACGCAATGCGTCGCGCAAAGCCCGCCACCGGCGCCGAGACGACGTAGCGATCCCGCACCTGAGTGCGGCCCTCTTCGGTGACGGTGAGGGTGAACGGTCCCCGCACCGCCGCCGCGAGCTCCACGGGCACCGGCCGCGGCCAGAAGCCATAGACCAGCGCCGCCACGACGGTGACCGCGAGCAACAGCGGCCCGATCAGCGAGCGCCCGAGACGGATTCCCTGGAAACGCATCCGCTATCCCCCTCGTTCTATTCCCTCGTCTTGAGCACGGCGATCAGGTCCAGCCGCCCCAGGCGGCGCCGGACCAGCAGGCCCGAGACCACGGCCGTCCCGAGAATCACGGCTGCCGCCAGTGTGTACGTGTCCGCCAGCACCACCACAGGAAGCCGGTAGTTCTGATCCCACATCGCCGCCGCCAACACATGGCAGAGACCGAACCCCACCAGCATCCCGACGGGTATCGCGAGCAGCACCAGCACCGCGAGCTCGCCGAGCAGGATGTAGGCGACCTCGTGACGGGTGAAGCCAAGCACCCGCAGGCTGGCGAGCTCGCGGCCCCGTTCCATGAGCGTGATGGTGGCGCTGTTGTACACCACGCCCAGGGCGATCGCGCCGGCCAGCAGACCGGTAATGAAGGTGGTGAACAGGAGCGTGGCAGCGCGTTCACTGTAGAAGTTCTCGATCTCGAGCAGCCGGTCGCCGACCCCGGTGACTACCGGCGAGTCCCTGAGGGCCGCCAGCACGTCATCCGCCAGGCTGCGGTCGATGCGAAGCACGGCCCCGGTCACCACCGGACCGTCCCCGAGGAGGCGGTTGATCGCTTCCAGACTCATGTAGCCGCTCATGCCGAGGTACTCGCCCACCGTCGCCACCACCGGCACGGTGCGCACGGGCAGGGCCCGCTGGAGCGGCTCCAGCGCCACGCGATCACCGACGCTGACGCCGAGACGCGTCGCCAGGAAGTCGGTGAGGACAATGCCGCGCGGAGGCAACGGGACCTCCCGGCCGTCCCGGTCGATGAGGCGGCTCAACCGGGCGTCCGGATCGCGCGCCTGGATGACCGTGCGCTCGCTGCCGCCGGGCCCCAGCAGCCGCACCGGGACCTGCCGGATGCCCTCCGCGTAGAGCACGCCCGGTGTGGCCGCGAGGGCATGGAGGACACTCCGACCCCGCTCGTCGATGAGCGATACGCTGAGATCCTGGTGCTGGGCCCGCTCGAAGCGCTCCTGCACGACGTGGAAGAAGGAGTCGCCCATGAAGCTGGTGAGCAGCATGGTCCCGGTGGCCAGCGCCACGCCAAGCAGCGTAACGCCCGAGCGCAGCGGCGCGCGCTCGATGTGTCGGGCCACCATGCGCGTGGGCTGACCCATCCAGCGCTGCAGGCCAAGCCGCTCGACCAGCGAGCGACGGTAGAGGCGTGGCGCCTCCGGTCGCATGGCCTCGGCCGGCGGCAGCCGCACTGCAGCACGGATCGCACGCAGCGCACCGAGCAGTCCGGCAGCCAGCATCAAGCCGGTGGCGGCGAGCGTCTCCGCCAGCGGCATGCCGCCGAGCAGCTCGGGGAAGTGGTAGAAGCGCGCGTAGAGGCCGGCAAGCTGGCCGGTCAGCCACCAGCCGGGCGGAGCCCCGATCAGGGCACCGACCAGCACCACACCGGCGATCAGCTCGCCATAGTGCAGCCCCACGGCCAGATTGGAGTATCCGAAGGCCTTGAGCAGCGCGATCTGCTCGCGCTGCCCGTGGACGACACGGCTGATGACCACATTGAGCAGGAACGCCGTCACGCTCAGGAACACCACCATGAACACGCCGCCCACGACCCGCAGCGCCCGGATCTCGTCGGTGACGGCCTGATAGGAAAGCTGCTCGGTGCGCGGATACGCACCGCCACCCCCGTAAGGACGGAGGACGCGGTCCACGGCCGCGATGACCCGCGGGACCGGCGCGTCATGGCCCAGCGCCAGTGCAGCGCTGTTGAAGGCGCCGTTCATGTCATAAGCGTCCGCAAGCGCACGCTCAGGCATCCACAGCACCCCATGGCGCCTTGGGTCCGGCACCAGGCTTCCGGGGCTCACCTGGATCACGTACTCCGGTGCCACACCGAGCCCGGTGATGGTGAGCCGCTGACGGCGGCCATTCAGGATCATGCCGAGGTGCGCGCCGGGCCGGAAGCCGTGAGCCCGGGCGAACGGCACGCTGACGATGGCCTCGTCCGAGCGTTCCGAACCGGGCGCGCGGCCCGACATCACGCGCAGCCGGTTCAGCCGCCCGGTGCCGTCCGCCGGCAGGGAAAGCACCTCGGCGGATACGGGCTCCCGGAACCCCTCGATCTCCAGCTTCGCCACCGCCCGTATGCGGCCCTCTACACGCTCGACGCCGGAAATCTCCGCCAGACGCGCTAGCACCGAGCGCGGCGCGCGCTCCAGCTCCACGAAGACGTCCGCCAGCCGCTGCTCGGCGAAAAAGGCGTCCCGGCTCTGGCCCAGCATGCCGACCGTGGCCGAGAGCATCACGAGCGTCGCCACGCCGGCGGCAACCACCAGCGCCACGGCAATGGCCTGGCCACGCATGCGCCAGAGATCCCGCAAGAGCTTGCGGTGCAGGGCCGAGAGGCTCACCAGGACAGCTCCGCCGGGGCGCGCACGCGGGCGTTGCGGCGCACCTCGGTCACCTCGCCATCGCTCATCTGCACGACGCGCGCGGCCATCCCGGCCACGACGGCGTTGTGGGTGATGAGTGCCGTCGTGGTGCCGAGCTCCCGGTTGACCCGCTCCAGGGCCTCCAGCACCAGCACGCCCGTCTTCGAGTCGAGGGCCCCGGTGGGCTCGTCGCAGAGCAGCACGGCCGGATTCTTGGCGATGGCCCGGGCAATGGCCACCCGCTGCTGCTCGCCGCCGGAGAGCTGGGCCGGAAAGTGATTGCCCCGCCCTCCAAGCCCCACCAGGGCGAGCGCCTCCTCCGGGCGCATCGGATCGCGGGCGATCTCGGTGACGATCGCGACGTTCTCCAGCGCCGTGAGGCTCGGAATGAGGTTGTAGAACTGGAAGACGAAGCCGACGTGATAGCGGCGGTACTCGGTAAGCTCAGCCTCGCTCGCCCCGGTGAGGTCCCAGCCGCGGTACTCGACCGCGCCGCTTGTGGGCAGATCCAGCCCGCCGAGGATGTTCAGCAGCGTCGACTTGCCGCTGCCGGAAGCCCCGAGCAGAACCATGAGCTCGCCTGCGTAGAGGTCCAGGTCAACGCCCCGCAGCGCGTGCACCGAAACCTCACCCATGCGGTAGACCTTGGTGAGCTCCCGGGCCCGGAACACCCGCGCGCGGGAATCCCCGTCACTGGCCGGCTCACTCACAGGGCGCACTCCGGTGGCTGTCGTCGTCACCAGACTCTAGCAGCGGCACCTGAAGGGCTCTTGACCGGCGTCAGGGTCCGCAGGATGGCCAGCACCGGGCGCCAGGCATGGGCCCCCCATCCCCGTCCGCTGCCCCGACTGCCGCCGACGGGGGCACTCGGGAGAGGTCCTGTCACGACATCCCGGGCACCTGGTGTCCGGGGATCAGGACCGGGCTCTGTCGATGACACTGACCGCCCCGGGCGACGCAGCCGGCGGCACCGTGGCGGCCAGTCGCTCGAGAGTCAGTGCCAGGCGCTCGAGGCTGCCTTGGATCAGCGCACGGCCATCGCTGTCGATGCGCCCGGAACCCTCCAGCGCCGCCAGCAGGCGCGCGCTGCGCTCCCGAAAGGCACGGGTCTGGCGGCCGCGGCTGGCACGGCGGTAGGCATGGGCCAGCGAGCGCTGCCACTTGCGCGCCATCTCGCGCACTTCGGGGGTGTCGTCGGCCGCGAGCTGGCGCTGCAGGCGCAGGGAGCTATGGCCCAGGTTGAGGCCGGTCAGGCCGAGGTCGGTGAGGTGCCGCTCGCGCTCGGGGAGCGCCCGATCATAGGCCGACAGCCGCATCAGGCGCTCCGCCATGCGTGCGTCGAACCACTCCTCGCCCCCGGTCCGATGGGGATCCCCAAGGCGCTGGAGGTCACGCGTCGTGCTCGCCACCAGCCGGCGGCGCATGATGCGCGCCCCCGGCTCGTTGATCAGGCGGAACACGAGATAGACGAGCGCGATCGCTATGAGGATCGCGAGAGACAGGCCGGCGAACTCCCGGGCGTCGAATGCCATCTCGCCCCCCGGCCGGATGAGCAGGATGTACGGGATGGCGAAGCCGATGCCGTAGTGGCGGGTGTCCGGATCCGGGATGGCGAGCAGGGCGAAGAACAGCGGCAGCGCAAAGATCGCCACCGCCGGTGCCAGCCCCTGGGGGGTCTGCGCGATCAGCCACGGCGCGACCGCCCAGGCCGCCGGTACGGCGATCAGCGCGCCGACGAGCAGGCGCCGCATCGCCGCGGGCGGCGACGGCAGGCGGGCGAACATGATCGAGAAGATCACCGGCAGGATCATCAGCACCACCGCGGCCGGGGAGCCGGTCACGAGCCACGCCCCGGCTCCGATCAGAAACAGGAAGGTCGTGCGCGCCCCGGTCACCGCGCCGATCAGCGGATCGCGATAGGGGACCAGGGCCGGTGCCTTCAGCAGCGCGCGATCGCTGGTCTCGATGGCGTGGTTGGCCCGGAGCACGATGATGAGATCCCCGACCAGCGTGCGCATCAGGCGGAAGAGCATGCGCTCCACCGGCGTCGTGCGCTCCGTCTCGGCCGGTTTCTCCTGCAGCTCGCGCCGGAGCGCCTGCGCGATCCGCCGCGCCCGCGCCTCGGAACGGGTGGCCCGCATCTGCTGAATGGCCTGCCGCAGCCGGTCGAGTGCGGCGTCCAGCTCGGCGCCGATGAGCTCCGGATGGCGTCGCCGGAAACGCCCGAACACCTGGACCGTGGCCATCAGCGCCAGGGCCTTCTGGCAGAGGCGACTCACCGCCCGCGCGCGGCCCGGACCGTCCGGCCCTTCGAACAGCGCCGCACTGGCGTCATCGCTCAGCGCGACGATGGTCTGCAGCACGGCGTCGGCGCTGCGATGGCGCTGGTTGCCGGAGCTCTCGGCCGTGAGCTCCAGATCCAGGTAGTCGAACAGCTCGTTGATGCCGTTCCGCGCCAGGCGCATCAGTGCCTGCTTGACCCGTACCGGCCACAGCACGCTCGAAGCAAACGTCGCGCACACCGCACCCACGATGATCTCGCTGACCCGTGCCTCGGCGATCCGGAACAGCGAGCCGCCCGCCGCCGCCGCGGGATCGAGCATGGTCAGCGCGACCACCAGCACGGCCGTCACGCCCGCAATGGCGAAGCCGTAAACCACGTTCAGACGGCGCAGCAGCGCCGAGGCCACGGCGTTGGCACCGACCCACACCGCCAGCGCCACGACCGCCAGTACCGGGTAGGGCATGAGCACCAACAGGATCCCCACGCCGACAGCACCACCGGTCAGCGTGCCGAGTATCTGGAAGATGCCCTTTTCGATGACCAGCCCCGTCTCCGGGCGCACCTGCAGGAACACCGCGGAAATCAGGGCCCAGTAGGGGCGCTCCAGCTCGAACAGGGTCGCCACCGCCATCGCGAGACCCATGGCGATGAGACTGCGCGCGGCGAAGGCAACGGCGCCCCGGTCCGGCAAATGGGCACGGATCGAATGACTATGCGCTATCACGCTCGCCAGCTTAGCCGCATTGCCGCGCCGGGGCCCGGGTCATCAGGCGACAGTACGGCCCCCGCCCGGGCGTCACCGTCCGGCGCGGCCGCGGCCTGCGTCAGATCTCCCGACTGCGGAGCCGCAGCGCGTTGCCCACGACGGAGACGGAGCTGAACGACATCGCCGCCGCCGCGATCATCGGCGAAAGCAGGATGCCGAAGAACGGATACAGCACGCCGGCGGCCACGGGTACGCCGAGGCTGTTGTAGAGGAATGCGAAGAACAGGTTCTGCTTGATGTTGCGCATGGTGGCGCGGCTGAGCCTGCGGGCCCGCACAATGCCCATCAGATCGCCCTTGACCAGGGTCACTCCGGCGCTCTCCATGGCCACGTCCGTGCCGGTGCCCATGGCGATGCCCACCTGGGCCTGCGCCAGCGCCGGGGCGTCGTTGATGCCATCCCCCGCCATGGCGACGAAGCGGCCCTCGGCCTGCAGCGCCCTGACCTTGTCCGCCTTCTGCTCCGGCAACACGCCGGCAATCACCTCGTCGATGCCGAGGCGCCTGGCCACCGCCCGGGCGGTGGTCTCGCTGTCGCCGGTGAGCATGACGATACGGATACCCTCGTTGTGCAGGGCCTCGATCGCCTCCGGCGTCGTCTCCTTGACCGGATCAGCCACCGCCACCAGACCGGCCGGGCGGCCGTCCACGGCCACGAACATCACCGTCTGGCCTTCCGCGCGCATGGTCTCCGCCTGGCCGGCCAGCGCCTCCGATGCCACCCCCAGGGCCTCCATGAGGGCCTGGTTGCCGAGCGCCACGTCGTGTTCGCCCACACGCCCCTGCACGCCCTTGCCGGTGACGGATTCGAAGTCGGTATAGCGATCGGGCCGCACGCCGCGCTCCTCGGCGCCCTGCACGATGGCTGCCGCCAGCGGGTGCTCGCTGCCCCGCTCCAGGGTGGCGGCGAGCCGCAGGACCTGTTCCTCGCCGAAGCCCTCCGCTGCCGCCACGGCCTGCAGGCGGGGCCGGCCCTCGGTAAGCGTGCCGGTCTTGTCCACGATCAGCGTGTTGACCTGCCGCAGGGTCTGGATGGCCTCGGCATTCCTGAACAGAACGCCTGCCGACGCGCCCTTGCCGCTCGCCACCATGATCGACATGGGCGTGGCAAGCCCGAGCGCACACGGGCAGGCAATGATCAGCACCGCAACGGCGTTGATCAGGGCATAGGCCATGGCGGGCTCAGGCCCCCAGATGCCCCAAGCGATGAAGGTGATCACGGCGACCACCACCACCGTGGGCACGAACCAGGCAGCGACCACGTCCACCAGGTTCTGGATCGGGGCGCGGCTGCGGCTCGCCTCGGCCACCATCTGGACGATCTGCGAGAGCAGCGTGTCGCTGCCTACGCGCTGCGCCTCGATCACCAGTGAGCCGGTGCCGTTGACCGTCGCCCCGATGACGCCATCGCCTTCGCCCTTCTCCACGGGGATGGGCTCACCGGTGATCATCGACTCGTCCACCGACGAGTTGCCCTCGACGACGACGCCGTCCACCGGCACCTTCTCCCCCGGGCGGATGCGCAGCCGATCCCCGATCTGCACCTGCTCGAGCGGGACGTCCTCCTCGCTGCCGTCGGCGTTGAGCCGGCGTGCGGTCTTCGGCGCGAGCCCGAGCAGCGCCCTGATCGCCGCATTGGTGGAGCTGCGCGCCCGCAGTTCCATTACCTGCCCGAGAAGCACAAGGGTCACGATCACGGCAGCGGCCTCGAAGTAAACCGCAACGGTGCCACCCTCGTGACGGAAGGACGGCGGGAAGATACCCGGCAGCAGCGTCGCGACCACGCTGTAGGCGTACGCCACACCGACGCCGAGGCCGATCAGGGTGAACATGTTGAGATTCCACGTGGCTACCGAACGCCAGCCACGAACCAGAAACGGCCAGCCACTCCAGAGCACGACCGGGGTCGCCAGCGCCAGCTCGAGCCACACCCGGATCCCGTGGGGTACCAGCGCATCCATGGATACGCCGGGAACCATGCCACCCATCGCGAGGATGACCACGGGGATCGTGAGCGCGACGCCGACCCGGAAGCGCCGCGTCATGTCCTCGAGCTCCGGGTTCCCCGCCTCTTCCGCGGTGACCTGACGGGGCTCCAGCGCCATGCCGCAGATGGGGCACTCGCCCGGCTCATCGCGCACGATCTCCGGGTGCATGGGGCAGGTCCACTCGGTCCTGGTGCTGGCCGGCGCCTCGGGCGTGACTGGCTCCAGGGCCATGCCGCACTTCGGGCACTCCCCGGGACTGTCCGAGACAACCTCCGGATGCATCGGGCAGGTATAGCGCCCCTTCACGCCCGGCTGCCGGCGCTCGCGCGGCTCGTGCCCCCCTCGGTTCGACGCAGCCGCCGTGGCTGCGGAGCCATGGTGGGCGTGCTTTCCATCGTGCCGTCCGGCCATTGCATCGTCTCCCTTGAGCGCCTTTCCCACCCCTCCCGGGGTGGGTATTGTACAGTCAACCTAAGTCTCCGTCCGCGGACGGTCAAGGGGATCGTCACGACGGCAGCCCTACGCCAGCCTCCGCGGCAAGCCAGTTCCGGAACGCACTGACCGCCGGGCGAAACCGGGGAAACGAGGCACCCGCTCATGGATAACCGCGCTGTCCTTGCCGAGCGTCAACTCCCCACCGCGCGCTCGGGTGTTCAATGGGGGCCACTCGCCCGCAACCCTGCACCCGTGCATGGGCGTCGGACAGGCCATCGCACTGGCCCTGGAGCCGGCATAGCCGGGCTCTGCGGGAGGTCCCGCATGGTCAGGATCATTGATCAGCTGAGGAGGCAGCCATGGGCAGCATGAAGGCCGCGGTGTTCGTCGAGCCGGGACACATCGAGATCCAGACGCGCCCGATCCCCGAGATCGGCCCCACCGATGCGCTCCTGCGGGTGACGACCACCACGATCTGCGGGACCGACATCCACATCCTCAAGGGCGAGTACCCGGTGGAGCCAGGCCGGATCGTGGGTCACGAGCCGGTGGGCGTCATCGAGAAGCTGGGTCAGGCGGTGACCGGCTACGAGGTCGGGCAGCGCGTGATCGCCGGGGCCATCACCCCCTGCGGCCAGTGCAATGCCTGCCAGGAGGGCATCTCCAGCCAGTGCGGGGGCAAGGCGATGGGCGGCTGGCAGCTCGGCAACACCATCGACGGCTGCCAGGCCGAGTACGTTCGCATCCCTCACGCCCAGGCCAACCTCACGCCGGTGCCCGACAAGCTGCACGACGAGCAGGTCCTGATGTGCCCGGACATCATGAGTACCGGCTTCGGTGGCGCCGAGAGCGGGCATATCCGCATCGGCGACACCGTCGCCGTGTTCGCCCAGGGGCCGATTGGCCTGTGCGCCACCGCCGGCGCGAAGCTGATGGGGGCGACACGGATCATCGTCGTCGATGGGGTTCCGGAGCGCCTGGAGACGGCGAAGAAGCTCGGCGCGGATGTCACCATCAACTTCCGCGAGCGGGATCCCGTCGAGGCCATCATGCAGCTGACGGAGCAGCGCGGCGTGGATGTCGCCGTCGAGGCGCTCGGGCTGCAGGAGACCTTCGAAGCCTGCCTGCGCGTGCTCAAGCCGGGCGGGACACTGTCCAGCCTGGGCGTTTACTCCGGCAAGCTCTCCATGCCGCTGGATGCCATCGCCGCGGGGCTGGGGGATCACACGATCGTGACGACCCTCTGCCCCGGGGGCAAGGAGCGGATGCGGCGACTGATGGCGGTGGTTGCGGCCGGCCGCGTCGACCTCACCGCGCTTGTCACCCATCGCTTCCGGCTGGACGAGATCGCCGAAGCCTACGATCTCTTCGGCCACCAGCGGGACGGCGTACTCAAGGTGGCAATCACCCCCTGAGGCGAGCCACCGTCGGCCTACCGGGCGCCGGGCACCCACGCAGAATCATCCGACAACACGGGACGGACCATCATGTACAACACCATCATTGTTCCCATCGAGCTCACCCACAGTGAGCGAATTCAGCCCATGCTCTCGGCAGCGCGCACGCTCGCCAGCGAGAACGCCCGGATCGTCCTGGTCAGCGTGGTCGAGGACATGCCGGGTTACGTGGCGTCGCAGATCCCTTCCGGGGTCCTCGCGCACCAGGAGAAGGAAGTGCGGGACCGGCTTGAAACCATCGCCGGCGAGACCGGCTTCCGGACCGACGTGAGCGTGCGGACCGGCAAACCGGCCCGCGAGATTATCGCGGCGGCGAAGGAGAACGACGCGGATCTTATCGTGATCGCGTCGCACCGGCCGGGGTTCGGCGACTTCCTGATCGGATCCACCGCCGCCGATGTCGTGCGCCACGCCCCGTGCTCGGTGCACGTCGTGCGTGAAATCGGCTGACACCGGGTGCTGGCGCGCTGCCCGCCCGCTCGGTGAAATGCCCAGGGGCGGCGGCGCGCTCCATTCCGACAGTTGCCCGGCGGGCTGACTGAGCACGCCGGCGCTCTCTCGCCGCTTCAGCCCCCGGCAGCGGCGGAACGGCCATCGGCTATGCGCCACGTGACCCTGCGTTCCGGCCGGTAGCAGCTGAAGAGACCGGTCCGGACCGAGTTCGACAGGTGGCGGCCGAGGGTCGGATGGGCCTTCTCGATCCTGCGGATGGCGTGGCGGATGCGCCAGGTCACCGCCGAGCGCGCCCGTTCCGCGAGATCGCCCAGCCGGCGGTCCCGCCCACCGAGGCCGAGCGCGTTCGAGAGCGACTCGATCAGCCGGTCCATCTCGTCGCGCAGCTGCTCTGCGCGACCGATATCGTTCATGTCCTCGGCCTCGGCCAGCTCCTCCTGAAGCTCCCGGACCCGGAGCTTGATGGCCTCACGGCCGCGCGCGTCGAGCACGGACTCGCCGGGACTGGCGTCGCCGCGCCCGGTCAGGTCGAGGCAGTAGAACTCGTCCCCCGGCCGGGACAGCAGCCGGGAGAGGTCATGCAGCCCCTTCAGGTTCGGTAGCCGGACGGTGCGCTCCGCGAACGTAATTTCCCAGTCACCCTCGGGCATGCGCGTCATCCGTCCGGTCTCCGTGGCGGTCTTGGGCCTCATCGGCTCGCTGGGAACACCCAGCAGCGCGAACCCCTCGCGGACCAGAGCGGCATCCTCTTCACGCCGGAAGGGGTTGTAGGCGAGCAGCCAGTCGAGCGGCTCGCCGGGTTCCGGTTCGCGGCCAGGGGTGATCTTCCGCCGGAACTCGGACTCGAAGAGTCGCAGGTAGCCCTGCGCCTTCTCGACCTGGCCGAGGTGCCGGCAGGCCACCGCCGAGAACGCCGGAATGTCGATGATCATCACGTCGGTCGCCCGTTCGGCCAGCGCGACGGCGCCGGCGAAATCCCGCATCACGAAGGGCGGAAAGGCGGCATAGGCAAAGTAGTAGTTCGGGTGGTACGGATTGAGCCGCATCGCCTTCCCGGTCAGCCGGGCTGCCTCCTCCGCCCGGCCGAGGTAGACCAGCGGCGGGACGATCTGGATCAGGAGCTCGGCATCGCTGGGGCACAGGGCCAGCGCGCGGTCGATGTAGAACGCGCCACGCTCGAACTCGCGGCGGTAGATCAGTATGCGGCCGACGATCAGGTGCAGCCAGGGATCGCGGTCGTCGATGGCGAGGGCGCGGTGGGCGTAGTCATAGGCGCGCCGTCCGATCTCCTCGAAGTCGGACCAGAAATCGCAGCTCCACTCGTTGAACCACGACAGCGCCATGCCGCCGAGGGCGGCGGGATTCTGCGGGTCGCGGGCAAGGATCTCCCCGAAGATCGCTCGGGCCGCCTCGTCGGCCTCACGGGTGCCGGTCTTGAGCAGCGACAGGGCATGGGCGACGCGCTCGAAATCCGCGCGGGTCCCGGGCCCTCGCCGGCGTGCCCGGCGGGCGGCGTCACCCGACAGCTGGGCCGAGAAGGTGGCCGCCACGCGGGCGGCGAGCTCGGCGAGGGCGTCCGCCGGCGCCTCATCGGGCATGGCGATCGCCTCGTGCCAGACCATGCGCGCGTCCCGCGCGGCGAGAGTCACGGCGAGCTCCGGACGCGCACCGCCCACAAGCCGCCCACGCAGCAGATAGTCGGCGTCCAGCCGCGCCGCCGCCTCGGCCTCGGGCAGCTCTGCAACCGCCGCGGCCGAGGCCGGCGCGATCACCTCCAGCCCGCCGAAGCGGGCCAGCTCGCCGGTAAGCACCTCGGCAAGGGCACGGGCCAGCCGCGCGTCCTCCTCGCCGGCGGCGAAAGGCAGCACCGCGATGACCGGTGCGCTGCGCGACTGACTGGCTTCCATGGAAGGACCGGCCGCCTCACGTCGTGAGGGCCCTCCTCACGCCTTAACGGGTGAAGGCAGAGGAGAACCCCAGGCAAAGCATAGTACGCGGCCCGCGGTTCTCCCCCGTTTCACCCGCAACGACGGAGGATCCCATGACACGCTACCGACACCACCTGCCACAGCTCGATGGCAGCCTGTTTCTCACGGATGCCGGCATCGAGACCACGCTCATCTACCAGGACGGCCAGGCGCTGCCGCATTTCGCGGCCTTCCACCTGCTGCGCGACGATGCGGGCACCGAGGTGCTCAAGCGGTATTTCCGCCGCCACGCGCGCATCGCCCGCGAGGCCGGGACGGGCTTCATCTTCGAGAGCGCGACCTGGCGGGCGAGCCTCGACTGGGGCGCAGCCCTCGGCTACGACCGCGACTCGCTGGCCGCGCTCAACCGCAAGGCGATCAGCATGCTGTTCGACCTGCGAACCGAGCTCGAGACACCCCGCACACCCTGCGTGATTTCGGGCTGCATCGGCCCGCGGGGCGACGGCTACGATCCCGGCCGGGTGATGACCGCGGACCAGGCCCAGGACTACCACGCCTTCCAGGCCCGCATCTTCGCCGAGGCCGGTGCGGACATGATCACCGCGATCACCACCACCAACGTTCCCGAGGCAGTGGGCATTACCCGTGCCGCGCAGGCCGAGGGAATGCCGGTGGTCATCTCCTTCACGGTGGAGACCGACGGCCGCCTGCCCACCGGCGACACGCTCGCCGACGCGGTGGCGGCGGTCGATGCGGCCACGGGGCGGGGCCCGGCCTACTACATGATCAACTGCGCGCATCCCAGCCATTTCGCCGGCGTGCTCGGCGACGAGCCCTGGGTGCAGCGGCTGCGCGGCCTGCGCTGCAACGCCTCGCGGAAGAGCCACGCCGAGCTCGACAACGCCGACGAGCTCGATGCCGGCGACCCGGAGGAGCTCGGCGCCGACTACCGCGAGCTCCTGCGGCGCTTCCCGCAGATCAACGTGCTCGGCGGCTGCTGCGGCACCGATCACCGGCACATGGAGAGAATCTGCGCCAGCTGCAAGGCAGCGGCGTGAAGGAGGTGTGACATGAGTACGGTCACGATGCCCGTAGCTACCGGCGCGACCCCGGAGGTCGCGCCGGCCCGGGACGACCGGGCGGAGCATGTGCTCGCAACGCTGGCGCTGGCCTTCGCGGCCGATCCGCCCTGCCGGTGGATGCTGCCC
This sequence comes from Spiribacter halobius, assembly GCF_020883455.1. Classification (NCBI taxonomy): domain Bacteria; kingdom Pseudomonadati; phylum Pseudomonadota; class Gammaproteobacteria; order Chromatiales; family Ectothiorhodospiraceae; genus Sediminicurvatus; species Sediminicurvatus halobius. The sequence goes on along the minus strand of NZ_CP086615.1, from coordinate 1,348,334 downwards.
GAACCGGCGCAGTATCTACGGCACTTTCCGGCCTTCGCCCGCGCGCTGGGCGGCCAGGCGCTGGCACAGGGCACGGCCCTGTGCAGCCCTGCCGGCGCGGCGCTCTGGCTGCGACCCGGTGACGAGCCGGACGAGACTGCGCTGGTCGCGCTGGTCCAGGACGCGGTGGACGAGGGCCAGCAGCCCGCCGTCTTCGCCCTGTTCGACGAGATGGCGCGGTGGCATCCCCACGAGCCGCACTGGTACCTGCCGATGATCGGCGTCGAGCCGACATCGCAGGGCTGCGGTCACGGCGCCGCCCTGATGCGGCCGGTGCTCGCCGTCTGCGATGCCGCGGGCGTGCCGGCGTATCTCGAGGCGACCTCCGCGCGCAGCCGGCGCCTCTATGAACGGCTCGGCTTCAAGCCCATGGGCTGCATAGAGGTGGCGGACTGCCCGCCGATCGTGCCCATGCTGCGCCGCCCGCGCTGACGGGCGGCGTCCCGCTTGCCTCGAATGATGTAGCGCTCACCGTCCGGCGGGCGTCCGTCAACCCGCGTGCCGGCACCTGAGCTGGCGCATGGAAATGATGCCTGCCAGCGGACCCAGGGCGAGGACCGCGAACGCAAAGCGCCAGCCTGTGGATTCCGCGATCAGCGGTATGATCCAGATGGTCGGGATGGTGAGGATGAAGCCAATGGCCAGCTGCAGGGTGAGCGCCGTGCCCACGTAGTCCTGCCGGCCGAGCTCGGTGACCGCCGTGGAGAACTGGGCCGAGTCAGCGACCACCCAGAACCCCCAGACCAGGCCGACGGCCACGACTACCGGGATCGGTGCGGTCTGGAGGAACCCGATGCTCACTGCGCAGGTCCCGGAGATGCCCATTGCGAGAATGGTGGCCCTGGCCCGGCCGAGCCTGTCGCCAAGCACGCCGCCCAGCCAGCAGCCCACGGCGCCGATACCGATCACGGCGAAGGTGCCGATGGCCGCCCAGCGCCCTGCCGCGCTGATTCCCTGCAGGCTCAGCGTGTCCCCCAGGAAAACCGAGAACCACGCCCACATGGCGTAGAGCTCCCACATGTGCCCAAAGTAGCCCAGTGAAGCCAGGCGCACGCCGCGATCACTGAACACCCGCCAGGCCATTCGGGGGTCGAAACGGCCCCTGGGGAACGGGAACGGGCCGTCTCTGCCCGCGAACTCCGCCAGCAGGCCACCGGCGAGCGTGACCAGGCTCGTGACCACTATCACGAGCTGCCATTGCAGCCCACCGAGGCCGTTCACCAGGTGCGGGGTGGCCGACCCCAGGGTCAGCGCTCCCACCATGACGCCGAGCGCGGTGCCTCGTCTGACCCGGAACCAGGTGGACATGGCCTTCATCGCCGGCGGATAGACCGCGGCCAGGAACATGCCGGTCAGCCCGCGCAGGGCAATGGCTACGCTGACGTCCTGGGCAACCAACAGCAAGGCGTTGGTGGCCGCAGCCCCGGTCGCCCCGTAGAGCATGAGCCGCCGAGGCGGGACCCGATCGGCGACGTTCAGGATCGCCGATCCGAGGGCGCCGGCAACGAAGCCAAGCTGCACGGCGATGGTCAGCCAAGCGGCCTGCGCAGGGGTTATCGCCCAGACCGCCTCGAGCTGCGGGACCACCGCCGTGGCCGAGAACCAGGTCGTCATGCCGAAGAGCAAGGCCGTGGCCAGCACTGCCAGGCCCGTCCAGCAGCCCGGCGGGTCCCCGGCCTGGTCCATCGTCGCGTCGGCCGCCCGTAGCGCCGCCGACATGGCTACACCGGGCCGACCGGCGCCGTGCAGGTAACAAGCCTGCCGGTCACGCAGAGTTCGCCGTGCTGGTTGCGCACCTCAGACTCGACTGCCTGTTATGAGGCGCGTGCGCGCGAGCAAGTCGCATGCGTGGCATCGCCCGGTGGCTCGAGGCCAATTTCAAGCCGCATGGCGACACGTTGGCGGAGCCCTCGTTCCCGCTCCTCCTCGAGACGCTCTCGCAGCTCACGACTCAGTTCGCACTCTGTGAGCTTGCGGAAACCAAGCCGCGAATAGAAGGGTGCATTCCAGGGCACGTACTCGAATGTCGTGAGGGTCAGCCAGGCGAGTTGCTGCGCATGAGCCCAATCGATGACATGCGCAATGAGTTGCCGACCCAGCCCTCGTTTCTGATGGGCCGGATGAACATCGATCTCCTGCAGAAACGCGGTATCGGCTTCACGCATAGCGATTGCAAAACCGACCGGCTCTCCCGTTGCGGTCACCGCCGTCCAAAGCCGCCCCTCGGCATGAGCCGCTTCAAGCTGCTCGACAGGCACCGTGCTCGTGCGGATCTCGGGTGTCAGCACCTCATCGGGAAACCGCGCGGCAGCGGCACGCTCTATGTCGGGGAGCACACGGATATGCTTCCGCTCGGCCAGCCCTACTCTGTACTTATCGATGTCCATGCAAACGATCCAACGCCAGGCCGTCCGGCGCGGGACGCATGAGCGTCGGCCACAGCCTCATCCCAGTTTTCCCCATCGGCCATGCCGCCCGCAACTTCGGAAGCCTCCATGGCCAAGGGCTGCTAGCCCGCCTCGGCGTCCGGCATCTTGGCGAACGCGCGCGGAGCGGCCACCATGACCAGCCGGGCGCTGCTCGCAATCATGTAACGGGGAGAGCATGGGCCGCTATCGACCGCCCAGACCGAAGTCATCGCCCTACATCACCCCCGAGGGCTGGGATCGCCTCAACCGCGAGCTGGACTGGCTGTGGCGGGTGCGCCGGCCGCAGGTGACGCAGGCCGTGGCGGAGGCCGCGGCGATGGGCGATCGCTCGGAGAACGCGGAGTACATCTACGGCAAGAAGCAGCTGCGCGAGATCGACAGCCGCATCCGCTACCTCAGCAAACGCCTGGATGCCCTTACGGTGGTCCGAGAGCGCCCGGCCGACGCCAAGCGCGTATTCTTCGGCGTCTGGCTGGAGGTCGAGGACGATGCGGGGGACCTCGCGCGCTATCGCATCGTCGGCGCCGACGAGATCGACCCGGCCGCCGGCTGGATCAGCGTGGACTCGCCCTTCGCCCGGGCGGCCCTCGGCAAATCGGTCAACGAGGCGTTCACGGTCCGGACCCCGCAGGGCGAGGCGGACTACCTGATCACGGCCGTCTGGCGGGACTAGCCCGCATATCTCAGCGATTCACGGCTGCGGGCGTGGAGATGGCGGGCGGACTCCCTTCACCAGACGCTCGAGCTCGAAGACGTGGGGGTCGTCCGCACCCAGATTGCGCAGGGCCTGGGCGAGTCGCAGGAGATACTCACGATTGGAACCGCTGGGGCCGGCGGCTTCGGCAATCTGGCGGGCGATATCCGGAAGCGGTGCCTCGCCGGCAAACGCTTCGTTGTCCGCGGTGGCGATATACACCAGACCCTCGGCAGCACGACCGTCGGCCAGGGTGAGCTCGGTGGCAAACCGCAGATAGCCGTTCTTCTCGCGATAGTCGAGGCGTCCGAACACCGCCGGTGTCACGCGGTAGGCCATACCCTGGCAGACCGCGCCCGGCTGAGGGACCAGAGTGGCGACTCGGCCCGGCGCCCGGGGCGTGCCCCGGTGATCGTGGGAGCCCTGCCAGAATCGCCGCACCCAGCCGGTGATGCTCGCCGGCACGGCGGCAATGTAGGGGAAATCCACCTTGTAGATAAGCGACCCGTAGCCGAACAGCCATACCTCATCGTGGCCATCGAAGCGGGTCATGCGCTGATTCTGCCGAATGGTGTTCGTGCTCATGGATCCCCGATCTCGCACGGGCGGCGTATTCCTATTGCTCTCGGGATTCTTCCACGGCGACAGCATCGGCCTCGATCACGCGACCGGCATCCGGTGCGTAGCTGAAGCGCCCCGTCACCCGCACGCGATCGCCCACATACGGCGCGATGCGCTCGCCTGGCCGGATCTCCACCCGGTTCAGGTCCTCGTCCTCGATCCAGTAATGCGCCCCCAAGTTCATCAGCCGCGGCCATAAGTAGTTGATGCCAGGGGCCTGGAGTTTCGAGTTGGCACAACTACACGGCGATATCGCGGCGCGGCGGCGTCACCTCCAGGCTCTTGAACAGATCACGCTGGGCGGCATCCATGGAGATCCCCTGGATCGACTCGCCATCCAGGGTGAGATGGTGCAGCTGCACCGTCTCCAGTCTCTCCAGCAGCCTCTCGACGCTGTGTACGTCTGCCGGGGGATTGGCCCGCAGCCGCATGCGCAGCACGCGGTAGACCACCAGCGCCAGGAAGCAGATCAGCGCATGAGCGCGGATGCGCTCGGGCAGGCGGTGATGCACCGGCGCGATGTCGAGGGTGCCTTTCAGCGCCCGGAAGCCGCGCTCGATGTCGGCGAGGCTGCGGTAGCGCTCGACGATCTCGCCGGCCTCGCGGTCCTCGAGGCTGGTGACCAGCAGGAGCTTGCCATCGAGGCGCTCAGCCGCCGCCCAGGCCTCTTCGTCGATCTCGTAGTGGAACGCCGGGGCGGTGAGGTCCGCTTTGATGATCCCGGAGAGGCGCTGCTCGACGACCGCCTTGTGGAAGCGCTGGTAGGCGCTACGATCCGAGGAGCGCCGCCCACGCCCGGGCTTGCCGGCGTCTTGGTTGTCCAGGCGCCGGGCGAGGCGCTGGCCAAGCTCATCAACACGCTCGATGCGCCGGCGCCGGTGGGCGCTCTGCTCGGCGGCGCGCTCAGGATTGTGCGCCACCACCAGCCGCCGCCCCGCCCAGGTGGTCTCGGTGACGGCCTCCCCGCCGCCGGCCTCGGCCTCAGCCTCGCGGGCGAGCTCGGGGTGCAGGCGCGCCATCAGCTCGGTGAACTCGCCGTAGCGCCGCCCGGGCACCGCGAGGATGTAGTCCACGGCCAGGCCCTGTTCGCGGCCGAGCGCCTCCAGGGTGTCGACGTTGTCGAGGCTCAGCAGCCCGCGGTCGGCGACCACCACCACGCGCTGCAGGCGGAAGCGCTCCAGCAGCCGGGTGATCATCGGTGCGAGCGTCCTGCTCTCGGCCACGTTGCCCTCGAACACCTCATGGGCGATGGGCAGCCCCTCGGCGGTCTGCACCACCCCGAGCGCGAACTGCCGCGCGATGCCGCCGGTGTCCTTGCTCATCCCGGGCTGGCGCAGATCGGCCTCGAGGCGGTGCTCGCCGTGGATGCGCACCGTGGTCACATCGTAGAAGGTCACGGTGAGGTCCTGATCGAGCAGCGGGCGGATCTGCTCGGCGACCACCGCCTCGACCGCCTCACGGTGCTCGATCAGCGCATCCATGGCGCGCAGCAGCTGATTGTGGTCGATACGGCGTTGATCGACGCCGGGCAGATGCACGCGCTCGAGCCAGCGCAGCACCCCGAGCTTGCTCTGCGGATCCAGCAGCCGGTTGAACACCATCGCGCGGATGACCGCCTCGAGGTCGAACTGGCGGTAGGAGGAGCGCAGCGCCCGTACGAGCCCCTCGTCGAGACCGAGCGCGCGCCAGATCTCGGTGAGCAGCCACGCGCCGCCCAACGAGCGGCTCGGCTCGAACTCCGCGCTCTCGCTGTCGACCAGCGGCAGGCCGGTGTGGCGCTTGAGCCCGCGGATGATGCTCTGGACCTTGTCCTCGGTGAGCTGATCGGCCCGTCCGAGCTGGGCGATCTGGCGATGCCGTGTCCGGCCCTGGGCGTCGCGATAGCCCTCGACCAGTCGCAGGTAGGTGCGGCCTTGGGAGCGCGAGGAGCGGATAAACATGGCGCAACGCTACAACGGCGACATTCGCCTTGCAATGAGCGCTCTTGGCTAGACCCGGCAAACCCAAAGTTGGCACAACACGGCCCCCGCGGACAGTCCCGTGCAACTCGCTGATTTCCTAAGCCCCGACCGCTGCTATACCACCCGAATCCGCGGGTAGCCTGATGAACTTGGGTGCGCCGGGTCCGGATGGCTGCGCACCACCCCACCCGTCACGATGCGCTCCACACGCCAGTTTCCGCGGCATGCACGTGACGAGTACGGCATCGGGGGCATGCTCCAAGGAGGCGGCTGCTCCTGGAGCGCCAGCGCCTGGGACGTGGCCCGGCGCCGGGACGCGACCGCCATCACCGCCAACGCGATCCATGCTGGTGCTCCTTACCGAGGTGACGCGCGAGCCGGAAGATGCTTGGGTCAAGCCCCGCCCGCGCAGGGAGCATAGCGCCCGAGCGTCCATTCCAACTGAGGAAGTCCACCGGCTGCCCGGTCGGTGTCGTGATGTTCGTGCTGTTCATCCTGTCTTTTTTAACCTGCGCTGAGGCCGCGTGAACCCCGTGCAGTGGCCCGGGCAACCGGCCCAAAATGCGGAACCTCCGCGGCTGACGGCGCAGAGGTCCGTGCTTTTTCCGGACCGGCTGAGCCACTCCCCCGCAACTGGAACGCGAAGCAAACCGCACGTCGCCTTTCGTTGGACATTTCGCCGCTTTCCTTGGATGCTCAAAAAATAACGCAGTGCCGTCGAGCCGTCGGCCTCAGGGCAATGGCGTGCCGAATTTTCGATCCTGAAGAGTCCACGATCGAGAGTGCAGATAAACTTGCCGCACTGTCGGCGACCGACGGAGTAATTACAATGCTCGACCTGAATGTGGAGCTTAAGCTGGAACGAATTCGGTGCTACGACGAAGGCGACGGTCCCGGCAATGCCGAGCCCTATCTCTGGACGGTTTTCTTCAAGGCGGACGGCGAGACTCTCGTCGTCAACACCGACGGCCCCGCACCGCCCTTCCTTCAGGGACCGCCAACGGTAATCGGCACACCCGGCAACCATGGCAATCTCGGGACCTCGAGCGTGGATGCAGGCGACACAGTGGCGATTCCCGCGATCATCGGGGAATGGCGCACGGTCCTGAAGCCAATCCCGCTGACAACGCAGTTTGGCGCGCTGCGCGAGGTCGGCGGCATGATGGGCGTGATTGCGGTGCTTATGGAGGAGGACGGCACGCCGGCCTCGGCCATCCAGCGCGGCCACGAGGCACTTGACCGCAACGTGCGCGACCGGCTCGCTTCCCTGCTTGGCACGCTCGGAATCTCAAAGCAGGAGCCGACCGAGGCGGACGTGGCGGCGCTCTCGGACGCGATCGGCGGCGCAGTCAAGGATGCAATCGCCGACGGGGTGAGCGTGCTCGACTGGATTGGGGCCTTCGGCAACATGGACGATCAGATCGGAAGCGCGGTGTTCCGCTTCTCCCACGGACAGCTTGAGTCCATGGGGGGCGCGCCGATCCCCTTCGCTCGACGCTGGCGCAACGAGGGCGACTGGGAGATTTTCGGCTCGGTCAAGGCAACCGCCATCCCGCGGCGCGACGAAGCTTGCTGCGCCGGGCTGCGCGACCTCCTCGCAGAGCAGGGTCGGAGGCTGGAGGAGCTCGAGCGGCGGCTCGCCAAGGCCGAGGCCGACAAGGCGCTTGCCAAGATGCTTACCAGGCCCCGCAAGCGGGCGAATAGAGTATCCGAGCCAATCGTCAAGTAAGCGCCGCGCGCGCCGGGCCGCCGCCGCTTTCGGCGGCGGCCCTTTGAGGGCAGCCCGCCGGCGCACTGTCGTTGGGCCTGAGCGCAAAGAGGGTTGGGCTGGCCGCTATCGCTCCAAGCGGGACGGATCAGCAGCATAGTCCTCCCGCCAATCGCCCGCCTCGGAAAACACACGATGCCCTTTCGGCAGGACGACCCAAGGCAGACGACGCTTCGTCCAAATGTGTGCGTTCACTTCGACGTCCGCCGCACAATCGAGGGTACCTGCGTATATCGTACGAAGCCGTGGACGGGCACTATTTTCCGAGTAGAGGGCTGAGCCACAGTCCGCACAGAATGAGGTGGTTAGCCGGTTCCCGCTGTTGGCAGGTCTTGCTCGAGAAGAAGGCGCGCCTTTCACGATCGAGAGCGATTCCTCCGGAACCTGAATACAGGTTGCAAATGCGCTCCCGGTAAGCTTTTGACAGGCCAGGCAGTGGCACGTGTACGAGACGAACGGTTGCGCACCACAGCCATATCGAACCGCCCCGCACTGACACCCACCCTCAAAGGGCACTTCAAGCACCTTTCGAACTCCCTCGCGCCGCCCGAAAAACAAACTCAGGCGCGCACTGATTTTACGTATACATGCTGGGTTTTCTGCCGAGCGTAGCCAATGCTCTCGTAGAATGCATGGGACTCGCCGCGCGCAGCATTGGAGCGAACGGTGACCGTACCAATGCCCTGGCTCGACGCCCAGTGCTCGGCGCTGGCCACCAGGGCTCTGCCAACGCCCGATCGGCGGGTGGAGCTGCAGACAACCAGGCCCACGATCTCAACCGTCTCTCCCGACTCCAACAGCAGTCGACGTTCCGCCGCGACCCATCCGAGCAGAGCATCATGCCCAGCAGCCACAGCAACGTACTGCCGTCGTTCAGGCAACAGAGCAACCAGCCGAGCCGCAATTTCCCCGGTCGACGCCGCATACCCGAGTTCTACAGATAGCCGGGCGATCTCTGCAGCATCCGCCGTCGCGGCGCGGCGCACCTGATAGGATTCAGTCATGGCGCAAATTTAACGTTACAAGTCCAGATCAGTGGCTTCTCCTTGGGTCACGTCCTGACCTGACCGCTTTGGGAGGCGGTTGTCATGTCAAGACTTGAGAATCATCGAGAAGGCCCTCTCATCGAATGGCTAACGCAAAGCTGAGCGGCGGGCCTGGATCGGAGCGAAAACCCCGTCCGGCGGAGGCCCGCCCAGGGCCAGAGCCAACTCGAGTGACTGGCTATGTGCCATCGTTTTCAGTCACCAGATGGATGATGTTTGACGGACTGGAGACCCAGAACCCCCTGAAGCCGTGTGGCAGCGCCTCGATTTCGTCACGACGGATACACCCATTATCTTCCAGGTGTCGGGCGGCATCGTCACCACGATCGGTTACCAATTCTAACCAGATCTCCGCCTGGCTCAATGAAGAGACCTTATCGATCCAAAGCACCTTTCCGCCAAACTCGAATTTCGCAGACTCGGTACTGCTCGGCGTATCATCTTGAATTGTCTTCAGTCCGAGAACGTCACGATAAAATGCAACAGTCTTCTCATACTCGTGCACGGGCACCTTCATCGCGATATTTTTTCCGGGCTCGAACTTCGGGGACATCTACGAACCTCCATGGCGCGCTACTAATGACACATAACGCTGCCAGCATGCGCGGCCAAGGAATGGAGGCGAAGCCGCAATGTAGCAGGCGTCGCGGTGACTGGCCTGGCTATGAGGTCTCCGCATCGATCACCCACGCGACGCTGGTCACCTGCCACTGACCCTCCTGCCTGTCTTTGCGGAGCGTCCAAATGTGCGTGCCCCTGACCTTCGCTTCTGTAGCACCATCCATGAAGGTAGTACAAAACCTGGCCCTCTTGACCGCAAGCTCATTCGACACCTCGACCGCGACATTGAATGTATCAATAGAGACGATGACTGTCTCAGGCTGAGCAATGAGGTAGGACCGAACCGCTTCAATGCCTTGTACTTCCCCCAGACCGGGCACAAGCCAAACCACGTCCCTGCTACAAAACTTCAGGATCCCTTCCTCTTTTCCGGATTCTTCAAGCCCAATCCACTCGCGGTGAATCCGTAGAATCTCGCATTCGTCGTTCATCACTGAAACTCATGACAGGGATTGGCTTGCGCGCACCCACACTGCATGAACCTGCGCGTACGATATTGCGGTTCGTCGGCTCCGGGCTGGAGCAGCGACCTTTTGATCCTTCTAGTGTTCGCGGCGGGTTTCGCCGGTGTGCGAAGCCCGCTGGGGTGATACCGGCGACCGCCGCCTCCGTGCGGGTTCCATGGCGCCCTCGCTCTCCCGGCCGGCGGCCGGGGCAGCCTTCAACCGTTCACGTCGCCCCCCGTGGCACATTGCCAGTACTCGGGTGTTGTGCGCTGCCTCCTCCGCCTTGTTGCCGGCGTAGGCCATCGGGTTCATATGGCCTGAGCTCCCTCGCCGTTTTCGTTACCGAGTATTCGTGATCAGGGACGGGAAGCCGCGACGCGGGCAGTGTGAAAAACGGTGCCTTACAGACTGCGAGCCCCTGAAGCTGAGGCAAGCAGCCCCCAAGTAGGTGCGCTCACTGTCAAAGCGTATCCCATAAGGTGAGCACACTGGCGTGCCCGCGGCGGGGAACCGGGAAACGAGCTGCGAATCCACCGCGTATACGCCGCGCCAGGCCTGCTCGGGCCGGCATGCAGTGCGGTGAAAGCTCGTTGCGCCGGAATCCCGGGTAGACCGGTCAGCTGACACGTCATTCCATGACCGGCAGTGCAGTGCCGGCGGGCTCACTCCGGGGGTTGCGCCGGGGATGCCGCTGCCCGTTGTTTCGGCGGCCTGACGGCATCGGCACGCCCGGCATAGTGCAGCAATGCAGGCCGCACGCTGACGCCGTGTACGACGATGGACAGGGTCACCACCACCAAGGTGAGGTGGATGAGTTCCAGGGCGAGGTCTTCGGGAAGGCCCGACTGGATGGCGAACATCAGGTAGTACAGAGAGCCGATGCCACGCACGCCGAACCACGCCGCCATCCGGCGATGCCGCGCCGGCGTGCGGGTACCCAGGGCGCTGATGATCACCCCTGCCGGGCGCGCCACCAGGAACAGGAACGCGGCCAGGCCCACGGCCCGCCAGCTCCAGGAGTTCAGGAACAGCGTGCCGCCGATGATCAGGATCAAGACCACCACGGACAGCCGCTCCAGCTGCTCCTTGAACTGCAGGGATCCATCCGTCAGCCGGAAGCGCTCCGATACCCGGCCGAGCAGCCGCCGCTCGGTCTGGCGCAGGGCGATGGCGGCCGCGAACACCGCAAGAAAGCCGCCTGCATCCACCAGCAGGCTGACCCCGTAGACGAACCCGATCAGGCCGAGCCCCACGAAGTCGCCCATGAGACGGATTTCGGGGTTTCTCCGGCGCAGCGCCCAGACACCCCAGCCCACCAGGGTTCCGGCGACGACGCCGATAGCCACACCTCCGACCGTTGCCCATAGCAGGTCCACACCCAGCCAGTGGAAGCCGCCGCCGAGCTCGTGGAGCCCCAGTAGCCCCAGGCTGAGCATGACCACCGGATACGCGGTGCCGTCATTGATGCCGGCCTCGCAGGTGAGGCCGAAGCGTAGGCGGTCTCGGTCACCGGGATGGCGGACCTGGACATCGGTGGCCAGCACCGGGTCCGTCGGCGCCAGCAATCCACCGAGAAGAAGCGCGGCCCCGACGGGCAGGCCCAGCGCATAGTAGCCGAAGCCCGCAACCAGGATGACGGTGATGGCGAGCCCCAGCACCGCAAGCAAGATCGAGAACCGCCAGCGTTTCATGTCCACGGGAACGGGCATCTTCATGCCCGCCGTGAACAGCGACAGCAGGACCACCATCTCCGTGATCCGTTCGAGCAGCGCGGATTGCTCGAGAGGATTGAAATGGAACAGGTTCAGCGCCATCGGTCCGATGACCACCCCTGCGGCGAGGTAGACCATGGCGTTGGTCACGGGCAACCGCTTCAGGAAATCCGAGGTCAGGCCCATGGCAAGGAGCAGACCGCCGACAAGGAGAAACCACGCACTGGTTGCCATGAAACGGATTACCGTCCTGCCTGCGAGCGAAGCTGCCGTACTCTAGGCCCGCCCTTGCCATCTGTCACAGTGTCGCGAGTCGCCGACGCCCGATCGGCCACGAGCGCGGTTGCAGGGAACCCGGAAAGCCGGGGACGCAGCAGCGCCGGGCGCGCCCCCTCCGTCGCCGACACACGACAGATCCGTTAGCGTGGGGACGCTGCTGGTCGCCAACCGGGCGGTGGCGGAAGGCGGAGACGTCGGCGGCTTGGCCGGCGCCCCGTTCCGACAGGACCAGACGGCGCCCCGTCCCGCCAAGCCGGGCTGCGGCCGGCAACGAGCACGCAGCCACGATCAGCCCAGCTCGGCGACGCGCGTTCGCCGCATGCGCACGGCCCCGTCCAAGACGCCTCCATACCGCCGCCGGATGCCGCCGGGAACGACTCTTGCAAAGCAATGGGCAGTGAAGGCCGACCTCGGCCACTCCAAGCCTTCTCCACAACCGCCGATGACGCCGCGCCGGCGGTGGCAGAAACCACGAGACCCCGGACGGAAGCGTGCTCCGCGGGAGTTCCGGTTTCTGGTGACGGGAGAGCAGCATGCACACGAACCACTCTCTCGCCGATCCCTTGTGGCCCATCCATACGGGTCTCGAGGTGCCGTTGCCGCGCCTGCGCAGACTCGCGTTCTTCAGCGCCTGTCTCGGGCTCACGGCCTATCTCGTCGCCCTGATGTTCGGCGTCCTGGCAGCGAACGGCCTCTCGCCACTGGAGGGGGTCATCCTCGCCTTGTTCACGGTGACCTCGGGCTGGATCGCCGTTGCGTTCTGCACGGCAGCCACCGGGGCGGCCCTGCTTGCCCTCGGGCGGGACCCGCTATCGCTGCGACCGGCTCCCGCCCGAGCGCCGGCCGATCTGCCAATCACTACGCGCACCGCGATCGTGATGCCGGTCCACAATGAGGACGTCACCCGCGTGATCGCAGGATTCGAGGCCGTCTACCGCGATCTGCAGCGCACCGGCGAGGGCAGCGCCTTCGACTTCTACCTGCTCAGCGACAGCACCGACGAGGCCATCGCCACCGAGGAGGCGCAGGCATGGGCGGCGCTCTGCCGGCGCCTGCAGGGTTGCAGTGGACAGTACTACCGCCGCCGAACGCGCAACGAGGGACGCAAGGCCGGCAACATCGCGGAGTTCTGCCGACGCTGGGGCGAGCGCTATGAATATCTCGTGGTGCTCGATGCCGACAGCCTCATGAGCGGCCGTACGCTCACCACGCTTGTGCGCACCATGCAGGTGAATCCGACCGCCGGGATCCTACAGACGGTGCCCCAGCCGGTGGGCCAGCGAACGCCGTTCGCGCGTATGCAGCAGTTCGCCGCGGCCCTTTACGCACCCATGCTCGCCACCGGGATGAGCTTCTGGCAGACAGACACCGCCAACTACTGGGGCCACAACGCAATCCTGCGCACCCGACCATTCATGGACCACTGTGGCCTGCCCGTGCTCTCCGGCCGCCCGCCCCTCGGGGGCGAGATCCTGAGTCACGACTTCGTCGAAGCGGCACTCATGCGCCGCGGGGGCTGGTACGTCTACCTGCTGCCGGAGATCGGCGGCAGCTACGAGGAGCTGCCGGGCAACGTGCTGGACCACGCCAAGCGCGACCGTCGCTGGGCCGAGGGCAATCTGCAACACCTGCGACTGCTCGCCGCCTACGGTCTGCACACGCTAAATCGGCTGTATTTCCTTATGGGTGCCCTCGCCTATGGCTGCTCCTTCCTGTGGCTTGCCCTGCTGCTGACGAGCACCGCGGACGCCCTGCAGCGCGCCTTGCGCACGGAGCACTACTTCGTCGACGGCTACCAGCTCTTCCCGCGCTGGCCAGTCACTCGCGGTGACGAGATTCTGTGGCTGCTGGGGATTGTGGTGGCCATGCTCGTGCTGCCGAAGGTGCTGGGGGTGGCGCTGACGCTCGGGCGACGCGCCAGTCGGCTGGCATTCGGCGGCGCGCCGCCGCTCCTCGCCGGCGCCGTGCTGGAGCTGGTGTTCTCGGTGGTGCTTGCACCGGTGATGATGACGTTCCACGCCTGGTTCGTGGCGTGCGTGCTATGCGGCCGCCGTGTCTCCTGGAACCCTCAGAACCGCTGCGGACGCACCGTCCCCTGGAGCGAGGCGCTACGCCACACTGTCCTCGCCACTGCCGCTGGCGTGTTTTGGGGTGGTTTCACCCTGGCGCTCGCAACCCGTTTCTTCTGGGCACTGACGCCGGTACTCGTCGGGCTGGTGCTCGCGGCCCCCCTCGTGGTGTTGACCAGCCAGCCGCGACTCGGAGAGCGGCTGCTCCGGCTGGGACTCTTTGTCATCCCGGCGGAGCGCCAGCCGCCCGCCGTGCTGGCCGATCTGGAGCAAGGGCTTGCAACTCGCGCGACCGAGCGCATGGCGGCCGATTACGCTGTGCTGCGACTGCCCCTGGAGCGTCCCCGGCCCATGCCGGCGCAATCGCTGGCACCGCCCCTCGGCCCCACCGGCTGCCATCCACGTGAGCGAATGGCACACGGATTGCATAGAATCCGGTGATGCCAACGGCATCGACCTCTCCTCCTGCTTTTGGCCCCCGCGCGGGGCCTTCCTTTGTTTCGGAGTCAGGGTCTGACCCGACGGCGCGTGGGTACCGGCGCAACGGCGCTCAACGACGTATCGATGGCGCATCGCGTCTGACAAGCGGGATCAGGACTAGCCCCCCGTGCACGTGAAAGCACGAACGCCGCGCAACTCAGCCATTAGCCGGCGAACGTAGGAAGGTGCATGGCATGTCAGAAGCTAAAGAATCGACCGGTGAAGGCAAGGCGGCCGTGAGTTTCGGCCAGGCCGGCGGCCATGCTCGATACGAGCCGTGGTAATGCCTCACGCGTGATCTCGTAAACTCCAAGGTGAGCCGCGAGGCGTAGTGCGCGGAAGTCGGAAGAGGTACTGGACGTCCCCCACTACGCTCAGCACTCCGGCAGGAGAAGCCGGAGATTCCTGATAGTCGCGGCCCGGTTCTCTCAGAAGCTCGGCGCCAGGCCGCGGACGGGAACCCGCCGCTACAGGTAGGCAGGCAGGATCTTCTCGCCGAATGCGCGCAAGCCGTCCATGGGCGGCATGGGCTGGATGACGAGGTAGTCGACACCCGCCTCGGCCCACTCCGCGATCCGCTCGTGTATGCGCTCCGGGCTGCCGAGCAGGTTGGAGGCCAAAACGTCGTCCACCGTGGGCGGCACGGTGAAGCGATGCTTGCGCTCCTCGGCATACATCTCCGCCCAGCGTTGCGCCTCAGCGTCGCTGTCTCCACTCAGATAGACAGTCGACAGGGTTACGCCGAGGGGGCGGTCACGCCGGCGCTCCAGCATGGGCGGCACCATGCGCGCCACCTGCTCCGGTCGGCGGCTGTACATGAACCAGGCGTCCCCCAGCTCCGCGACCATTTCCTGGGTCAGCGGGGCCTCGCCGGCGATCCAGAACGGTGGATAGGGCTGCTGCACCGGCTTGGGGTTGCAGTAGGCGTCCTGCAGACGGAAGAACTCGCCATCGAAGGTGGTGCGCTCGTCGGTGAACAACGACTGCAGGACCTGGATGGACTCGCGCAACCGCGCCTTGCGACGATCGGGCTCGAACCACTCGATCCCGTAGGCATGGCACTCGTCGCCGAACCAGCCCGATCCCGGCGCCAGGATGAGCCGACCCTGGGTGATCTGGTCGACCGTCGCGGCCATCTTCGCGGTCACGCCGGGATGGCGCAGATTGTCATTGTAGGTATGGCCACCCAGGCGCACCCGCTCCGTGAGGGCGCCGACGGCCGTGAGTGTGGTCCAGTGCTCGAGGATAGGGCGGGAGCGATCAAGATGCGCGTTCTCGAGGTGATCGGGCATCCACACCGAGTCGAAGCCGAGGTCTTCTGCCGCGCGCGCCATCTCGAGAGTGAAGTCGAATCCCGAAGATGACGAACCCATTTCGCCTTGGATGTTGAGCCGGACGCCGAACTTGAGTCTAGGGTTCATGAATTCCTCTCCCGGTGACCTCACAGCACACGAGACCTCGGTGGTCCCCGAAACTGGCGGCAGGCGACCGCACGGGTTGCGCCCGCCCTGAGTCTTGCCGCGGCTGACAGCCGCACTCGCGCATGCCTGCGCACGCCATGCCGAAACTAGGCATTCGCCGCAATCGGCGTCCCGACCTGACGCCGGTAAGCGTAGACGACCGCAAGCAGCGCAGGGGCAACGATCCCGAGCCAGGCCGAGCCCATGAACAGATAGGCAAGGAAGGTTGCCGGCCCGAGCAGCAGGATCAGGCGCTCGGCCCAACCGAGCCGCCCGCGCAGTACGCCGTACAATGAACAGGCCATCATGAAGCTGGCCGACAGCGTCAGCACGAACACCACCAGTGCCTTCAGACACTAGCCCGACCGCAAGGCTCTCCCGGGAGACCTCGATCATGAACCGCCCCAACGTCACGCCCAGGCCGGTGGTCGTCAGCATTTGGACGATGATGCCGATTGCCGCGAGGATGAGTGCGAGCTTCGCGGCAGCCATGACGCCTTCAATCATCCCGTCCACCAGCCGCCGCAGGCTCGGACGGTACGGTGCCGGACGTGCGAACGAGAGGACCGCCAGCAGCGCAATTCCGCTGAATCCGGCGACGCCACCGGAGTCGCGCATGTACGGGAGCATCAACAGGGCGCCGAAGGCGACGATACAGCTCAAGCACTCAGATTCTGATTGAAAACAGCGCCTCCCGACCCAGATCGGACTCACAGTGATCAGTGCCTATTAAACTGCTCGCGTTCCAATTCCTGACTTTTTTTTGATTCGGACTGGCGTTATTGGCTAGACGGGCGACTTATTACTAGCGAGGACGGGAATCTTGTTATTTTCGGGGCTGGGCGTCGTTTCGGTGATCAAACAGATGGTACGGGGTCAGACCTGAGTCTTGTTTTGGTTTTCCACGATAGCGATTATGCTAATAGGGACTTTGGTATAGACTCAGAACAGGCAGCTAATTCTGGGCTGGATGAAACCGATCTCGACGGTGGCTTTCGCTCTATCGGGATAAACTATACCTTCCGTTATTTTGTCACCGAGAAATGGCAGGTTTTTGGCGAGGCGCTATACGAGCACTACAGTAGCGATGTCAGGGATAGCCCAATTGTGCGCAGCGATTACGAAGCAGAAGTGGGTTTTGGGGTGCTCTACGTGCACTAATTAGGTCGATTTCTTCTCGTACGCATTCTCTAGACTTGGTCGTCGCTGTCCGACCAGAGGCGCACGGCCTCCGCTTCCAGCCACTGCTCGACCGCGAAGCCGGCTTTCGCCGTTTCCTGTCGCAGGACCCAGCCGCGTCCTTCGATGCGGCTACTCCCCGCAAAGAAGCGCTATCGCCGGTCGGCGCGCCGGTCGCCCGCCCTTGTCACGAACTCCGTCCCCCAGCACTACGCGGGCGGTCCGCGAAAGGCCGTACCGAAGCAGAATCGACCCGGCGATATGCGGATTCTGACACTGGGCCAGCACGCCCCCGGCAACCAGAATGCCTCCTGCGTCCGCGGTCCGGACGCCGGGCAACGCAATCGCGCAACGCGGGGGGACGTCCCATGATCAAAGAGCAAGCCTACACCGGAAGCTGTTTTTGTGGCGCGGTGCAGTTCGCCGTGAACGGCGAGCCCGCCGCGATGGGCTATTGCCATTGCCACTCATGTCGGCACTGGTCCGCGGGCCCGGTCAACGCCTTCACACTCTGGCCACCGGAGGCGCTGAAAATCACCGGCGGCGCCGGGAACATAGCAACCTACGAGAAGACGCCTGCCAGCCAGCGCAAGTGGTGCCGACGCTGCGGCGGGCACCTGTTCACCGTCCATCCGTCCATGGGCCTCGTCGACGTCTATGCCGCCCTTCTTCCCGACCTGCCCTTCGAACCCCAGGTGCACGTCAACTACGCGGAGGCGGTGTTGCGCGTCCACGACGGCGTGGCCAAGCTGAAGGATGTGCCCGAGGAAATGGGCGGCTCGGGCCTAGGCGCGGAGGCATAGTCATGCCGGCTCCCGCGCGCGCCGCAGCGAGGGCGAACCGGAGATCCCCGACATGCTCGACGTCACCGTAGTGCTCGTGGACAACGGCATGCCCACGACAGCCATCGCACCGCTGGAGGTGTTCGGCACGGCCGGCGTCCTCTGGAACCGAATGCGCGGCAGACGGACGCAGCCACGCTACCGCGTGCGCACCGCCTCCCAGGACGGGCGCACGGTGCGCACCGCGGCCGGCGTCGGGCTGGCGCCGGATTGCAGCATCGGGGACATCGACCACGCCGATATCGTCATCGTGTCCGCGGTAGGCGTCGACCTGGAAGCGGACTGCCCAGCCCACGCCGCCCTCTATCCATGGCTTCGCAACTGGCACGACCGCGGCGCCACCGTGGCGGGGGTCTGCGCGGGCGCCGCACTGGTAGCCGAGGCCGGCCTGCTCGATGGACGCCCCGCGACAACACACTGGGGTGTTGCCGACGCCTGCCGCAGGCGCTATCCACAGGTGCGGTGGCAACCCGAGCGCATCATCACCGAATCGGGGAACCTGCTCTGCAGCGGCGGCGTGTATGCCGGCGTCGACCTCAGCCTCTACCTGGTGGAGAAACACTGCGGACACCGCGTTGCGGTGGAAACCGCGAAAGCACTGCTCCTGCAGACACCGCGCTACTGGCAGATGGGCTATGACATGGAACCGCCCGAGGCCGCCCATAGCGACCAACGGATCTACCGGGTGCAGGAATGGCTGTTCCGGCATTTCGCCGAGCCCGTGCGCGTAAACGACCTGGCGCGGCGCGCCGGCATGAGCCCGAGCAATTTCGCCCGGCGCTTCAAGGCAGTTACCGGCGAGTCACCCCTCAATTACCTCCACCAACTACGCATTAACGCGTCCCGCCACCTGCTGGAGAACGACCTGCAATCCATCCAGGAGATCGCGAACGCTGTGGGCTATGAGGACGTGACCCACTTCCGCCGCGTGTTCAAGCGCCGGACGGGCGCCGTGCCCCAGGCGTACAGAGAGCGCTTCGGAATCAGCGACGCAAACCAGGTAGCGCTCACCGGACGCACCCCGCATCGTTGAAGACTCTTTCCGGCCAGGAGCGGGCGGTCACCGCTCAGTTCCCACCCTTAATTGCATCACCCCCCTACCCTCAGACTCAAGCACAGTTTTCCACACTCCACGATCGTCCCCAATCTGGCCTGCGATTCCCTCCGCCTTCGCCGGATACGCCACCAAGTAACCATGAATATATTTACACCCAAGCTCCACAAGTCGGTCCAACTGTAGCTGTGTCTCCACCCCCTCACCAATCGTCTCCACACCGAGGTCCCCGGCCACTCTCACTATCGCCTCAATAATACGCGCGTCTTCCCTAGCAGAGCCAAGACCGGCCACGAAGGTCCGATCTATCTTCACTACATTTACGGGAAACCGATGTAAGTGGTTCAGCGCCGAGAAGCCCGTACCAAAATCGTCTAGCGCGATCGATACGCCCCGTTCAGAAATCTCAAAGAGTCGATCGCCCATCGCATCAATGTCCGCAAGCAACGTTGTTTCGACCAACTCAATCTCAACTGACGACGGGGCTACATCCGCGCCAGCAAGCGTCTCCAACAACTCCTCTGTGAAGGCTGCTCGTTCAAGCTGGACCGGGCTGACGTTGACCGCAACGCGCGGCACATCAATCCCCTCATCCTGCCAGGCCCTCAATTGCGCCGCGGCTTCCTTCAGCACCCACCTCCCTACCTTGTGAATAAGACCCAGCTCCTCTAGCACCGGAATAAACTTGCTTGGCGGAATATCCCCAATTTTGGGATGTTCCCACCGCAATAAGGCTTCAACGCCCCGAATCTCGCCGGTGGTGGCCGCGACCTGCGGCTGATAAACCAGATAGAGCTGCTGTTCATCAAGTGCATGCCGGATATCGTTCTTCAGATTGAACGCATCCGCCACCGCTCTCTGCATACCTTCCTCGTATACGCAGTAGGTCGCCTTGCTACGTTTCGCCCGGTACATGGCGATATCGGCGCGGCGGACGACGCTCTCCGGCTCAAGCACCCCCTCCGGAATGACAGCCACACCGACACTTGCCGAGAGATACGTATCCACCCCCGCCACATCAAAAGGCGCTTCGAGTGCCTCCAGAAGTCTTTCCGCCAGCCCTTCCACGTAATCGCCAGCATCCGAGCCCATCGCCAAAATCGCGAACTCATCGCCGCCTAGGCGCGCTACCACATCGTGTCGCCTTACTAGGCTGGCCAACCTTTCGCCCACCGCAATTAGTAGCTTGTCCCCCCACGCGTGCCCGAAGGTGTCGTTGACCGCCTTGAAACCATCAAGATCCACATACAGCACCGCCGCCGCGTTGCTCGTGCGCGGACAGTCAAGAACCCTCTGTACCGCCTCCCAGAAGCTGCTTCGGTTACCAAGCCCGGTGAGACTGTCAGTGTACGCCTGCTTTCGTAACCGGCGTTCCATCTGCACTCGCTCGGTAATGTCCCGGCCGGTGGCCACTATATGAGTAACTTCATGGCCCCGCGACTTTACCGGAGTAATTGTTTTCGACTCGTAATATAGTTTTCCGTCCTTTTTACGATTAACGAAAACGGCACGAAATGGCTTCCCGGCGTGAACATTACCCCACAGCTCCTTATAGAATTCCGTCCCGTGCCGACCGGATTTCAGCATGTTGGGCTTTTTTCCGATGACCTCTTTTCTGGAGTAGCCGGTCAATGACTCGAAACTCTCATTCACGTAGCCGATCACGCCCTGCCGGTCCGTAATGATAACGGCATCCGCAATCTGTTCCAGCGCGCTCGCAAGAACGCGTACCTTCTCCTCGCTCGGCATGTGTTCAATGTCACCCATCTGTTTGCCCCTGTATATGACAGCGCGAATCAAACAAGTTCGAACGCCATAGTCCGTCCGAACTCGATTGGCCGCCGTACGCATCAACGCTCGATGCGCGACGCAACGACCAACTGTGCTTCTACTGATCAGGCTTCGCGGGGCACGGGCGAAGCGCAAGTAATGTGGCGGGGTATTGGCCGGCTCTGTTGTGGATTCTGAGTTATTAGCGAGAATTTGCTACCGCACCGCGGTTGACAACAACTCCTCGGCCTCCACGAGTTCGGCGGCGAAATCCTCTACTTTACGGCGTCTTGCACGCGCCTTTTCTCTGAGTTTCTCAAAGGCTTCTCCCTTGAGTAGGCCATGTCGCGCCATGATCAGCCCTACTGCGACACTAATCTGCCGATTGCTAGCAATAGCCCTCTGCAGTTTGTGCTCTTTGGCACGTAACTCCGCAATCTCTTGGGCGCGTTCCCTTACCGCTTCCAGCATAGGGACCAGCTGGCTCACCTGTACCGGCTTCACGACGTATGCTAATGCGCCGGCGTCAACCGCAGCTTCCACTGTCTGCCTATCGCTATATGCGGACAGAAAGAGAAACGGGATCTCAGTTTCCTGGCGAAGCCAGCGCGCAAAAATAGATCCTGACTCACCCGGCATTTTGGAATCCACCACGACGAGCTCGACTTGGTGCTCAGCGATCAACTGGCGTGCCTCGCCAGCTGACTGGGCGCCATAGGCGTTGTAACCGAGCTCCCGCAGGCCCTGCACAAGGGTCAGGGTAATCAGGCGATCGTCGTCCACGATCAGTATGTTCGTCCCTTCCATTTCCATCGCGGCAACTCTCCTCCCTTCAGATCTCGTGTTCGAACGGCTTCGCGAGAACGGGAGGCGTCAGGTCCAGCACGGACACGACCTCGTCGCTTCCGTCTATCATACGAATGTCGAGTTTCGCGCCCTCACGAGGCATGAGCGCACCAACCAGACCGAGCCCGGAAGAAAGGTCTCGCCCACGACTGATCTCGAATGCCTCAGAGAGCCGGCCGCGATTGCGCACGGTTACTCTGGCCTTCTCCGGTGACCCCTCTACGCAGGCTTCCACATTCACGCTATACCAACCTCCCCCTCCGTGTTTGACGGCATTCCCGACCAGCTCATTCACGATCAAGGCCACTGGAACGCATTCGTCGGTTGAGATGTACACCGGTGATGTGGTGTTCACCGTCACTGTGATGTGCTGTATTAATCCCCAGACCTCCTCGATTGATTGGCAAACGCCGCGGACCATATCGCAGAGCCAGATCTGTTCACTTCCGCGTCGACTCTGCAACCCATGGATCAGTGAGATGGAGTGAATCTGACCCTGAACATCGCGTAATGCGGGCTGGAGCGCAGGCTCCCTGCTCGCATGTCTCGCGAGCAGACCGCTAAGTCCTTGGAGGTGGTTCTTGATGCGGTGGTGAACCTCCCGCACGACGGCGGCGCGTTGGCGACTCTCATCTTCGCGCCGCTTTTCGATATCCCTGAAGACACCAAGCATGAAAATTTCTCCGGTACCCTGGTCGCGAATTCGGGTTCCGGAGACCTCCGCATGAACCAACGAGCCATCAGCGCGTAGGACCCTGTGCTCTACGAGGCTGTGACCGACCGTACGTAGTTCTTCAAACACGCTGAGCACGCGCTTGCGCTCTTCCTCCGGATGGAGCTGAACGACATGCATTCCTGTCAGCTCATCCTGGCTACGGCCAAGCATGCTTGCGGCGCTAAGGTTTGCGCCAACTATGATTCCCTCCGAGGTTGCTAACACCATCGCATCGCTCGCTTCAAGCATTACCTGCTTGCAGGCCACCTCACCAATGCCGGCAAACTCATCCGCCGGAATGGTCTCCTTTTGCTGCGATGCGCCAACGCTGTCCCGTTGCGACGCCATGAACTGCCCGCCTCATCGACCGAATACGCAAGTGGGTCGCAGTTGCAAACCAATACTAATAGGCGCGTTAGCAGCAGAAGCCAGTCTGTCGCTCAAGCGCGCCTCATTGTCATCAGCCCATTATCCAAGCGCATTCGGCACTCGGTTAAAACAAGTATTTTTCGTCTTTTATTGCTGGAACTGTTGAATCAGTCCGCGCATCCGACCAACCTCTTCGACGACCGAGCCGATCCGGTTAACGCAAGCGTCTGCACCGCCCGTGGCAGCCTTGGCTAGCTCGCTGATTTCGCTTATATTCTGGGACATCTGGGCACCGACGGTAGTCTGCTCCTCGACGGCGCTCGCGATCTGCGTGGTGAGTGACGAGATCGCCTCCGCGGCCGCCACTAGCTCCTGAAGTTGGTCCTCCGTGTTCACCATGAGTGCCCTAGTGCTCTCCGCCTCCCGATGGCTCTCTGCCATCGCTTCGGTCGCATGTTCTGCACTGTCCTGGACCGTCGCGACTATCCTTCGAATCTCATCGGTAGACTCCTGTGTCCGCGCGGCGAGCACTCGGACCTCTTCGGCGACAACGGAGAATCCCCGTCCTGCTGTTCCAGCCCGCGCCGCTTCAATTGATGCGTTGAGCGCCAGAAGATTTGTTTGCTCTGCGATGCCATTAATAACCGTAAGGACTTTCTCGATCTCTTGTCCGGACGCGGCTAACGTGTTGACGAGTTCAGTCGAGCGATGTATTTGCCCCTCCAAGCGGTTCATGGCCTCGCGTGTTGTCTCCATACGCTGCCTTGCTTCCTGACCCTGCTTCGTCGCCTCGCCCGCTGTATCTGCCGTTTCTGTGGTATTTCGGGAGATCTCCTGAAGGGTTTGGGACATCTCCTCACTAGCGCTGGCCACGCCCTCGACTTCTGCGCTCTGCTTCGCCATGGCGGATGCAGCTTGGCGTGTATTGTCTTCGGCATCGCCCGCGGCGATGCCGATTGCCAGTGACGTGTCGGATAGCCGCTTGGTAACCGCATCCAGTTCCGTTCTCACTTTCATCATGGCGAGCCGTATTCGAGCCGACCCATCGTGGCGACCAACGAACACGGCCTCAGCGAGCGGATCGTCAACGATGGCGCTCGCCTCCTTTACCAGCGCGGAGTAGGGCTTCGAGCACCATATAGCGACTGCTATTGGTACGGCGATTAGGCCAGCCAAAGTCGCCCCAGCAACGGGAGGCATTGCGCCCATCAAGGCCATGACCAAGAGCGCAATCAAAGGAACCGCCTGGGCTCCCACGAGGTACGCCACAAGACTCGGGCGCCACGGACGGCGGTACGCCTCGCTCAGCTTGCCCTTGTCGGGCTCATTCGCACGTGCATGGCCGTAGATCTGCTCGGCCCGCTTCAGGGCGTAGGTGTCCGCAACTGCCGTGCGAACTGACTGATATTCAGTCACCTCACCATTGGCATCCCGAATCGGTGTCGCGAAAGCCTTGACCCAGTAGTGATCGCCATTCTTGCAGCGATTTTTGATCAGGCCCATCCATGAGCGCCCCGCCTCGAGCGTGCGCCAGAAGTCCTCGAATGCCAGCCGCGGCATATCAGGATGACGCAGCAGATTATGAGGCTGGCCGATCAGCTCCTCGCGACTGTAGCCGCTGATTTCGACGAACTCTTCGTTGACGTGGGTAATCCGACCCTTTCGATCGGTGGTGGAAAGGATATTAGCCCCGCTTTGCACGGGGACATTATTCTGCGTAACCGGCTCATTGACTCGCATGAGTCGCGCCCTCCCAAAGGTGTCACGTAAGACGTGGACTGCCCACGGGCAGACATACGCCACTGATCACCAGGCAGGGCTTGGGCCCGGTATATATCACTCCCGCAAGGACCTTTCGAATCATCCGCACAAAGGTCCTTGCCTCGACCGATGTATCGACTGTCTCCGGGCGCTCTTGAGCGATTCGAGGCACGTACAACGTAACGGTCAGGTGTCGTCACTTCCATCATTGCGTAATGAGTCACACACCCGACGTGACGCATAAGCTGATCAGACGAAATACCCGTCGCCCTGTGCCTATTACGCCGCCGAGCCCCGCGTTTGAGACAAGCATCGCCCGCGCTCCCGATGTCGAGCCCCTGAACCGCCCCGCGATTTCCGGTGACCCGATAGGTTGAGATGATCGGGTCAAGAGTACAGTGAACCGATTTTCCCCGGAGGCCCGAGCGCGGGCGGTTCCTCTGGTGGCCGAGCATCGGCGCGAGCACGAATGCTCGCAGTCGGCGGCGATTGTGGCGGTGGCGCCGTTGATCGATTCCACCGCCGAGTGACCTGCCCCCGAAATGACGACTGATCGGCAGTTAGGTGCGCTCAGTTTGATCCGGAGCCCCGCACAGTAACTGCGCCGGGGCGCCGTGCAGGTGACCCCGGAGCGCCCGCGACCGGTGCCGGCTCGTGCGCCTGCACCCGCACATAGCACCCAGGCGCCGGCTCGATGGGGGCGAGTCCGCCGTCGCCGGGGGCGCGCGCGGGTACCGAGCCCCCGCTGAAGCGCTCCAGCCAGGCGCGCCACTCCGGCCACCAGGAGCCCGGGTGGTGTTCGGCGGCGGCGAGGAATTCATCGGGGCGGGCCGGGAGGCGCCGGCTGGTCCGGTACCCGTACTTGCCGCTCCCGGCCGGATTCATGGCGCCGGCGATATGGCCGGACTCGCCCAGCACGAAGCGCACGCGGCGGCCACCGAGGAGCTTCGCGCTGCGGTAGCAGGAGCGCCAGGGGGCGATATGGTCGCGCTCGGTCGCGAGCACGAACGCCGGCAGACGCACCCGGCCGAGGTCGATGGGGACGCCGGCGAGGGTAATGGCGCCGGGCTCGCGCAGGCGGTTCTCCAGGTACATGTTGCGCAGGTAAAAGCTGTGCATTCGCGCCGGCATGCGGGTGGAGTCCGAGTTCCAGTAGAGGAGGTCGAAGGCGGGCGGCTCGCGGCCCAGCAGGTAGCTGTGCACGCTCGCACCCCAAATGAGCTCGCGGGCCTGTAGCAGGTTGAAAGCGGTGGCGAGATGGGTGCCCTCGAAGTAGCCGAGGGCCGCCATGTGGCGTTCCATGGCGCGGATCTGCGGCTCGTCGATGAACACCGAGAGCTCGCCGACGTCGCTGAACTCCATGAGCGAGGTGAGGAAGGTGGCGCTCGCGATGCGGTCGTCCCCGCGCGCGGCGAGCCAGGCGAGGGTGCAGGCCAGCAGGGTGCCGCCGATACAGTAGCCCATGGCGTTCATCTCGCGCTCGCCGGTGGCCTCGCCGACCGCGTCCATGGCCGCGACCACGCCATCAGTTAGGTAGTCCTCGAAGCCCACGTCGGCATAGCGCTCGTCCGGGTTCACCCAGGAGATGACGAACACCGTCTGGCCCTGCGCCACGGCCCAACGCACGAACGAGCGCTTGGGGACGAGGTCGAGGACGTAGTTGTCATCGGTCATTCAAAAATCCCCAGGTACGGTCATTGAATTTTCCCCACCCTCCGCACTGAGGAGGGAGAGCCATGACGATGGCGAAGCAAGTTCCCGGGCGCACGATGCAGGCAGGTCACTCACCTGCGGAGTCAGCCATGGTGCGCCAGGAGCTTTTCGATGAGATTCGCTGCACGGCGGCCCGAGAGCCGGTGTCGATCTCGGAGCTGGCCCGGCGCTTCGGGTTGGATCGCAAGACCATCCGGCGCTGCCTTCGGGATCCGTCCTACCGCCGCTACCAGCGAGAACGATCCACCGCGACACTGCTGCGCGAGCACGAAGCGTATCTGTGTGAGCGCGCCCCGGCCGTGGACTACTCGGCGCGGATCCTCTTCCAGGAGCTGCAGGCAAGCCGCGGCTACCGGGGCAGCTACGAGACGGTCAAGCGGTTCGTGAAGCCGCTGCGGGCCGTGCGTGAGCAGGCCCAGCGCGCTTTGCTGCGCTTTGAGACGCCGCCGGGCGGGCAGAGTCAGATCGACTGGGGCGAGTCGCGAGTGCCTTTCCGCCGCGGTGTCACGGTGCAGCACTTCTTTGTGATGACCCTCGGCTTCTCCCGCCGGGCGTTCCATCTTGCCTATCCGCGGGAGGCGCTGCGCCAGTTCCTCGATGCCCACGAGCAGGCGTTCGCCTACTTCGGCGGCCACACCCGGGAGCATCTCTATGATCGGCCCCGCACCGTCTGCCATCCCGGTGGCGACGGGCGGGTGCGCTGGAACGCGACGTTCAAGAGCTTCGCCGACTACTGGGGCTTCGAGCCACGGCTATGCCGTGCCTACCGGGCGCAGACCAAGGGCAAGGTCGAGAGCGGCGTGAAGTACCTCAAGCGCAACTTCCTCCCCGGCAGGACGTTCGTCGACGAGCTGGATCTCAACGAACAGCTCCAGCAGTGGGCCGCCGAGATCGCCGATCAGCGCCTCCACGGCACCACCCATGAACAACCCGCCGTGCGCTTCCAGCGCGAAGCGCCGGCGCTGATCCCCACGGCGGGCCAGCCGAGCTTCTGGCTCGGCATGCGCGCCACTCGGGTGGTCGCAGACGACTACCTGGTCAGCTACCAGACCAACCGCTACTCGGTGCCGTTCCGCCTGATCGGCCAGCGCGTCGAGGTCGAGCGACAAGGGGCGCAGTTGGTCTTCTACCACCGCGGCGAGCCCGTGGCAGCCCACGCTGCCCTGGAGGGCACCCACGCCATGCACATCGACCCGGCCCACGGCCCCGGGGCGATCGCCCGCAACCCGCGGCGCACACTGAGTACGCCGGCCGCGGCGACACAGCGCGCCGACTTGGGCCTGGAGGTCGAGATTCGGGATCTGGCCGTCTACGATCACCTGGCCGCCGCTGGCGGCCTGGAGAACCACGCATGAACCCCGCACAGCTCGAGCGCCTCGGCGAGCACCTGCATCGGCTGCGGCTGTTCAAAAGCCAGGAACGCCTGG
The DNA here is from genome assembly GCF_020883455.1 of Spiribacter halobius. Classification (NCBI taxonomy): domain Bacteria; kingdom Pseudomonadati; phylum Pseudomonadota; class Gammaproteobacteria; order Chromatiales; family Ectothiorhodospiraceae; genus Sediminicurvatus; species Sediminicurvatus halobius. Next base: position 1,321,033 of record NZ_CP086615.1, on the reverse strand, counting down.
AGGCCCTGCTGCAGGAGGCAGCGACCAGGGAGCTCAGCTACGCCGACTTCCTCGATCAGATTCTCGGCGAGGAGGTCGCGGCCAAGACCGCCAAGAACGTCACCATGCGCACCAACCTCGCGCGCTTCCCGTTCGTGAAGGGGCTCGCCGCGTTCGAGTTCGCCTACCAGCCCTCGCTCGACCGGAAACAGCTCACGAGCCTGGCGGCCTGCCACTTCATCGAGCACGGCGAGAACGTCATCATCCTCGGCCCGCCCGGGGTGGGCAAAACCCACCTCGCCGTGGCCCTGGGGCTGGAGGCGATCGCTCACGGCTACCGGGTGCTGTTCACCACCGCCGCGGCCATGATCGCCACCCTGACCAAGGCGCTGCATGAGGGCAAGCTCGACGAGAAGCTCAAGACCTACACCGTGCCGCGGCTCCTGATCATCGACGAGATCGGCTACCTGCCCATCGACCGCCAGGGGGCGAACCTGTTCTTCCAGCTCATCTCCCGGCGCTACGAGAAGGGCCCGATGATCCTCACCTCCAATCAGAGCTTCGGCGCCTGGGGCGAGGTCTTCGGTGATCGGGTCATCGCCACCGCGATCCTCGACCGCGTGCTCCACCACGCAGTGACCATCAACATCCGGGGCAACTCCTACCGGCTCAAGGACAAGCTCAAGGCCGGGCTCGTCCGCACCGAGGAGCCGGCCGCCGAAACCCAGCAGGTGGGGAATTTTCAGTGACCACAACTGGGGAAATTTGGACCTGATTAGCAACGATCGTCAGCTAGAGTCTGCTGGTGCGATTCGGAGGTGCCGCATATACTGATCATACGTTCAGTATTCATGCTCGAGGATCGCCCCATGCCCATGAACCGCATCCAGTTTCAGCCCGGCCTCTCGATGCCCAAGTTCCTCCGGCTCTACGGGCAGGAGTGGCAGTGCGCGGCGGCCCTCGAGCAGGCACGCTGGCCGGAGGGCTTCCGCTGCCCGCGCTGTCACGGGGCGGCGTACAGCCGCGTGCAGGGGCGCACCCATACGCTGTTCCAGTGCCGCGGCTGCCGCCATCAGACCTCACTGATCGCAGGCACCGTGATGCAGGGCACCAAGCTCCCGCTGACCGTGTGGTTCCTCGCCATCTACCTCCTCAGCCAGGCGAAGACGGGGCTCTCGGCGCTCGCCCTCGCGCGCCAGCTCGGGGTGAGCTACCCCAGCGCCTGGCTGATGCACCACAAGCTCATGGCCGCCATGGCTGAGCGTGAGCAGCGCTACCGCCTCGCCGGCCACGTCCAGCTCGACGACGCCTACCTCGGCGGCGAACGATGCGGCGGCAAGTCCGGCCGGGGCTCGGAGAACAAGGTCGCCTTCCTCGCGGCCGTCTCGCTCAGCGACGAAGGCCACCCCCTGCGTACCCGCCTCACCCCCGTGGCGACGTTCACCACCGAGGCGGTGCGGCGCTGGGCCGAGGCGAGCGTGGTGCCCGGCAGCACGGTCTCCTCGGACGGCCTGGCGTGCTTTCGCGGCGTCACCGCCGCCGGCTGCACGCATCGCCCGACGGTGGTAGCCGCGCGCAAGCCGAGCGAACTGCCCGAGTTCCGCTGGATCAACACCGTGCTCGGCAACCTCAAAACGAGCCTCTCTGGCTGTCACCATGCCCTCGGCTTTCGCAAGTACGCCGCGCGCTATCTCGCGGCGTTCGCCTATCGCTTCAACCGCCGCTTCGACCTCGCCGCCCTGCCGGCGCGGCTGCTCGTCGCCGCCGCCAGCTGCGCACCGCAGCCAATGCGAATCATACGGGCTGAGGCTCATTGCTAATCAGGAATTTGGATGACCCTTGACACGTAGTACTTGTTGATCCAGGGCGGGACGATGAGCAGCGGCCGCCGCGCCACCTCGTCGGTGGTGGGGGTGTACTGGATGAGCTGGAAGAGGGCGTTCTGATAGATCACCTGGCCGGGGGTCGCCGCAATGTCGCGGCCGAGCTCGAAAGCGCTGCGCTCGGCCTGGCGGATCCGCGGCTGGCCGTTGCCGCGGGCGACATCCTCGAGGAGGTTCGCGGCGCCGCGCAGCAGACTCTGCCCGCCGGTGCGCAGCGCCTCCTGGAGCACCTGGGGGTTCCCCGCCGGATGGTTGCTCGGCGCGAGGGCCTCGATCAGCTGCCGGGTGTAGAACCGCGCCTGTTGGCGCTCGTGCTCGGGGAGCCCCGCGGTGACATCGCGCGTCGCCGCCAGCAGCTCCTCGGCGAGCAGCAGATAGCCCTGGCGAAGGGCATCGAAGTACGGATTCCCGCTCCAGGGCTCGGCCTGGAAGCGGCGGTCCTTCGCCTCCGGCAGCGCCGGGGGGCGGGCCTCGACGCCGAGCAGACGGGCGTACATGTACTGCCACAGGCTTGCGCTATCGGCCAGCAGCCGCATCTGCGCCGCCACCAGCCGCTGCGGCTGCAGCAGCGCCTGCCAGCCGACGCTGGCGTAGGCGCCGGCGACGCTGGCCGGGTCCGGCAGCGTGAACTGATCGCCCCGCTCAGTGCGCTCGGCGAGCCCCCGCAGCAGCTCCGCGTGTGCGGCGACGAGGCGTTGCCAGTCGGTCTGCTCGAGCACCACCGCGGGATTGTCTGCACCCGCATGCTGCACCCTGGAGGAGGAATCGCACATGCCGGGCTACCTCGCCAGCCGCAATCGCTGACGGTCGTGGTTCTGCCGATGCACGACCGCTGCAGCAAGGATAGCTGCTCACCGGCGCGCGCCCGTGGCCGGCGACACATGCCGGCACACTACTGCTGCGAACCGGAGTCAGGTAGCGTCCCCGGAAGTGTGTAAAAGCCCCCCGGACATCAGCGATCCCAGCGCGACCAGTGAGAAGATGATGAGATCGTTCACGACCTGCACCTTGCCACGCTCCGCCTCCGTGTGAAGGCTTGCGAGAAGCGCGCTGCCGCCAACGAACAGGAAGTTCCAGCCGATGCCGAGCAGGACGAGCGCCACCCAGAAGTGCGCCATAGTCACCCCAAGGTTGGCGGCTCAGACCGATCCGGCCAGCAGGCCCGTCCCGGCCAGGAGCACGTGCGTAACGCCGATGCGCGCGATTAGGCTGCCGGTGACGAAGGAAGGCGCGAACATCCCGAGAACGTGCCACTGCATGATGGTCGCAACGTGCGACATACCGAACCCTTGCGCCCGCATTGCCAGAGGCGTTGCGGTCATGACTAGGATCATTACCGCATAGCCGACGGCGCCGGCGCGAACGGCCACAAGGAAAGCCGGTTGCGCTGCAATCCGGGGCATCGGACGCTGGAGGTCGCCGGGCCGCGGTTCACCGCTCCCGGGCACTCTGAGAAACGCCAGCAGCCCGATGGCCACGGTCGCCAGCAGGGCGATGACGAGGTATGGGCCACCTGACGGTACCGCCACGATCCAGTCCGCGGCCACGCTCGCGTTCCATGGGCCCAGAAAGGCCGCCACGACGCCCCCCGCCATGACGTAAGAGATGGCGCGGCTGCGAAAGGATGGGCTGGAGACATCCGCTGCGGCAAAGCGGTAGTACATGGCAAAGCCCTGGTAGAGCCCAAGCAGAAGGTTGCCGGCACAGAACAGCCAGAAAGCCTCCAGGACAATGGCCAGAAAGCTCACCAGACCGCCGGCCACACCGCCGAGGCTAACGCCCGTAATGAAGCCCGCCCGCCGCCCGACGCGCTTCATGTATAGCGAGGCGGGCAGGGTGGAGGCCACGGTGCCAATCATCATCATGGCGATCGGCAACGTGGCGAGTGCCGGGTTCGGAGTCAGCTGCTGGCCGACGACCCCGCTCAGCGTCATAACCGTGATGGAAGCGATCATGAAAAGCGTCTGGGCCGTCACCAGGATGCCCACGTTGATCTTCTCGAGGCGCGTCGCGGTCACTTACTTGCCCCCTGCCTTTGGCCTGAGACGGTGTCGTGCGCTTTCATTCCCGGCCTAGAACACGAGCACCTGGTCCGCTTGCACGGTGGCTTCAGCCAGCGCGTCCATGGTGCTTCGCTCGGCGCCCTTGACGGTTTCCTTGTCAGTCATGCCGCGGGCGTCCATGCAGGTGCCACACAGGAGTACCCGCCCTTTGGCAGTCACGCGGTGCACCATGCGTTCGGCGTTGTAGAAGCCCTCTGGTGTCTTCTGCCCTTGCTTAGCCCCTACAACCGCGTCGCCCATCAGGAAGACCGTCACATCCTCGCCACGCTTGATCAGCGCATGCGCCAGGCGCAGCCCGTTATAGAGCCTCTCGGTTCCGTAAGGAGGGTCGTTGATGATTATCAGGCTGGACATCGCATCCCCAGTTAGTATATTCAATTGAGCACTTGAATATTTAATCTAGGACCACTCGATGTCAAGTGAGCGTCAAGCGAATACGGCCGCGGCTGAAGGGGTGGACCAGTCCGGCTACCGGCAGCAGCTCTTCGACGTGCTCTCGCAGGTCGGTCGTGCTCTCGGCAACGGTAACCGGCTGGAGTTGCTGGAGCGTCTCGCGCAGGCGGAGGCGCCGGTGGAGGTGCTGGCCGAGACCACTGGCCTGTCCGTCGCCAATGCATCCCAGCATCTGCAGCACCTGCGCCGGGCTGGCCTGGTTACCGCGCGTCGTGAGGGGCGGCAGGTTATGTATCGGCTCACGGACACGCGCGTCGTTACGCTCATATCGCTCATGCGCGATATCGCCAAGACCAACCTCGCCGAGATGGAACGACTTGTTGGAAGGCTCTTCTCGGACGACAACGCCGATGGCGCCCTTCGGCCTATGTCCCGGCAAGGCCTTTGGGCGGCACTCGAGCGCGGCGAGGTTACCGTGCTGGATGTGCGACCGGAGCAGGAGTACCAGGCGGGACACCTGCCGAGCGCGATCAACATTCCGATCGACAGGCTTGAGCAGATGCTGGATCACCTGCCGAAGGATCAGGAGATCGTTGCGTACTGCCGGGGCCCCTATTGTGTTCTCTCCCATGCAGCCATCCAGGTGCTCAGGCGCAGAGGTTATCGCGTGCGGCGCCTTGAAGAAGGTTATCCCGAATGGAAAGCGGCGGGACTCCCGGTCGAGTAGATATGGCCCCGGATTCCGGGCACGGCGTGCTCTGCGGGTTCCACGGATCGATCACCAACCAAGCCAGCTGTTACAAGGGTCCAAGAAGCTGATTGTGTCACCGATCGCGGACAACAATCATTGCTGAACGGATAATCGCAATGCACGAGCGACGTCGGATCTGCGAGCAGGTGGTCAAAGGGCTCTTTGCCTATCTCGATGGAGAGTTGGACGAGGCAGCGTGCGTTGAGATCGGCCGCCATGTGAAAACGTGCCCGAGTTGCTATCGTCGATTGGCTTTCGAGAAACGTCTTCGCGCGAAGATCCGGCAATGTTCATCGCAAGATGCGCCGGAGCGGCTGTATCGTCGAGTGAAAAATGTTCTCGATAACAACCTAACGACGACTCAGAACGCGTAGGCCTTTGTCTCCGAGATCAGTACTGTGAATTGGCCTGCTCGACGATCAGTGCGGACGACCCCGGTGTCGTTATCACTGTTCGCTCTGTCCGGTTCCGCCAGGATCAACCAAGAGCACGTGCAATGCCGGCAGCACGAACACCACCAGTACCGTGCTGGTGAGCAGGCCAAAGATCACGGACACTGCCAGGGGTTGGATCGCGTCCGCCTATCTGCTGGTCTCCAGCAGGATCGGTAGCACTCCGGCGATGGTGGGTGACGAAAAGATAAAAATTGCGCGCAGGCGGTCGCGTCTAGCCTGGATGGCCGCTTGAGTGGCACCCAAGCCAAGCCGCCAGTGGATCTTGACGAATTGTACAAGCAGGATGGCGTCATTCGTCACGATGCCCGCGAGGGCGGCGGCAGCGATCAGCGACGGCGTTGACAGGTAGCAGCCGGTGAGGATGCGACCCCATACCGCACCCATGAATGCCAGGGGCATGGAGACCATCACAATTACCGGCTCCAGGTAGCATCGGAATTGACATGAGAGGATCATGAAGATCCCCACCAAAGCGGATAAGCAGTCCCCGAGCGATACCCGCCGGTTCCCGCCGAGCGCGCCACCTGTCCTTTTAACGCCACCTCCATGCCCGGATGCCGGTCGCAAAACGCCTCTAACCAGCACTCGCGAATGTCATTGACGATGTTCTGGCCAGCTGCTCTGGTTAGCGTCGACCTTGGCCTCCACAGTGACCGTGCGGCGGCCGTCGATGCGGGCTGATCCGCGCACACTCCCGCTGCTCGCTCGGTCGCGCCACCTCGCCCAACGGTACCCGTTCTCTATCGGGTAGCGTGATGGTCCGAGGAAAAAGATCGTCCAGGCCATCGCATCCCTCGGGCGGCGCGCGCACCAGGATCTCCACGTCCCGTGGGGAGATGCGTTGGGTCTCGGCGATCTCGTCGAGCCAGGGCGCGCGCAGCCGCCCCGCCAAGTCTTCGGCGGGGAGCCCCAGAGCATGGATTCCGGGTTCCAGCGTGAATCAACGCTGGTGCTTGCCCAGCCTCAGTATCTGTCGGCGACTAGAGGGAGAAACGCCAACCACGAACCCGTGAGCGGTTTCGCTCAGCAGGCGTGGAATTCCCAAAGCAAGTGCTCTCTGGTGACCTCTGCGGAAGCGCCCATAAGTCATGCGAAATACCAAGATAATCCGATCACTCTCATGTGCGGCCCGGCATGGGTATTTTCCTGGATTTCTACTCAATATCGGTTGACAACGAATCATTCATGAAACGAGTTATTCGGAGACGGCATTACGCCAGCTGTCATATTTTGCGCAGCGGGTTAATAATTTGGTTTGCAGCGCTGAACGGTCCCAAACCGGCCATCGACACGACGCGATTACTCCATTCAGCAAACGCTCGAGCAATAGATAAGTTGTGTCACAAAACCTGGAGCCCACTTGATTCTGGTCAACGCGTTCTTTGTTGCACCCCGTCATGCTCAAACAGTGATGGGGGCGACACCGCGTAAGGATGCGAGCCCACTGCAACTATCGCTCGCGACGTACGCGGGCCGGCGGAGGCAACATGCTCCAGCGCATCCTGAATGAAGACGTACGCGAAGGTTCCCTGCGCCTAATTTATCCGGACGGCGTCACCCGCCGCTTCGGGTCGGGCAGTCCCGAGGCGGTCCTGGAGGTGGCTGACCCGAAGGCCGTGCCCCGGGTGGTCAGCGATCCCGAGTTCATGCTCGGCCAGACCTACATGGAGGGTGGCTGGAGCACGCCCGACCTGCGTGCGCTGCTGGAGGTGCTGCTGCGCAACTTCGCCGGGCCGCGCAACCACCGCCGCAACCGCTTCGGCCGCTGGCTCACCCCGCTGCTGCGCCCACTGCAGCAGTGGAACCGGCGCGCGGCAAGCCGGCGCAACGTCGCCCATCACTACGATCTCGACGAGACCCTGTTCCGCCGCTTCCTCGACAGTGACCTTCAGTACTCCTGCGCCTACTGGCCGCGCCGCGAGCTCACCCTGGAGCAGGCGCAGGCGGCCAAGCGCGCCCATATCCGGCGCAAGCTCTGCCTGCGGCCCGGCCAGCGCGTGCTCGACATCGGCTGCGGCTGGGGCGGGCTTGCCATCGAGCTCGCCGAGCAGGCCGGGGCCCAGGTCGTCGGCCTCACCCTCTCCGGCGAGCAGGCCCGCGTCGCCCGCCAGCGGGTGCGCGAGCGCGGCCTGGAGGGTCAGGTGGAGATCCGCCTGGAGGACTACCGCGACGTGCCGGAAACCTTCGACCGCATCGTCAGCGTCGGCATGTTTGAGCACGTCGGCACGCGCTACTACGACACCTACTTCCGCTCGGTGCATGAGCATCTCGCTCCGGACGGCGTCGCCCTCATTCACACCATTGGCCGGGTGACGCCGCCGGGCGTGACCAACCCCTGGATCCGGCGCTACATCTTCCCCGGCGGCTACATTCCGGCGATGTCCGAGGTGATGGCGGCGGTGGAGCGCCAGCGCCTCGCCAGCGCGGATGTAGAGGTGCTGCGCCTGCACTACGCCTACACCCTGGCGGAGTGGTTCCGCCGCTTCCAGCGGGTGCGTGGTGCCGTGGCCGAGGAGAAGGGCGAGCGTTTTTGCCGCATGTGGGAGTTCTACCTCGCGGTGAGCGAGGCGGCCTTCCACTGGCGCGGCCTGGTGGTCTTCCAGCTCCAACTCGCCCACGAGCAGACGGCCATGCCCCTCACCCGGGATTACCTCTACCGCCCTCCGGTGTTGGGGCCAACAGTCGAGCCCTCCCGTACTGCTGCCAGCGCGTAGGGCAATGCATTACTTACCAGTCTGTATTCGGCTAACCCCGTTTCCGGAATGCTGAAATAGAGCCACACTTCGCTTGACGCATCGACGAGGGGCAGCGGGTGACGAAAGCCTCATAATACAGTCTACGAAGCTCGCACCGCTTCTCATTGTAGAATCGATGAAAAACGAAAGTACACAGTCCGCTAGTTAGCCACGGACTGTGCACTGGAGACCGCCCTACTTCGACACTCGACGCCTAATCAATCTTGATCCGGCGGCGACGCGAGGCGTTCACTTTAGGCAGCTTGAGCTCCAGGATTCCGTCTTTGAAACTCGCCTTAGCCTTATCGGCATTCACTGCGGCCGGCAATGGCACCGTGCGTGCAAACGCGCCACGACTGATCTCCTGGCGATAGTAGTCGCCCTCAGTATCCTCGCTCTCGGTAGCAGTCTCTCCCTTGATGGTTACAGCACCCTCCGTGACGGAAACATCAAGATCCTTCGCCTGCACACCGGGGATCTCGGCGCGAACGCGGATCTCCTCGTCGCCATCGACCACATCCACCCTTGGCGGCCTAACCCCCGACAAGCCGAGACGCTCGGAGAGGGCTCGCTCCCGGCGTAATGGATCCATCCAACCGCCCTCCATAAAGCTCCCGAACAGCCGTTCCATCTCTTCGAATGGGCTCAACGCCCGGGGGGCCGCCACCGCGGACTTGGACTCATCCGAAGTCGTATCACGGGCTGGCGTTTTCGATTTTTCAGCCATTTCCTATCCTCCAAGACAAATGCCAGATGAGCGTCAGCCGCCAAGGTGCCGAGCCATCCGAGGAGCCGACGCTTGAGTAGAGGTTACGAGCCTGCTGGCCGCTTGGGATTGATCGGTATCAATGGGACCTGCGTCGCTAAGGTGATGACGGTGGTCAATTGTCAAAAACTGGCTTCACGCAAGGCGTCGGCAGACTCTCCGTCTTGACGGGACTCGCAGGCTCGGCCCGCACCTCACGTGACCAAGACGTTGTCGCAGCAGCGCCCGCCCATGAACTTTCCTCCCATTGACGAACCGCCAGATATCGCACCGCTCCTGGCATCCGGCGGTCACGCTCGATCAGCGCGAAGAACACCTGCCTTGATCTGGGGCAGCCCGCCTCCCCCGAGGCAGTGCCATAGTTATCTAACGTCTTTGATCTCTCGAACGTTCACCCATATGGCATCCACGGCAGGGGGATTGCGCCATGTTTCGATCGATACTGGTGCCGGTTGACGGCTCGGAACACGCACGCAAGGCGTTGCTGATCGCGCAGCGGCTTATCGACCCGGCGACGGGAAAGATTCATCTCCTCAATGTCGCGGAGCCGCCGCCCGCAGATGACGTCATCGGGCGGGCCACCGGTGCCTCGCCGATGCACATGCGGCCTGAGGATTATGAGAATGTCGCCCGGGAGCTACTGTGTGGCGAACGCGATCGCGCCGGGCTACCCGAGGACGTCGCCGAGATCGTCGTTCGTACGGGCCAGCCGGCGAAGGCCATACTCGCGGAGGCTGACCGCCTCGGTGTCGACGCCGTCGTCATGGGCAGCCGCGGCATGAGCGACTGGAAGGGGCTGATGATGGGGAGCGTTTCACACAAGGTGTCGCATCTGGCGAACTGCACCGTGCTCACGGTCCATTCAGGCTAGGCTCTTGAGGTGGTGGACACACCATCGTGGGGACGGGCGACAACCGCCGTTCCGTCCGTCTATACAGCCGTCGTCGTAGTGGGCCTCTCCGGTCAAGAGGACGCGCGCGCCCCCTGACCTCGACAGAAGCGTCCCGACACCTGGTCAGCAACCTTGTGCGGCTCCGGCACCGCGGCCACTCCGCACCACCGGGCGCTTGAGTTCCGGCCGGTTGGTCTTAGCGCTGCTCCGGGACGGCCGATGCCACGGCCGTCTAGGAACCTCGCTGGAGCTCGAGCTCAGTCGGTTATCAGTGACGCCCAACGACAGGCAGTCAGCCTGGCGCGGGCGACCGCATCAGCAAGAAGGCCCCACGGCGAGATCTCATCCGCACATGGGATCGGTGCCGTCCATCGGACTTATCCCTCTTTCACCGGAGCGTTGATATTCGTCAACCGAGTCGCGATATGAGGTCGTTTAATATGCGTTGGTGACAGGATCAGAACCGAATGTTGAGGAGTCGAAATCATCTCGAACCAAAGGCGATCAGGCCATGAGCGACTGGTTGCGCCGCGATACCCTGATCAGGACGTGCCTGAGACTTTTGAGAAACAGTTTACCGCAATATTCGGAGAGACTCCGAATCTAGTGGCACCCGGAACTCTAGCTAGCAAACACACCCGAGCGCGTACACGCTGCGGAAATAGCCACAAGACAGCAAAGGGAGCCCCACAATGACACAATCGAATTACGGCAACGCCGCCGAAATTTTCCAACGGTGGTTCACCGTGAACGAGGAATTCCTGAACGCTTCTATTCATGCGCTGGAAGAGCTGGGGAAGGATCCGTCGCATTTGGACGACACCTATCGTAAAGAGCTGCAGAACGCCCGCGAAGCCGTCAGGAAGACCCTTGAGCTGGAACGGGAAGCGATCGATACGATTGAGTCGGACTCAGGATGCACGCTTCCCCTAAACGGACTAACGGAACTCACCGGTTCGATGGCCCGTAGCGGTATCGACCTGAGGGCCCGACTCTGGGAGGCTTGGTTCGATCAGGCCGAGAGCCTCGGAAGCAGCCTATCCCGCAGCCTTCAGGTACTCAGCACCTTCGCGCTCCCGCCATCCATTGACAAAACGATGCACAACGGGCCCGCACAGGGAGATCTCAGCGCGCAGACGTCACCGGCGAGTGGTCGACAAGGTCAACAGAACACGTCAGCACCAGCCGCACGCTGAGTGGCAACGCCCAGCGTTAACCCGGCCGGCGTCGCCGCGAGTTAGCGGACAAGCCGCAGACATCAATGGTCCGCTCTCAGGACAGGCGCCGGCCCCTTTTTCCGGTAGGGCCCGCTATCTTTGCTGGCGGGCTCCATCGGGAGCTGCTGAAGATCGCGCTGCCGCTTCCCGCGCCTCCCCTCCCACCAGGCGACGTAGCGCCTCGGGGCGACGGAGTACGATCGTGCGCCCGCTACTCGAAATCCAGCCACTACGTTCGAAACGGCGCAGAACCCGGCTCGTCGTCTCCGCTGCCAACCCTGCGCAACTGCCCAGTTCAGCTCGCGACATCGGCAACCGCAACTCGTCGGGAGCAGTTCGCCGCGACGGGAGTCGCCTCCGAAGATCGATCAGCATGAAAGCCAGACGTCGATCTGCTGAATGCCCGGTCATGGCCTCCCACAATCTCTCCTCACGAGCGATTGTACTGCTCAGGAGGCGCAGCAGCTGACGCTGAAGCGCCGGAACCTCATGCGCAAGCTCCGAGAGTCGTTCGAAGGGCAGAACACAAATGCTTGTCAGCTGCAACGCCTCTGCGCTGAATGGGTGGTACCCGCGCGCGAGGCCAGAAAGTCCCAGAAACTCTCCAGGCAGATGGAAAGCTGCGACCTGCTGCTCCCCGGCCGCCGTAATCCGGTAGCTCTTCATGGCACCGGAGTTGACGGCGTAGATCGCCTGACAGGGTGTACCCGCGCGATAGAGAATGGCCCTGCGGCGCGGGAGGCAATGCACCGGCCGCACCAAACTGTTCAGCTTGAGCAGGCTGTCGTCATCGAGCGCGGGTGGAGGGTAAAGCAAAGCAAGATCATTGCCGAGAGGCGCCGTTTTTGGGCCATACCTGATATTAGCGTTCGTAGAAGCCCCCACTTTATCTGCGTTCCCGTTCACTTTTCCCCCTTGCGCGGACCCCGTATGAGAACGGCTTAGCCGTTTACTCTGAGAAGCACAATCCGCTAAAAAGCCACCTAATATGGCGCTGCCACCCCGCAACCCCCATTTCAAACTTCTTCCGACACACAATCAAAGTTCTTTCATGAGTTTGCTGCGCAAAGTTCGTCTGTCAGCTGACCAAATCCTGGTTTAACCGATATCAATAGCCAGAGATTATGGTCTCCCGCATGCGGCGAACACAAGGAAGCACTCGTGCACATAGCGCGACGAAAAACAACACGCTGTGAATGAATACCACATTACGACTGTATGATAATTGACGATGATCAGTGCGTAACGTGACAAACGCAGGCAGCGTAACGGCAAAGCGATAAACACCGCAGCGGGCAGTTTTCCAGAGCGCTTGGTATGTCGTCCCCGCTGCACCCGCCGCTAGCAGGAGGAGCTGATCATGGTCTTGACCAACCAGTTACGATCCCGCACCGCCGCGTCTGAGTCTCTGCACAGTTGTGAGGTAGCGGCGCTGACGCACAATCCCGGCTTCCGCGGATGCCAGATTGAGCCGGCCTGGGACGGCTCCGGCGACTACGTGCTATGGGCCTGGACCAGTCCGACCCGCAGCCGGAAGCCGGGGCCGGGGAGGCGGCTGCTCGTCCACGAGGATGGTGCAGCACTACGCTTCCCAAACCCGGTTAAGGCGCATGCCCACGCTGTCAAATGTGGGTTCTGTCCCGACGAGATCAGCATTCGATGGCCGCCTGACGCCCCATGACCACGCCGCTTGACGCATCAAGTCGGGCTTTAGCAGGTCCGCGCTGCTGCCGAAGCGGTTGCAGCATTGGAAGACGCACACCTTGGTGGCGAGCCCAGGAAGCCGGTCAGTGACTCAAGCGCTGGCGCGCTGCCCGACCGGATCGATTTCGAACGGCAGCAGCGACTCGCAGATCCGCAGCCGTTCGCCCAGCTGTGCCTCGTCCCCGGCACCGGTGAACACGACGCCAAGCTCATAGGAGTATTCGTCCTGATGCAGCAACTCGGATAGCTGCATGCCGGGGCGAACGTTGATCTCCACCACGGTGCCCGGGAATCGGCGTTCCACACGCGCGATGTCCTCCGGCGACGGCACGCTCCGCACGATGCCGTCCGCAAAAACCCGCATCATGTGCTTTGCTGCCACCGCATAGCGCCCACGCCGATGCGGCATGCGCGGTTTTAGACCGAGCGCCACATCGACCATCACCTGAAGGTGTGGTGCTCCATCCACCAGTAGAAAGATCGCGCTGTGCGAGCGGGACAGGCGCGCATTCACCTCAAGCAGCCAGATCCGGTCGCTGCGACCGTCATAGTAAAACTCGATATTGAACGGGGCGTCGTCATAGCCGATGTGCTCGATAAAGCGCCGTGCGCAAGAGATCATCCTGTGCTGGACGGCATCCGGCAGGGACGAGGGATAGACGTAACGTGAGAGCACCGAGCGGTGCCGTTGGTCACGCACGGTGTCAATGACACCGTAGACGTGTACCTCCCCGCGAAGCACGTAGCCTTCCAGCGTGCACTGCCGCCCGGCGGAGATCAGCCCCTCAAGAATACAGTGGTGGCCGGTCACCAATCGTATTTCTTCGGGCAAACGGGCGAGACTCGCGATCTGCGTGAAGGGCTCAGCCAGACGTCCTATGCCCTCACGGATTCTGGGCAAGACGGCAGTCAGCGTCTCGGGATCATCTACACGAAAACCGAGCTGTGACGAATGCCCCTTTACCGGTTTGATCCAGAAGGGGTACCCGAGCTGAACCTGGCTGACTGGATCGTCGCCGAAAGGGTCGAGGACCTGGAAGGGCGGGACACAGCCCGACACCGAACGCGCCTGCTCGAGCCGACTCCAGTACTTGTGCTCGCATTTCAGCACCGCCTCCAAGCTTGGCCCGCGTAGCCCGAAGCGCTGCCGGATCAACGGCATCAGCGCGCTGGTCGGGAAGTCCCAGTAACCAACGACGGCATCAACCCGCGCCGGGAAGACCTCGAGCTCGGCGACAGCGTCATCGAGCAGCTTGTCAACATCGTACTGCTCGGCGTGAACGGCTTCCTCAAGCGGCAACAACGGGTGGAACGCGTATTCCTCGGCGTGCTGCAACGCCGGGAGCAATCTCTCGCCAAGTTCATCGAAGCCGAGGACGAATACGTTCCATGCCATGGCGGCTTCCTCACGTTGAGGTGGGGCCTGTGCACTCCCGTAACGCAGCTAGTGCAGTCCGAGGACCCACGGCAGGCGGCAGCGCACCGCGTTTGTACGAAGTCGATACGAGTTTACGTATTCGGTGCCAGGCAGAGTTGATCGGCGTCATCCCTCAGAGCGTCGGTGCTCAGGGGGCATGATCCTGATGCTCTTCGCCATGGAAACGCTCGAAGCCGCTCAAGTCATCTTCACGCAAAAGACTGGCACCCTGATGGAGAACCGGAGGATGCTGCAGCGGCTGGTCACCGCGGGCGGCAATCACTGACTGGCTGGCAGGGAAGAACAAGCATCCAGGACCGGCGAACCCGCGCCGGAGGCGCCCGACCGGATCGCCGCAGCGGACGCGCTCGCGCGCCGCCTCGTAAAGATCGGCATGCTCTGCAGCGACGCCGCACTCGCCAAGGAACAGTGAGGATGGCCAGCCCCGCGTCGATCCGACCGAGCTCGCAGTCCGTGAGAGACCTTGATCTTGCGCAACAACGCCCGGCGGAGAATGGACTTACCCTGTAGGTATGGTCCCGCCGCCGGGATAGAGTGCGAGCGGGACCCCGATTTCGGGTACCGCGTGCTCAAGCGGTTCTCGTCTCTGATGTCCGAGCGCCTCGAGGCTGCACGCCTCAAGATGATGGAGGAATGGAATCCGCCAGGTTTCCCGTGAACCGCCTCATTGGAAAGAAGGCCTGACCACAGCAAGGCCGCATCTTTGCACGTGCCCGCCGAGTGCGGCTTGTGCCATGTCGAGGATTGAAGATCATGACGGCTGATTGCGTGCCCGGCGGATGCGCGGAGCACCCTGATTCCGAGGCGAGCGCAAGGCGCAATGAAGGCATGAGTACCAACATCGGGGCGAGGACTATCCTCGCTCTCAACGCAGGCTCCTCCAGCATCAAATGCGCGGTCTTCTCACAAGGAGGCGACGGCGAAGACCTCATGCGTTTGCTCGAGGTCGACGTTACCGGTCTCCCTGACGCGCCATCATGCCTTGCGGTAAACGGCGACGGCGCACGCCTGGCGGGCCCGCAATTCGGCGCGCATGAGATTGACCCCGAGACAATCCTCGAGCGTTTGCTCGATTGGCTAGCGGAGTACGCCGCCGATTTCGGCGGCATTTCGGCCGTCGGACATCGTGTCGTTCACGGGGGGATGCATTTTAGTGGCCCCGTGGCTATCGATGCCGAGGTCCTCGCACGCCTGGCCGCGCTCGAGCCCCTGGCCCCAAAACACCAGCCTCACAATCTCATGCCGGCAAAGCGCCTCTACGCGTCCCGACCGGAGCTCCTGCAGGTAGCCTGCTTCGATACCGCCTTTCACCGCACCCAGCCCCCCGTTGCCCAGTGGTATGCGCTCCCGCGGCGGTATCGGGACGAGGGAATAATCCGCTATGGATTCCACGGGCTTTCCTACGAATACATCGCGCGCGTCCTTCCCGGTTACGACGCGGCCGCCGCCCGTGGGCGCACCATTGTCGCGCACCTTGGTCATGGCGCGAGCCTTTGCGCGTTGCAGGCGGGGCGCAGCGTGGCGACAACGATGGGCTTTACCACTCTGGATGGCCTTCCCATGGGTCGGCGCAGCGGCGCCCTGGATCCCGGTATCG
Organism: Spiribacter halobius; assembly: GCF_020883455.1. Classification (NCBI taxonomy): domain Bacteria; kingdom Pseudomonadati; phylum Pseudomonadota; class Gammaproteobacteria; order Chromatiales; family Ectothiorhodospiraceae; genus Sediminicurvatus; species Sediminicurvatus halobius. Next base: position 1,305,160 of record NZ_CP086615.1, on the reverse strand, counting down.
TGCTCCACCTTATAGGCAGCCTCGGCTTTTCGGTCGAAGAGGTAGAGGACCTTCTCAACCACCAAAGCGGCATCTATGGGGTCTCCGGGGTCAGCGACAATATGCGTGAGCTGCTGAACAGCGATAGCCCGGCAGCGCGCGAGGCCATTGATCTGTTCGTCTACCGGGCAGTGCGAGAAATCGGCTCGCTGACCGCCGCGCTCGGCGGGCTCGACGCGCTGATATTCACCGCCGGCGTCGGTGAGCATGCACCGGAGATTCGCAGGCGTATCGCCGAGGGCCTAACCTGGCTCGGCCTGCGCCTGGAGCCAAGGGCTAATGAGCGCAATGATGCTGCGATTACAACTCCGGACAGCGCCGTGCGCGGGTGGGTAATACCCACGGATGAGGAACGCATGCTCGCGGAGCACACGCTTGCCATTTACCAGGAGCAGGCGCGCCATGGCCATACCGAGGCAGCGACCTAGGGGAACGCTCCCTCGAACCGCCCCCTAGCCATTATCCGCCGTAGCGGAAAGCGGATGCTGGCATGGCTTTGGCCTTGTCGCGTCTTCGACGGGCTGGAGCAAACGTGTGGGCGGCCAACTAAATCGCCCGGCTGAAATACCGCCAAAGGCTCTTCTCTACCTCGAGTGCCAGGAAGATCGCCAGCCCGATCACACCAATTATTATCCAGTCATTCGCAGTCAGGAACGCACTGCCGAATAGCAGCTGTAAGGACGGTATGTAAGTCCACGCCATTTGCACGAGAACTACGAGCGCGATCGCGATGAGCGCGGGCCGGCTGCCGAAGAGCCCGTCAAATGACAGCGAGCGGCCAGTCAGGCGGCGAATGCTAAGCAGATACACGATCTCGCCGACCACCAGCGTATTCACCGCCGCAGAGCGTGCCGCGGAGATATCAGTCCCGGAGGCGAGCGCCCATAGGAACACCCCGTAGACTGAAACCACGAGGAGCGCGGATACGAACAATACCCGCCAGATCAGGAACAGGTCGAGAATCGGCGCATCGGGGTCCCGCGGCGGTCGCCGCATCACGTCAGCCTCTCCCGGCTCAAAGGCCAGCGCAAGGCCCAGGGTTACCGCGGTCACCATGTTCACCCACAGGATCTGCAGCGGCGTGATTGGCAGCGTGGCACCGCTTAGCACAGCGACGAGGATCGCAAGGCTCTCGCCGCCGTTGGTCGGCAGGAGAAAGGCAACGGTCTTCTTGATGTTGTCATAGACCTTGCGCCCTTCCTCGACCGCACTGACGATGGTAGCGAAGTTGTCATCGGCCAATACCATTTCCGCGGCCTCCTTCGAGGCCTCGGTGCCGTTGATCCCCATGGCGACCCCGACGTCCGCGCGCCGTAACGCCGGCGCATCGTTCACGCCGTCACCGGTCATTGCGCACACCATGCCACCAGCCTGGACCGACATAACCAGGCGCAGCTTATGTTCCGGCGACGCCCGGGCGAACACGTCCACCTCCTGTACGCGCTGCCGTAGCTCGGCGTCCTCCATTCCCTCGAGCTCCTTGCCGGTGACGACCTGCCGCCCCTGCGTCAGGCCAAGAGTCTCGGCAATAGCGCTCGCTGTGCGAGCGTGATCCCCCGTCACCATCTTGGTTCGAATACCCGCCTTGCGGCAGCTCTCCACGGCTCGCGCAGCATCCTCCCGAGGCGGATCAATCAGCCCCATAATCCCCAGCAACGCAAAGCCACCCGTCTGCTCCGGAGCACCCAGAGCTACTCCCTCCTTGCCGGGCTTCTCCGCGAGCGCAAGCACCCGCAGGCCAGCCGAGGAGAGCTTATCGATGCGCTCATGCCAGTCCTCGCGATTGAGCTCGTCATAACCATCCTCAGCCCGGACGCGGTCGCACATCTCGAGCAACACATCCGGCGCGCCCTTGGCATGAACCATGAGGCTGCCATCATCCATTCGATCGAGGGTGACCATATACTTGCGCTCGGATTCGAAGGGCATGACATCCAGTCGCCGGTGTCTTCGCCTGACCGCCTCCGCGTCGAGGCCGGCCTTCGCCGCTACCACAATCAATGCCCCTTCCGTGGGGTCCCCGTGCACGCGCCAGCTCTCCTGCCCGTCCATTGAAACTGTCGCTTCATTGCAGAGCACGCCGGCTTCAAGGCATCGGCGCAACACAGGCTCACTGGCGGGCTCATCGAGCGCATCATCCCCGGCGCGGAACGAACCCTCCGGCGCGTAGCCAACGCCCCTGACCTCGATCGACCGGTTCGCCAGGACGATCGCGGTCACAGTCATCTCGTTCCGGGTGAGCGTGCCGGTCTTGTCGGTGAAGATGGCCGAGATGCAGCCCAGCGTCTCGACAGCCGGCAGCCGCCGGATAATGGCGTTGCGCCTGGCCATCGCCTGCACGCCGAGTGCGAGCGTGACGCTGATGACGGCCGGCAGCCCCTGTGGAATCGCCGCGACCGCGAGACCGACCGCGGCGAAGAACATCTGCTCCCAGTTCTGGCCATGAACAAAGACACCAAACGCAGCCATGGCCGCCGCGAGCATCAGGATGATGACCGCCAGGCGCTTGCCGAAACGATCCAGCTGACGCAGCAGGGGGGTCTGGACCTGTTCCACCTCCCCGATCATCCGGGAGATGTGCCCGATCTCAGTGGCGGCGCCCGTGGCGACGACCACCCCTTCGCCTCGGCCCTGCGCGACGAGAGTGCCGGCATAGGCCATGCAGTGTCGCTCAGCCAGATCCGTATCTGCCATCACGGGCGCCGTTGACTTGTCGACTGGCGTCGACTCGCCGCTCAGCGCCGCTTCCTGGGTCCGCAGCGAAGACAGGGCCACCAGCCGTAGGTCCGCGGGCACGCGATCCCCGCTTTCCACGATCACGATATCCCCTGGCACCACCTCCGCCGCAGGGATGCCGCGACGCTGGCCTTGGCGACGTACAGTGGCTCGCGGCGAGAGCATGCCCCTGATGCTCTGGAGCGCCTTCTCGGCTCGCCCCTCTTGGAGATAGCCGATGGCGGCGTTGATCAGCACCACGCCGAAGATGGCGCCCGCATCAACGAAGGCGCCAAGAGCAACGCTGATGGCGCCAGCAATCAGCAGGATGATAATCAGGATGTTGTTGAACTGATCTAGCAGGCGTTGCCACCACGACGCCTGCTGCTTGCGCGGCAGCTTGTTGTGCCCGTATCGCTCCAGACGTCGCTCGGCTTCCGCAGCGCTTAGCCCTTCATGCGCGCTGGCCAATCCATTCAGAACCTCGTCGACGTCCAGAGCATGCCACGCTCTCGTAGCCCCCCGCTCTGCCTCGGGAGTACTACTGCCCTCGTCCGCCGTTGGCCTGGTACCACCTCCCCGCCCGTCGGCCGCTGCATTACGCGTGTCGCGTTCGCTCAACTGCTTCCCCAAGGGCTGTTAGCCATTTCCATGCTCGGCCGGCCCGACGGTGAACCTGCTGCCGCCGGCGATCGCACGCAATGGCACCGACCAGAGCACAAGTGTGGGTCACGATCGGCGTTACTCCGGGCCACAACGCCCTGTAATGGGGAGTGCCGCGTCTAGGTCGCCGTCATGATTGGAGCACGTAGTTTCCGGGGGCGTCCTCCAAGGGCGTGTAGCCCGCATCAGGCGCGCCCATGCCGGGAGGCCCGCTCGCGCCACTGGAATGCTCGACGAGCCACGCCTGCCACTCCGGCCACCAGGATCCTTCGCGCTCCGGCACCTCGTCATACCAGTTCTGCGCGTCCACGTAAGGTGCGCCGGCAGGCTTATCGGCGACCTGGTAGACACGGCCCCGGTGACCCGGCTCACTGATGACCCCGGCGTTGTGTCCCCCGCTCGTGAGCAGGAACGTGACATCACCGCCGGCAAGGAGGTGGATCTTGTAGACAGAGCGCCATGGGGCGATATGGTCGGTACGTGTGCCTACCACGAACATGGGGGTACTGATATCGCTCAGCAGCACGGGATGCTCACCGACGTAGTACTGCCCTTCTGCCAGGGCGTTGTCCAGGTAGAGGTAGCGCAGATATTCCGAATGCATCCGATAAGGCAAACGGGTGGCATCCGTGCTCCAGGCCATCAGATCCATCATCGGCAGCTTCTCGCCCATCAGGTAGGACTTCACCGATACAGACCAGATCAGATCATTGGAGCGCAGGAACACGAACGCGCCCCGCATCTGCCACTTGTCCAGATAGCCCTGCTGCCACATGAGATCTTCCAGGAAGCTCACCTGGCTGTCGTCGATGAAGAGCTCCAGTTCCCCGGGCTCCTCGAAGTCCGTTTCCGAGGCAAAAAGCGTCAGGGTTGCCAGCCGATGGTCATTCGCCCGCGCCATGGCCGCCGCCGCTATGGACAGCAGCGTGCCACCCAGGCAGTAGCCAACGGCATGCACTTTCCTTTCCGGCAGTACTGCGTTCACCGCGTCCAGCGCCTCCATGACGCCGAGTTGGCGGTAGTCCTCCATTCCCAGGTCCCGGTCCTCGGAGCCAGGGTTTTTCCAGGAGAGCATGAATACGGTGTGCCCTTGCTCAACCAGCCATCGAACCAGGGAGTTCTCCGGTGAGAGGTCCAGAATGTAGTACTTCATGATCCATGCCGGGATGACGAGCACCGGCTCCGCCTGGACCTCGTCCGTGGCGGGGCTGTACTGGATAACCTCGATAAGTCGATTACGGTGAATAACCTTGCCGGGCGTTAAGGCGACATGCTCGCCGGGCCGGAAATGCTCGGCCCCGGCCGGCGGCTCGCCCAGGGCGCCGCGGCGCAGATCTTCGAGAAAATTGAGGCCACCATCGATGAAGTTTGCCCCGCCGGTCCTGAACGTCTGCTCGGCTACTTTTGGGTTCGTCAGCGGGGAGTTGCTGGGCGCACAGACATCGAGCAGCTGCCGGGTAACGAAATTGACAACATCCTCATGGTGGGGAGACACCCCGTCCACGCCCACCGTCGCGTTATGCCACCACTGCTGACCGAGCAGGAACGACTGGTGGATGAGGTTGTAAGGCCACCGCTGCCACTGCTCATCATCGAAGCGGTGATCATTGGGGAGTGGCTCGATGCACCGCTCGCATTCCCCGCCACCGGTTGCCCTCGGGGCGTAGGTCCAGAGTCGTCGTGCCTGCTCTCCCAGTTTCGTGGCCAGCAAGGCCTGTTTGCCGGGAGAGATTCCGAGGTGCGAGGCCCAATCCGCATAAGCCTGCACGATCGAAACCGGGGAAACACCTCCGGTGAATCGCCCGAGCGTGGCATGGGAAGTGCGATTTATCAGGGTGAACAGATCCTGGAGCGCATCCGCCTCACAGCCTCCGGCCGGTCGGCGACGGGCATGCACCCGTGCTGCCATTGCGGGCGCCCGAGGTGACGGTGCCTGCGGACGCGTTCCATATTCCGATGCGGAAGCCACCTCAGGCTGTGTGGTCCCGAACGCGCGGCTTTGCCTCGCCTCGCTTGATTGTTGCATCTAAGCCTCCGAATAGCGCTGCGTCAGCAGGGCCTGGCGATGAACACGGCATCGAGCAGTATTCTTAACATCGTGCGTTCAGAGTGCGTCTGACCGAAGTCAACGGGCAGCTATGTATGCAATGCAGGACTGCCCTCGCCCGGGGAGATCACCAGCGAGTCTGATCGCCGTGAAGCTCGACCGGCGCCCCCAGCACGGGCAGTGCAAGGTGGGGCGGAGTACGGCAGACGTGACACGAGCACCGACGGCCACACCTGTGTAGATCGCATCCTCGGTGCGCTCGTGCGCGAGACCGAAGCACTGCTGGGCGATGTACATGCGCAGCATCCGCTCCAGACCGATCGGAGGCCGACCCCGCCCGCCGTCTTTCGGGGAGTAGCCCTCGAGCGCCGGGACCAGCGCCGCCAAGGGCGTGGTCGCCTCGGTCGCGACGGGTCACATTGCGCCTGGCGGCATACTCCAGATCCGAGAAGCTCTGCTGCGCCGGTTAGGCTCTGACTGCACCGCGGATGGCGGCATTACTCCAAGGCCGCCGCATCCAAGTACCAGCAAAGCGAATATCTCAGCGTGTCCAGCGATCCTGCTGACCCCCACTGAGATCGAGTCTCGCGGATCGCGGGGCCGTCCTGGTTGACGGCCATCAACCGCCTCCCGGCTCATGACTGAGAGACTGCACGCATCATGACGATGGAGCACGATCCCACCGAAGTGCGCGCCCCTGCGGGCAGGCGAACCCGGTGACAACCGGCGCTTACAAGGCCAGCGCCACGGGCGCGCCCCGGGATGGCGCGGCGTCGGGCGCCGCGACGGTGCCGGAGCTGCTACAGGCCCAGCGCATCGCGGGCGATCACTCCGCCGTCATTGAGCTGCAACGCGATGCCGCCGCCACGACGACCCGCGCGAGCCTCACCGACTCGATCGGGCGGCTGGCCGCTGGCCTGCAGGCCAGCGGCCAGCATCGCGGCGGGCGCGTCGTCCTGCTCGCGCCGAACGACACCCATTGGATCGTGGCGGCCCTTGGCGTGATCTCCGCCGGCGGCGTGCTGGTTCCCCTGGATACCCAGATGCCCCGGGAGGATCTGGTCCACGTGCTCGCGGACTGCGCCCCGCATATCGTCCTCACCACGACCGGGCTGCGCGCCCGCCTGCCGGCGGATGGCAGCAATGCCTCCGTCTACCACCTGGATGGCGACGACGCTGCAGCCGACAGCTGGCTGGCACTGTTCGGTAAGCAACCGGCCATACCCGCCACGGCACCCGACACGCCGGCGGCGATCTTCTACACCTCCGGCACCACCGGCCCGCCCAAGGGCGTACCCCTGACCCACGCCAACCTGGCCAGCAACGTCGAGGCCCTCTGCGCGCAGGGCCTCGCAGATGCCCGGGACCGCGTGCTCGTGCCGCTGCCGTTCCATCACGTCTACCCGTTCACCCTCGGTATCCTGACGTCGCTCACCCTGGGCGCCCCGATCATCGTGCCCTTTTCCCTCGTGGGCCCGCAGATTCTGCGCGCCCTGCAGATCGGGCGGCCGACGGTGATGCTGGGCGTCCCGCGCCTCGCCGAGGCGCTGTGGAGCGGGCTCGAGGCCCGGGTGACGGCGCGCGGCCGCATGGCCGCCGGCCTCTTCCACGGGCTGCTGCAGGTCTCGCAGCTCACCCGCCGAATCGGCCTGCCGGCAGGCCGACGGCTGTTTGCCGGGTTGCACCGCCGCCTCGCACCCAGCCTCCGCCTGGTGGTGGTCGGCGGTGCGGCCCTTGACCCCGGGCTGGGCCGGCGGCTGCAGGGCCTGGGCTGGGAGGTGGCGACCGGCTACGGGCTCACCGAGACCTCGCCGATCCTCACCTACAACCCGCCCGACCGGCTGCGCCTGGAGTGTGCGGGCATGCCGCTTCCCGGCGTCGAGCTCACCATCGGTGAGCCGCGCGCCGAAGACGGCTCCGGCGAGGTGCTGGCGCGCGGCCCCAACGTCTTCGCCGGCTACTGGAATCTCCCGGAGAAGACCGCCGCGGCGTTTACCCCCGAGGGCTGGTTCCGGACCGGGGACCGCGGCTGGCTGGACGCCGACGGCTATCTGCACTTGGCCGGCCGCCGGTCCGCGATGATCGTGCTCGCCGGGGGTGAGAACGTCGATCCCGAGCGGGTCGAGAAGGCCATCGCTGCCGCCGCCGAGGTCCGCGAGGCAGGGGTGATCGCCGACCAGGGTCGGCTCGCAGCAGTGGTGGTGCCGGAGCCGGGCGTCGTGCGCGGACTGTCGGCGGCCGAGCTGCGGGGGCGGATCAGCGCGGCCCTGAGCCGGACACTCGCCGACCTGCCAAGCCACCACCGTCCGGGGCTGCTGCGCGTGACGCCGGATCCCCTGCCCCGCACCCGGCTCGGCAAGCTGCGCCGCCACAAGCTCCGCGAGCTGTTCCAGCGTCTCGGGGACGCCGATCGGGCGGCGGCCCCCGACGCCGGGCCGCTGGCGCCGGAGCGGATGGCGCCGGAGGACCGTCAGCTGCTCTCGGATCCCGCGGCGGCGCAGACCTGGCGCTATCTCTGCGAGCGCTTCCCGGAGCATCACCTCACCCCGGACACCCGGCTTGCCCAGGATCTGGGGCTCGACTCCCTCAGCTGGGTCGATCTCACCCTGGCCCTCTCCGACCGGGCCGGCATCGACCTGGACAACGCCGCCATCGCCCGCGTCGAAACCGTGCGCGATCTGCTCGGGGAGGCGGCCGGCGCCACCGGCACGGCCGGCAGCGGCCGGCCTCTGGTGGAGGAGATCGCCGACCCGGAGCGCGTCCTCCGCCCTGAGGAGACGGCGCTGCTGGCGGAACCGGGCGCCCTGCGCCGCGCGCTGGCGCCACTGGTCGCGGGATTTGTCCGCCTCGGCCTGCGGTCGTTTCTGCGCATCGAGGTACGCGGCAGCCTGCCCCCCGGGGGCCCCTATCTCATTGCGCCGCGACATCTGAGCGCCCTCGACCCGCTGGTGCTGCTTGAGGCCCTGCGGGGTCACTCGCCGGCCTCGCTCCGCTGGGCGGCGTGGACCGGGGTGCTCTTCTCCAGCCGGTTGCGCCGCTGGTTCAGCCGCCAGGCCGGCGTGTTGCCGATCGATCCCGGCGCTGCGCCGCGCAGCAGCCTGGCCCTGGCCGTGGCCTGCCTGCGGCGCGGCAGCAGCCTGGTGTGGTTCCCGGAGGGTCAGCGCTCACCGGACGGCGCGTTGCAGCCGCTGCGACCAGGCATCGGTGTACTGCTGCGGGTCCAGCCGGTCCCGGTCATACCGGTATGGATCGGAGGCACGCGGGAAGCGCTGCCACCGGGCCGGCTGCTTCCGCGACCCGCGCGCGCATGCGTCCGGATTGGGGAACCCATCGACGCGGACGAGTATGGCGACGACCCGGGGAAGATCGTTGACAGCGTCCACGCCCGGCTTGTCGCGCTCGGGAACGCCCGGCCCGGGGCGCAGTAGCGGCCCCGTCGCCTGCCGGCCCCGAAACGCCAGAACCGAACCAGGGAGGCAGTGCGTGCAGCCATCCACCGGTACGCCGCAGAACGCTCCAGACACCACCAAGGCCGCCAATGGCGCCGACCGGCAGTGGTGGGCCTTGTCCCCGGACGACCTCTGCCAGCGGCTTTCGGTGGTTCCGGATGAGGGCCTCGGCGAGGCGGAGGTACGGCGCCGTCGGACCGCCTACGGCCACAACCGCCTACGCCAGATCAACCGGCGCTCGCCGCTGCGCATCCTGCTCCGCCAGTTCGAGAGCGTCGTCATCCTCGTGCTCTTCGCCGCCGGCGCGCTCGCCCTGACGCTGGGGCACTTGGCCGAGGGTATCGCCGTCTTCGCCGTGGTCTTGGTCAACACCGCCATCGGCTTCATCTCGGAATGGCGGGCCGTGCGCTCCATGGAAGCGCTGCAGCGCCTGCGGCGGCGCCGGACCCGGGTGCGCCGCGACGGACGTGAGAGGGATGTCTCCGTGGAGGCCCTCGTGCCCGGCGACGTGATCCTGCTGACCGAGGGCGATCTGGTCCCGGCCGATCTGCGACTTATCGACGTGGAGGGCCTGCAGGCGAACGAGGCGTCACTGACCGGCGAGTCCGTGCCCGTGGACAAGCAGACCGGAGCGGTCGCGCGGGACACCCCGCTCGCCGAGCGCCACGGCATGCTCTACAAGGGCACCACCGTGACCCAGGGCGCCGGCACCGGCATCGCGGTCGCCACCGGCATGGGCACCGAGCTCGGCCGCATCGCCGAGCTCGCGGAGCAGGCCACGCAGCAGGCAACGCCACTCGAGCAGCGCCTCAACCGGCTGGGTCAGCGTCTGGCCTGGATCGTCATCGGCGTGGCGGCGGTCGTCGGCGGCAGCGGTCTCGCCGCCGGCCGCGATCCGGTGCTCATGATCGAGACCGCCATCGCCCTCGGCGTCGCGGCCATCCCGGAGGGTCTGCCCATCGTCTCGACGCTGGCCCTGGCCCGCGGCATGTGGCTGATGGCGGGCCACCAGGCACTGGTCAACCGGCTGTCCGCGGTGGAGACCCTCGGCGCGACGCAGGTCATCTTCACCGACAAGACCGGCACTCTGACGGAAAACCGGATGACGCTGCGGCGGCTGGTCACTGCCAGCGGCGATCACTGCGTCGCCGGCGCGGAAGCCGGCACATCCGAGGCAGACGAGCCCACGCCGGAGGCGCCGGAGGGGATTGCCGCAGCGGACCCGCTCGCCCGACGCCTCGTGGAGATCGGCACGCTCTGCAGCAACGCCGCACTCGCCGAGGACAGTGACGACGGCAAGCCGCGCGGCGACCCGACCGAGCTGGCCCTGCTGGAGGCCGGCACCGGCATGGGTCTGCGCCGGCCGGAGGTGCTCGCCGAGCACACCGAGCTGCGCGAGATCGCCTTCGATCCGGACGTCATGATGATGGCGACCTACCACCAGGGCGAGGGACAGGTGGAGGTTGCGGTCAAGGGCGCGCCCGCCGCCGTGCTCGATGCCTGCGACCGCGTCGCCACGGACAGCGGGGAGGTCCCGCTGGACGATGCCGGGCGCGAGGCCTGGCACGCGCGCATCGACGCTCTCGCCCGCGGTGGCCTGCGCCTGCTGATGATGGCCGACAAGACCGTTGACGATGCGGACGCCCCGGCTTTCACGGGACTGCGGCTGGTGGGGCTGGTGGGCCTCCTGGACCCGCCGCGCCAGGAGGTCCGAGCCTCCATCGCCGCCTGCCGCCGCGCGGGGCTGCGGGTGGTCATGGTGACCGGTGACCAGCCCGCCACTGCCCGTGCCATCGCCGGGCAGGTGGGGATCGCGGAGGACGCCGAGCTCCAGGTCATGCACGGCAGCGACCTGCGCCCCCTCGAGGAGATGTCCGAGGCGGAGCAGGAGCAGGTGACGCGCACGCAGGTGTTCGCGCGGGTGACGCCGGAGCAGAAGCTGCGCCTGGTGGAGATCTTCCAGCACCGCGGCGAGGTCGTCGCCATGACCGGCGACGGCGTCAACGACGCACCGGCGCTGAAGAAGGCCGACATTGGAGTGGCCATGGGCCGGCGCGGCACCGACGCTGCGCAGCAGGTGGCGGACATCATCCTTCAGGACGACCGCTTCCCGAGCATCGTGGCCGCCGTGGAGCAGGGCCGGGTCATCTTTGGCAACATCCGCAAGGCGGTGATGTTCATGCTCTGCACGAACTTCGCCGAGGTCGTGAGCGTTGCCCTGGCAACGGTGCTGGGCGCGCCCCTGCCCCTGCGCCCGCTGCAGATCCTCTACCTGAACGTGCTGACCGACGTCTTCCCGGCCCTGGCGCTGGGCGTCGGCCGCGGACCGGCCAGCATCATGGACCAGCCGCCCCGGGACCCCGAGGAGCCGGTGCTTACGCGCCGGCACTGGCTGGCAATCACGGCCTGGAGCCTGCTGATCGCCGCCTGCATCCTCGGCGCGCTGTTCGTGGCGCTGGCGTATCTCGGCCTCAGCGAAACCGGCGCGGTCACGGTCTCGTTCCTGACCCTCGGCTTCACCAAGCTCTGGTTCGTGTTCAATCTGCGCGAGCGGGGCTCGCGGCTGCTGCACAACGAGGTGCTCGGCAACCCCTGGATCTGGGCTGCCATTGCGCTCTGTGCCGCGCTCCTCGCGGCCGCGCTCTATGTCCCCGGACTCTCGGCGGTGCTCGAGACCGAGAGGCTCCCCCTGGCCGGATGGGGCCTGCTGCTTGCGGTCAGCCTGGTGCCGCTGCTGATCGGCCAGATGCTCCTCGCCCCCGCCGGGCGGCGCGCCACCCCGACGCGCTCCCAACGCCAGTCGAATCCATGACTATGCTTCAGCGGACTCCCGCCGTGCCCACCTCGCCCGGTGGCGCAGCAGACAGAGACTGCTGCGGCCGGCCAGCTACGGAACCACGGCGGTGGTGGCGAGAGGCGGCCAACGTCGTGGTTGGGGTCGAAGATGAACAGCACTTGGTGGCCAAGTATGACCGGGTGGTGGCGCGTCTGGGGGCTCGCGCTGGAGCCGCTGCATTCGAGGCCCCTGGGGCCGACCGGCCCCACCGGCTCACCGCCGTGGTAGCCGATCCAACTATGATGGCAAGGGTGCACCTGTGCGGCCGCAGCCGCCGGCTGGGCCAGCCGCGAGCGCCTGCCGCGATCCTTATCTCCCCGTCAACCACCATCTCCGGACTGTTGCCAATCCTGCTCGAGACCACAACCCAGACGGACGGGATCAAAATCCCAGTGGTGTGCGTGCTCTTCGGCCTGCTCACCAGCACGGTATTGGTGGTGTTCGTGCTGCCGGCGTTCCACGCATTCCTGGACGATGTCGGCGGGAACTTACATGACGAGCAGTCGGCGCCGTAATAACCCCACCGCGGGAGCGCCCGCGGGTTCCGTGCGCTGGCAAATAGCCGAGCCCACCCGCAAGGGGCAGCAGAATTCGAGACGATCGCACCTCCAGGACACGCAGGAATCGGGAAACCATGAAGCACAAAGCAAGGCTCGCCATCATCGGGGCCGGTACCGCTGGCCTCACCGCGCTAAAGGAGGCGCAGCGTCACACCGACGACGTGGTGCTGATCAATTACGGCCCCTATGGGACCACCTGTGCCCGCGTCGGCTGCATGCCCTCCAAGGCGCTGCTCGCCGCCGCCCACGGCTATGCGAGCCGGCGGTTCCTGGCAGAGGCGGGGATTCGGGGCACGGAGGCCCTGTCCGTGGACATTCCCACAGTGATGGAAAGGGTCCGCGCACTCCGCGACCGGTTCATCGCCGGGCCCATCCAGCTTGCCAAGTCCCTCGGGGAGCGCAGCCTCCGCGGCCGGCCCCGGTTCCTGGACGCCCATACCCTGGAGGTGGGCGAGAACCGCGTCGAAGCCGGGGCCGTGATCATCGCCACCGGTAGCCGCCCCGTGGTGCCGGAACCGTGGCAGGCCCTGGGGGATCGCGTGGTCACCACCGATGAGTTCTTCGAGCAGCGCACGCTCGGCCCGCGGGTGGCGGTGGTGGGCCTCGGCGCCATCGGCGCGGAGCTTGGCCAGGCCCTCGGGCAGCTGGGCCTGGAGGTTCACGGCTACACCCGGGCACCATTCGTCGCGGGCCTCTCCGACCCCGCAGTGAACGAGGCCATGCTCGCCGCCCTCTCCCAGTCCATGGAGATCCGCACCGGAGCGAACGTGGAGCTGGCGGATGCCGGCGGTAAAGCCGTGCAGGTGCATGCCGGCGGCGAGAGCCGGGAGGTGGACTGGGTGCTCGCCTCCCTCGGCCGGCGGCCCAACCTGGAGGGCCTGGGCCTGGAAGCGCTGGGCGTGGCCACCAACGAGCGCGGGATCCCCGACTTCGACCCCCGGACGCTGCGCCTCGGGGATCTGCCCGTCTACATCGCCGGGGACGTCAACGCCGCCCAGCCGCTTATGCACGAGGGCGCGGACGAGGGACGCATCGCCGCCTACCACGCCCTCCACCCGAACGCCGAGTGCATCGGCCGCCGGGCGCCGCTGGCCATCGTCTTCAGCGAGCCCAACGCGGCGCGGGTCGGCCTCGGCCATGCCCAGCTGCCGGAGGGTGCCTTCGTGGCCGGCGACGCGGACTTCTCCCGCCAGGCGCGGGCCTTGATGGCCGGACGCAACACCGGGCAGCTGCGCGTCTACGCCGCCCGCGAGGATGGCCGGCTGCTCGGCGCGGAGATGGCCATTCCCGACGGCGAGCACATCGCCCACCTGCTGGCCTGGGTGGTGCAGCAGCGGCTCACCGTGGACGAGGTATTGCAAATGCCCTTCTACCACCCGGTGGTGGAGGAAGGCGTGCGCGGTGCCCTCCAGGCGGCGCGCAAACAGCTCGAGGCCAGCCGTCCGCCGCTGGACCTCCCGCTGTGCGAGTCCCCCGCGGCCTGGGCGCTAGGCGGGGAGGACTGATCCCTCATCCAAGCGCTAACCCGGCACTCCATCGGAGCGCAAGCGCGATAGTGCGCGCATCCGAGGCCACATATCGCTTTCCTGCGCTGTTCCGATGGCCCCGTCCCTACGTCCTCAGCGTCCGCTGAGGCGATTCGATCAGGCAGGGAAAGACACGCCGAATGGTTCCCTCGTACCTACGCGCAAATTCTCATCCCCGGTTCACCTCGATCCGCCGGGCCACGCTTCCGGAAACCTTGGGCAGTCTGACCGTGAGCACCCCCCGGCGGTATGTCGCCTTGGCCCTGGAGTCATCGACGGCCGCCGGCAGCGGGACGACCCGTTCGAAACGACCATAGGCCCGCTCCATGAGGTAGAAGCGTCCCTGCTCACCCTCGCGCTCGGCATGTTTCTCGCCGCGGATGATCAGCAGATCGTCGTTCACATGCAGATCAAAACCGTCGGGCTCCATGCCCGGGACTTCCAGACGTACTTCGATGGTGCTGCCGTCATCATTGACCTCCGCGGCCAACATGCCCCAACCGGGGCCATAATGGGTCAACTGGTCGGAAACCGTTTCCACCTCGTTACCCGTACGCCTGGGATAGAACCGGGTAAGCGCATGACTGGCGCGCTCGCGCAATTCCTGCCAACCCTCGGTTAACTGATCCCAAGCGCGGGAGAGGCCTTTATGCCACCCGCTGAGGTTATCCATTTCGCCTCACTCCTTTTCCGCGAATCGCGAATACCGGCGCTGTTGCCGGCGCAGTTTCTCCAACTCGTCCATCAAGTCCAGTGCCAGCGCCACGCCGGGAAGGTTCACGCGCAAGTCACGGCTCAGGCGCACCGCCCGCTGCACGCGCCGGACCGAGTTACCGGAAAAACGCCACTGTTCCGGTCGCTCGCCACTGGGCTCGACCACGCCCTCTTCCACCATTTCGATGATGAACTCCGCGCTGACGGCACAGCTGCGGCAGAGCTCGCCCAGGCTCAGCCTGATGCTTTCGTCGAGCACCGTGCCATGTACGGCCGTAATTTCCTTGCCCATATCAAAACCCCATTGCCTTGCGCGGGTTCGTTGAGGTCTGCTCCGCCAACTCCCGATAGAGTTCCTTCTGGCGATCATTCTCCGGCTTCGGCACGACCACGCGCAGCTCCACGTACTGATCGCCCCGCGGATCGCCGGGCAAGCCGCGTTCTTTCAGGCGCAGCTTACGCCCCGAATCCGAGCCGGCGGGGATCTGCAGATCCACGGGCCCGCTCAGAGTCGGCACCTTGACCTTCGCGCCCAACGCCGCCTCCCAGGGGGTGATGGGTAGCGTCACGAATATGTCTCTGCCCTCCGCGTGGAAGGTCGGGTGCGGCCGGAACGTGACCTCCAGGTAGAGATCCCCGGCCGGTGCGCCGCCCATCCCCGGGCCGCCCTGCCCGGCGAGGCGGATCCATCGCCCCTCTGTGATCCCCTTGGGGATATGCACGTTTAGCGTCTTATGCCGTGTTATCACACGACCCTGCGCGTCCACTTCGTGCCGGGGCAGGGTGATGCCCCTCGTGGCGCCGTGGAAGGCGTCCTCCAGGCTGATCTGGATGCGCGCGACCTGATCCTCGCCCTTCATGTGCACGTCGCTGCGCCGGAACCCGCCGCCAGCGCGGCCCACGCCGCGGCCGAAGATCGACTCGAAGAAATCGCTGAAGCCCTCAGCGTCGGTAAAACCGCCACCACTGAAGTCGAAATCCTGCTCCCAGCCGGGCGGCGGGCGGAAGTCCTGCCCTTCTCGATAGCCGCTACCCAGCTGATCGTAGGCCTTGCGCTTCTCTGGATCCTTCAGAACTTCGTAGGCCTCGCCGACTTCCTTGAAGCGCTGCTCGGCGTCGGCTTCTTCACTCACATCCGGGTGATACTTGCGGGCCAGCTTGCGATAGGCGCGTTTGATCTCATCCTGGGACGCGTCCCGGGAGACGCCCAGGACCTTGTAATAATCTTTGAACTCCATGGATTGCCTGCCCGGCTGATCTGTCGTCTCTATCTTTGTAGAGATCGACGCGTCTCGTGTTGCTGGAAATCAAGGTTGTTGGACTCTGAGACACTTCCCCTGTTTGGATCTCCCTCAGCTGGATGATCCGGCCTCTTCCACACCTCCCGGGCACGCTGAAAGCGGCAATCGCCGGGCGTATTCGGCGGGCGTGGCCCACCCGGGTGACGAGCGGGATCGCATCTTGTTACAGGAGCAGCGCAAGCGTTTGAAGGGACTGGGCATGGACCTCTCTGCCCTGCTCGGCGCCAAACCGAACCCGGAGTAGTTGAGACGGTCGGGGAGGGCTCAGGCATCACGACACTGTTCGGACGTGATCGGGGTCAATTGGCGACAAGCCACTTCTGGCAGAGTTAGCAGGGTCAGTGACTCACAGGAACCGCAGCCATGAGCCGAGTCCTCCACGTGGTCTGCCCCCATTGCGCCAGCATAAATCGCCTCCTGCACGAGCGCATGACTGACCGTCCGCGCTGCGGGCGCTGCCATGAGAGCCTGTTTGTCGGCCAGCCGGCCGCTGCGGATGCGGAGGCTTTCGCCCGCCATCTCAACCGCAACGACATCCCCGTATTGGTGGATTTCTGGGCCCCCTGGTGTGCGCCGTGCAAGGTCTTCGCACCCGTGTTCGAGCAGGCAGCGGAACGGCTCGAACCCAATGTGCGATTGATCAAACTGAATACCGAACAGGCGCCGCAGGCGGCCGCTGAGCATCACATACGCAGCATCCCCACCCTGGCACTGTTCCATAGCGGCCGCGAATTGGCGCGGCAGTCGGGCATCATGGACCTGGGGAGGCTGATCCGGTGGGTGGAGGAGAACCTGCGGCAGGCGGCCTGAACGTAAACGGCCAGTTCAGTTTAACTCACGGAGGCAACCCGCAGTTCGGTCCCGGCCAAAGTGCATAGCGCATATGTCGGATGGGCAGGTCAGATGCTCACGTCAAGAACGCTGACGAATACCAAGAGGTCAGCACCACGCCGGAGCTACCCTTAACGAAATTTAACCTCTTCGAAGACCCAGCATGCGGAGCGGATCATGGCAGCACCAAACCCGAACGCGATGTCTTTCCCGGAGCAGCTCGCACACATCAACGAGTACATGAGTAAATACGGCGAGAGCCAATCCAACACAATGCAAGCCTTCATGGCGCTTCACAAGGCAGGCCATGAGGACGGTGCGCTTTCAAGCAAGGTCAAGGAACTGATTGCACTGTCGGTCGCGGTCGCCTCCCGCTGCGACGGCTGCATCTGCTTTCATACGCATGATGCACTTCAGGCCGGTGCGACATCTGAAGAAATCCATGAAGCCCTCGGCGTTGCCGTCTTGATGGGTGGCGGCCCCGCACTCATGTACGCCACCCACGTCGTCGAAGCGATCGAGCAGTTCGAGGCTCAAGGTCATTAGCCGCCATAGCGAGTGACGGCTCCCCCGGCGAAGCCGGGGCATCCGGAGAATTGTGAGCCGCTCAAAGCGACGTAACGGGCGCGCTGCGCGCCCCCTTGCGCCCCCTGAACGGGGCAGCCCTATACCAGGTTCAGCTGATCGATCCTGCGATCAACCGCCTCTTGGTGCCGAATGTACTCGCGGATCACCTGCTAGACCACATACTTCGGCGGGCTCGAGATCATCATGTGCAAATGATCGGGCATCAGGTGCCCTTCCTCGATCCGGCTCTCCTTCTGCTCCGCCAGCCATGATCCAGACGCCGTCTACCCTCCAGAACTCCAACCCTCTCCCACATCCGTCAGCACATGTTCTCCCCGCAGCGTTGCTGCAAGGCATTGATTCCTGACAACACTCGCTGACAACCGGAAGAGCGTGGCGTTTCCCCTCGGCCCGACCACCTTCACGCTCTCCTGACCGATTCTGGTGCCCGCCCCCCAGGGATCGAGTAACCATCCCCCTGCCCACGCGTTTGAGACCTCGCGTCCACCGACGGTCTGCCCCGACGGCCGGCGGCCTCCTTTCCTTGAACAGACCAGTACACGGTTTCGGCCAAAAGCGGGCGGTCACCGCTCAGTTCCCATCCTTAATTGCAGCACCCGATACCCATGACGCGCCGCATTCGTTGGGTAACCGCATAACGCTGGACATGAGCGGCGGGCGAATAGCGTTAGCTGTTCGACCGCCCGCTCGATGGACTTGTCATACCACTCGCTCACCCACCTGGACCGGGCACTTCAAGAGCCACTCCCAGAATGGGCCTTCCGGTCCGGCCTCGCCCTTCCAGTATCGGTGCGTAAACCACGAAGTTACCAGAATCGAGTTGCCTGCGTGTAAGAGGTTCGATCACCACGAAAGGCCATCTCGGCACTCACCTTGTAAATTGCGGCACCACCGTACTGGGCCTGGAACCGACGGGCTTCGGCAAGCGTTTCTACTGCGAACATGCTTTGCAGCCGGGACGCGCGCTCGGCGTATGCCGCCCTATGCACCTGCTCGAAAAGAAGCTCAAGCATCGGGCTAACGATAAGCGCTTGCGCTTCGTTTCGTAGAAAGTATCTTTCCCCGTGTGCAGAAACCCCTTCGGGAAACAACTCATCGACGTGTGCTGCAAGGACATGCGGATTCACGTCAGCGTGCTTCACCAAGGAGCACACATGCCCTTCAATAAGGGTCCCCGCTCGGTCCACCGTGCAAAGGGGAAACTTCCCCCTCCCTCATCTGGCATAACGCTTCGCACCACCGGCAGCAAAAAGCGGAGCGACGAGGAACGGGGAGAGCCGGGCTTTGCCGTCCGCGTGCGTGCGATTGCTAGGCGTTTCTTCTCTCCAACGGCAATTCCATTGGTATATATCGGATTCCGTGCTCACTCGTTTCATTACTGATTTGCCGAAATCCCATCCTTTGATATGATTCTTCGGCGTAAGGTGATGAATGAACGGAAACCTTCAATAAAGTCGGACTTTCAGATCTGGCTTTCTCGATAGCACGAGCTACCAACTCCTTAGCAATGCCTCGCCTTCGCTGCATCACGAATAACATTGCGATACGGTCTGGCATCGCGAACTCAAGAGCACCCACCAGGCTTCCCGACTGCCTAGCGACCAACACAAATCCACCAGAACGCATACGCTCCGCCAGTGCGGTTGGGTTCGCAAAACGGAAGAACTCCTCTACCCCTTCTTGCTCGAAGTCTGGCGCCACCAATTCATTGAACACATGCGCCACCAAGTCACAAACGGCAGCCTCCTCACCAGACCTCATCTCTTGATAGAAGATTGGCTCCATTTGCCCGCTTTTCGCCTTTAACGCCGAATTAGGTTGCCGACACGGATACCGAGTAAGCGTTCCCGATACATAACACGGTAGACGCGCCGCCCGGATCCACGCGCATTGTGTTGGTCTGGCATGTCCTGCTTGGCGTAGACACTCTATGCTTCCCTGAATTCATGCTGGCCATTTAGTCCCGGTTTATAGATCCCGTAGCCGTCCAGTGCCCACCGGTCACCCCACGTCTCCTGGCATTGTCGAGTGGCAGCTTCGGGTCGCTACCTGCCACCCGCCAACTCGATGAAACTCCCGGTTGCGTAGGAAGCTTCGTCTGACAGCAGCCAAACGATGGCGCTGGCGACCTCTTCCGGCTGCCCACCGCGCTGCATGGGCAAAGATGCCTTCAGGCGATCGACCCTGCCCGGCTCTCCGCCGTCGGCGTGCATGTCGGTGTATATGAATGCCGGACGCACGGCGTTGACCCGGATCCCCTCGCCTGCAACCTCACGGGACAGGCCGATGGTCAAGGTGTCCATTGCCCCTTTGGATGCCGCGTAGTCGACGTACTCTCCGGCCGCCCCCAGACGCGAGGCCGCCGAGGAGACGTTCACGATGGCACCCCCCTGACCGCCGTGCCTCGTCGACATGCGCCGCACCGCTTCCCGGCAGCAGAGGAACGCGCCGGTCACGTTGGTCGCGAGTATCCTGGTCAGCCGCGCGGCATCGATGTTCTCCACGCGGCACTGCTGCTCGAGCACGCCGGCATTGTTGACCAGGGCGGCAACCGGCCCGAGCGCCTCTTCCGCCTGCTCGAACAGAGCCTGCACATCGGCCTCGGAGGCCACATCCGCCGCGAACGCCCGCGCCTGCCCGCCGTTGGCCGTGATCTCGTCGACCACTCCCTCGGCCGCCTCGCGATTGCGGTGATAGTTGATGCAGACCGCATAACCGCGCCGCGCCGCCAGGCGCGCGGTAGCCGCACCGATTCCCCGGCTTCCGCCGGTGACAATGACCATCGGCTGCCCTGCCCCCATTACTGCGGCTCCAATGACGGTGCTCCCCCGGAGATCGACCAGTGACGGCGACCGGGCCGGAGTCCCTGCTCGTCACGCATCTTCGTCCTTGGGCCCGATCCAGAACAGGGGATTGTGGGCGACCTCCCAAAGGTAGCCGTCGGGATCGGCGAAGTAGCCAGAGTAGCCGCCCCAGAAGACCTTTCGGGGCGCCCTCACGAGCCTGGCGCCGGCCGCGGCGGCCTGCTCTATGACCTCGTCCACCGCCGCCTCGGACTTCACGTTGTGAGCGATTGCAATGCCGGCAAAGCCGCTGCCCTCCGGCGCGATCCCCGCATCCTCCGCCAGCGCCTCGCGGCCGTAGAGCGCCAGCCAGCTGCCGTTCAGCGTGAAGAAGGCCACTTCCGGCGGTGAGTCCATCCTCGGCAGCCCAAGCCCGTGCTCGTAGAACCGGACCGATGCTTCCAGGTCCCTGACGCCGAGGGTAATCATGCTGATTCTCGGCTGCATCCTGACTCCCTCCCCCCCCGGCGCGGGAACGCACTCCACCGCCGCTCAGTGTAGCCCCCGCGGGCGCGCCCGGTTCCGCGCCGGGGCGAGCGACCGCGGTAGCCAGTGCTCCAGTGCGCTCGACCACAGAGCGCCTCCGAGAAGCCACCCATGCCGGCGTCCGACCCAGCCAGCCCAAGAGCGCGAGGGCGCGCCCACAGACGGCCCCAAACTCGCCATCTCCCGCCTCTCCCCCTAACCTGTAGGATCTCCCCTCCGGCTGCACCACCCGGGCGACGCCGCCCGGCCAATAGCGGCCACAACGTGATCGAGTCGACCGAACCGTCTGAACTCGCTCGGCCTCCGCCTCCACATTCGCGCTGATGTCATATGTCAAGACGCGACCCCATCATCTTCTCTTCTTGACTCAAGCCTTTAGCTCACCGCATTCGAGAGGGCTCTCATGTCAAGACTTGACCCCATGCCCGTGCTGCGAACCAAGGTGCTGAAGCAGGCAAACGTGGGCATCGCCATCGGGGCCGGGGCCGACGTCGCTATCGAGGCCGCCGACGTGACCCTGGTCCGCGGCGAGCTCACGAAGGTGGTGGAGGCGGTCAATCTCTCGCGGCTGACCTTCCGCAAGATTGTCCAGAATCTCTTCTGGGCATGGGGCTACAACGTCGCCGCCATCTCCATTGCGGCCATCGGCTTACTGCATCCCATGATCGGCGTCATCGCCATGACAGCGAGCTCGCTGTCGGTCATCGGCAACTCGGCGCTGCTCAAGCGCGCCCATCGGAAGAAAATGCGCCAGATGATGGCCGAGGGCGGCACGCACGGCCATGACGACCGCAACGCCGTAATGCTCGAGCCGGGGCAGACGAAAGAGCTGGTCTGGCAGTTCGCGGAGGCCGATGAGCTCGAGTTCGCCTGCAACGTGCCTGGCCACTACAAGGCCGGCATGCGCGGGGAGATCCTCATCAATGGCTAGCCGCTCGGCGGCACGCCCGCAGGGCCGCCGGGTTGATCCCGGTCAGGGCGTCGGAGGATTCATCCACTAGCATCAAAGGTGCTCACGCTCCTGTCCGCCTGATCTTCTGACCCGACCGGAGCGCGCGACTGAGGAGATATCACGATGATAGCCAATCGCACGTACAAGGCAGCGCTCGGCCTCTCCCTGCTCCTCTCAGCGGGTGCCGTGGGGACCGCCAGCGCCCACGGCATGATGGGTGGCGGCATGCCCGGGGGCGCCCAGAGCCAGGGCATGATGGAGAACTGCCCCATGGTGGGCGCAATGATGCATGGCGGCTATGGCCCAATGATGGGCGGCTACTACGGCATGCCGGACATGCACGAGCATGGCATGGGCATGATGCAGGGAGGCGGTATGGGCATGCCCGGCATGGGCATGGGCCTATCGGGTCCCGGCGCGGGCATGATGTCCGGCCTCGAGCTCGAGGACGAGCAGCAGGAACGGATGCGCGAGCGCCGCAGTGAATTCCGCCGGGAACAGCTCACCCGCATGGCCGACATGCTGGACCTGCGCGATGAAATGCACGCCCTCATGGCCGAGCAGCGACCCGACCCCGAGGCCGTCCGGGAACTGCACGGGCGCATGGCGGATATTCGCGGCGAGATGATGGCCGAGCGGGTCCGCATGCGGAACGCCATTCAGGACATGCTCACCGAAGAGCAGCGCCAGCGCATGCACGAGTATCGGCAGGGAGGCCGGGGTATGCCCGGGAGCCAGAACATGCCGGGCAATGGCAGCCCAATGGGTCAGCAGCAGGGGCAACATGGCTCGCAGAGCCGGTAACCCCTTCGCGTGTGACAGTCGACTGAGCGCGGCGTGCGACCGCGCTCAGCCCACCGACCGACGGGGAGGCAGACGATGATGAAGCGGCGCCACGCCGCACCCCTGCTCCCGGCCGGGCTGCTTGCTGCGCTGCCAGCGGCAGCACAACGCTACGACGGGATGCACGGCATGTGGGACTCGCATTTCGGCTGGGGACACATGCTCCTCGGCGGACTGGTGATGGCGCTCGTCCTCGGCGCGGTGATCGGACTCATCGCCTTGCTGGCGCGCGGGCTGGGCGGCAGCAGCGCGCTTCCGCCCGCGCGCGACCGTGAGCGCGGCCGCAGTGCGCGGGAGATCCTGGATGAGCGCTATGCGAAGGGCGAGATCGACCGCGATGAGTATCAGCAACGCCGAGAGGACCTGGCGCGTTAACCCGACCTATCAAGAGGCTCAACGAATGATTCGCCACCTTGGACGACTCGCCGTGGTCACGGCACTGCTGCTCCCCGGAGCCGCACTAGCGGTCGCGGCTACCGTGCATAAGACCCCCACCTGTAGCTGCTGCGATGCGTATGCGGAGCATCTGCAAGCCAGCGGCTTCGACGTGGAGACGATCGATCACGACAGCATGGACCGCATCTTCCGGGAAGCCCGCGTCGAGCGCGCCTTGGCGAGCTGCCATCTCACCAGGGTCGGCCCGTACACCGTGATCGGACATGTGCCCGCGTCCGTGATCGAGAGTCTGGTCAACGAGCGCCCGATGATCCGCGGCATCTCCCTGCCCGGGATGCCGGCAGGCTCACCGGGCATGGGCGGCGAGAAGCAGGAACCATTCACCATCTATCGTCTGGGCGCCAACACCGACGCCCCGGACGTATACGACCGGTACTGAAGTTACTGCCGAGCCCGATACCGGCTTCCGCGCGTGACCGCGGGCGGCCCGATGGACGAAATCGGGCACCATCAAGCGAGTCGCGCGCAGCCTGGATCACCTGGGAGTCTGCGCCATAGAACGTCTCCCGGCTGCGACCGCCCCGAACGCAGACAGAGGTTCCGGCATGGAGTCAATCGAGGACCGATCTCCGAAATATCGGGCCAACAGCCTCTCCCTGGCCGGCGCAGTGGCCCTGGGGACCGGTGTGATGATCGGCGCCGGCATCTTCGCGCTGACCGGGCAGATGGCGCAGATGACGGGCACCTGGTTTCCGCTGGCCTTTCTCTCCGCAGCGCTGATCGTCGCTTTCAGCGCCTACTCCTATGTCCGGATGTCGGCCTCGTATCCATCGGCGGGCGGCATCGCGATGTACCTGGAAAAGGCCTACGGCCGTACCCTGCCGACGGCGTTCCACGCCCTGTTGATGTACTTCTCCATGGTCATCGCCCAGAGCTTTCTGGCGCGGACGTTTGGCTCCTACACGCTCCAGCTATTCGATGTCGATGACGCGAGCTGGCTCGTCTCCGCCCTCGGCGTGGGGCTGCTGCTCACGGCTTTCCTCGTCAATCTATCGGCCAACCGCCTGATCGAGGGCGTCGCCTCGGTTCTGGGCGTCATCAAGATCGGCGGCATCGTGGTGTTCGGCGTCGTCGGTGTGCTGGTGGCCGAGACGGTGGAGGTGGACTTCACGCCAGCCGATGGCGAGGGCTCGGTTGCCGGTTTCCTCGGCGCCACGGCACTGGGGATTCTCGCCTTCAAGGGCTTCACCACCATCACCAACAGTGGCGCGGAGCTCAAGGATCCCCACCGCAACGTCGGTCGCGCCATCACCATCTCCATCGCGCTGTGCGTGGTCATCTACGCACTGGTCGGCTTCGCCGTTGCGAGCAATCTGACCCTCGAAGAGATCATCGCAACGCGGAACTATTCATTGGCGGCCGCGGCCCGTCCGGCGCTTGGAGAGTACGCGGTGTGGTTCACGGTGATCCTGGCTATTCTGGCCACCGCAGGCGGCATCATCGCGAGCATCTTCGCAGTCTCCCGCATGCTCGCGATGCTCACCCAGATGAAGCTGGTGCCACACCGCCACTTCCACATGCCCGGGACGATCCAGCGGCATACGCTTGTTTATACCGTGGTTCTGGGCCTGTTCCTGACCGCGTTCTTCGATCTCACCCGCATCGCGGCCCTGGGGATCATCTTCTATCTGATCATGGACGTCGCGATCCACTGGGGCGTGTTGCGCCACTTGCGAGACGCCGTCGGCGCGAAACCGGGGATCGTGGTCACCGCTATCGCCCTGGACCTGGCCGTGCTGGGAGGATTCGTCTGGGTGAAGGCCACTACCGATCCATTCGTCCTGCTCGTGGCGTTGGCAGTCATGGCGACGATTCTGCTCTCGGAGTTCGTCTTCCTGCGAGCGACCCGAGAGGACGCGGCCCCAGCGCAATCGCAGGCGAGGTGAAGACGTTGTCGGCCAGGCACAGGCGAAACGCCACCGACCAGGGCCGGGGCCTTCTCGAGGTCCCCGAGCTGAACGTTGCCCTCTTTGCCTTTCTGCTCAACTATCCGTGGGAGTTTCTGCAAGTCCCATTCTTCCGGGACATGCCCACCGCGAATCACTGGGATGCGATCGTGTTCTGCACGCGGGCCGCTGGCGGGGATGCACTGATTGCCCTGGCTGGTTTCTGGATCGTCGCGCTCGTGTGGAAAACCCGCGGCTGGATCCTCCGACCTCGCTTCGCCCATGTCGCCGTGTTCGTCCTGGTCGGCGTTCTGACAACCGTTGCCTTCGAATGGCACGCGACAGTGGTGGCCGAGAGGTGGACCTATGCATCCAATATGCCGGTCATTCCCGTGATTGGCACGGGACTTTCGCCGGTACTGCAATGGGTGGTTCTGCCGCCCCTGGTGGTCTGGCTCGTAAAACGCCAGATCGGACCGTAATCAGGTAGCGCCGGAAGCGCTACTGTTCAGCGTGCCCCTCCGCCCGCCGACACTACGCCCGTATAACCGTCAACCACCGGCTCGTGGCATCGATGGCTCGGCAGAGCCACCGTTGCTTGCTGTTGCTTCGCAGGTCACGAAAAGCGCCTCCAGCATCGAGCAATCCGGCGTTTCGGCCCCGGTGCATCGACCGAGCAGGTCCGCCAGCGCGTCCTCCACGAGGCGCAGATCAGCGATCTTGTCGCGCACTGCATTCAGGTGCTGCTGGCCGAGCGCCTGCACCTCGGCGCAGGTGTAGTTGCCGCCGTCGATCATTCTCAGCAAGGCACGAACTTCCTCGAGCGAGAACCCGAGGTCTCGCATCCGCCGGATGAACAGCAGGCGACGGCAGTGGCTGTCGTCATAGACACGGTAGTTGTTCGACGCCCGCGCCGCCGGCGGCAGGACGCCGATGCGTTCGTAGTAGCGAATGGTTTCGACCTGGCAGCCGGTCTCCCTCGCCAACTGCCCTATTCGTCGTTCCATAGGGAGTTCCCGCATTGACCCTGTAGCAGCTACAGGGTCTACCGTCCCCTCAAGATCGTCAACGAACCGGGAGAGGCGACGTATGCGGAGGCGAACAACCGTTAAGGCACGAAGTGCGATCTCTCGCGAGCAGTGGGTCGAGGGCGTGAGTGCCGACGGATATGACGCGACGCGTCTCAACGACACCGGGGCAACGCCAGCCCCGGGAACTCCCTCCGCACCGGCCCATGTCGCGATCATCGGCAGCGGAGGCGGCGCGTTCGCCGGCGCCATCCGCGCCGCCGAGGAAGGCGCCCGGGTGACCATGATCGAGGAGGGCACCATCGGCGGCACCTGCGTGAACGTCGGCTGCGTCCCCTCCAAGATCACTTTGCGGGCCGCGGAGCTGCACCATCGACGGTCTCATCATCCCTTCGGCGGCATTCCCCGCGATGCCGGCCCGATAGACCGTAGCGCACTGCTGGCACAGCTCCGCAGCCGCGTCGAAGAACTGCGCGCGTCCAAGTACGAAGGGATCCTGGCTGATGAACCGGCCATCGAGTTTCTCGCCGGGCGCGCGCGGTTCGAGGATGCACGCACGCTGGCCGTGGAGGAGCCCTCGGGCGCGGTGAAGCGCCTGCAACCGGACCGCATCCTCATTGCCACGGGGGCTTTTCCGGCCGTTCCCCCGCTCTACGGGCTCGGCGAGACGCCCTACTGGACGTCCACCGAGGCGCTGTTCACCGATGAACTCCCGGAGCACTTGCTGGTGATCGGCGGCTCGTTCGTGGCCCTGGAAATCGCCCAGGCCTACCGGCGGCTGGGCAGCGAGGTCACGATCCTGGCCCGCCGCAAGCTGCTCAGCCGGGATGATCCGGAGGTGGGCGCCGTGCTGCAGGCGGCGCTGGAGGATGAGGGGATTCGCGTGCTCACGCACACCACCCCGCAGCGGGTCGACCACGACGGCGTGCGCTTTCGGCTTGCCCTCGGCGGCGACACCCTAACGGCCGAGCGGCTGCTGGTGGCCACTGGTCGGCAACCGAACACGCAGACGCTGCACCTGGAGGCGGCCGGCGTGCAGACCCATGACAGCGGCGCCATTGTGGTGGACAGCCACCTGTGCACCTCCACCCCGGGCATCTTCGCCGTGGGCGACTGCACAACGATGCCGCAGCTGGTCTACGTGGCCGCGGCCGCCGGCACACGGGCCGCCATCAACATGGCCGGCGGGGATGCGGAGCTGGACCTCTCGGTGGTGCCCGCAGTGGTGTTCACCGACCCTCAGGTGGCGACCGTCGGGCTGACGGAACGCGAGGCGGAGGATCATGGCATCAAGGCCGATGCCCGCCGGATCGACCTGGTGCACGTCCCTCGCGCCCTGGCCAACTTCGATACCCGAGGGTTCATCAAGCTGGTCGCGGAGGCCGGTACCGGTCGGCTTGTCGGTGCCCAGGTCGTGGCCCACAACGGCGGCGAGATCGTCCAGACCGCGGCACTAGCCATCCGCAACCGCATGACCGTCGAGAGCCTCGCCAACGAGCTGTTCCCCTACCTGACGATGGCCGAAGGCATCAAGCTCTGCGCCCAGACTTTCTCGAGGGACGTCGCCAGGTTGTCTTGCTGTGCGGGCTGAGCTTATCGGTGACGATCGGAGTAAATTACCATGTTAAACAACATACTGGATGCTGCAACACGCCTGGGTGACAAGTTCGGTTTCGGGGCGACGTTGCTTGCCGGCGCGGGTTGTTCGGTGTGTTTCCCGGCGCTGGCGGGATTTGGGGCCGCTGTTGGCCTGGGCTTCCTCAGGCCGCTCGAGGGCGCCCTGGTGAGCGTCGTCATTCCGGCGATCGCGGTGCTTCTGGTGGTGATCAATGTTCTCGGGTACTTCAGACACCGGCAGTGGCACCGCTCGGCGCTTGGCCTCGTCGGGCCTGTGCTGATCCTCATCGGTGCAATCACCATGAGCGAGCTGTTCTTCTATGCAGGGCTCGCCGCGGTATTCGGCGTATCCATCTGGGACATGCTCTCGAGCCGTCACAGGAAATGTGCGGCATAGAAACGCCGTTAGAGGAGCCTGACGGCCACCCGTTGCGGCGGCGGGTAGCTCCCATCAGTGTCCCCGGCTTCCCTGAGTGCCAGGTGGACGGCGGTGCCGAGTCGACGCAGCGATCAGAGCCGGTCCCCTAGTCCACCAGGCCAAACTCTCGAGAGCCACGAGACCTGCTACCTCGTATCCGTCGCCGGTTGGCTTCGGCGCGTGTCTTTGGCCGGCTTGTAGTCGATGACGGCGATCAGCCCGGCATATGGAGACTTGGTAAGCTCGTTGTGCGCCCCGACCGGCATGTTCCGGGTCGGTTCTGTTCGTCGGCCAGCACCGGTCGGTCGGCGTGAGGTCCACTGCTCGAATGCACAATCGGACTCCACGCAACTGCTCGGCCTAACGCTGGCCTCTCGATCAATCCAGGAAGTGGGCGTCAATGGCGCAGCCACTCCCTTTGGTCGCTGTATGGTGCAGGTGGTGTCCCGTTACTGTCGGCTCGCCGGATTTCGAGGTGCCTATTCCTTCGATGTGGTACCCCCGTGATCGGACGTCAGAGTCGCCGTCGGAACGGAAATTCCCTGGAGAGAGAAGGCAAGCCGATAGCCGACCCCCGGTTCGGTGTGGATATAGCGTGGCTCGGTCGGATCATCACCGAGCTTCTGGCGCAGTCGTCCCACGATGATCCGCAGATAGTGGGTATCCCGGCCGTGGGTCGGCCCCCAGATCTCTCGCAGCAGATGCCCCTGGGTCACGACCTGATCCGGTTGCGCCATCAAGCGTCGAAGCACCTCGTATTCCTTTGCCGTCAGCCGCGCCGACACCCCCTGAGCAGTGACGCGCCGCCGCTGCAGGTCGATCCGCAACTGACCATCGTCGTAGACGCCATCGCCTGGAATCTGCCATTGCGGGACGCGCAAGAGATTGCGCACCCGTGCAAGGAATTCCTCCAGACCAAACGGCTTGGTGACGTAGTCATTGGCGCCGGCATCGAGCGCCCGAACCTTGTCCCGCTCGCCGCCGCGCACTGACAGCACCAGTACCGGCGTAGCCGCCTCCCGCCGGATCGCGCTAAGAACCTCCTGGCCGTCCTGCCCGGGCAAACCGAGATCGAGGATCACGAGCGCCGGCAGGCCGGTAGCGGCAAGCTCGATCCCACGCTCACCACTGGATGCTTCCAGCACCTCATAGCCCTCGCTGGCCAGGCTGATGCGCAGGAATCGACGGATCTGGATCTCGTCGTCGATGACCAGTATCCGAGGTGCCGCGGCCGAGCCCGCCCCGCTCACGAATCCATCTCCACGGGCGGATGCCCGGAATGCTTGGGCACCGGCAGCTCGATAACCGCTGTGGTTCCACGCCCATCAGGTCCATCACGCATCTCGATACCCCCGCCATGCGCTAGCACCATCCCCCGCGCAATGGCGAGACCGAGCCCCGTTCCCTGGTGGCCGGCATCTCCACCGCTAGAGAAGAATCGCTCGAAAACCCTCTCGCGCAGATCCAACGGGATACCGGGTCCTTCGTCCGTGATCTCGATCCGCACGCGGTCATCGATACGCCTTGCGCTCACCTCAATCACCCCGTCACACGGCGAGAAGCGTGCTGCGTTCTCGATTACGTTGACCAGCGCCTGTTCGATCAGCGCCGGGTGGACATAAAGCAGCGGAAGGTCCTTCGGCATGCGGCGGCGCACCGGAGTCTCTCCGAGCACGTCACGAGTGCGGCGCAGCGCCGCACCGACCAGGTCCTCAACCGTGCTCCAGTCCCGCTCCAGGCGCATGGCGCCATCGCCTAGGCGGGTCATCTCGAGAAGGTTGCCGATGTAACGGTCCAGACGCCGGCTCTCCCCTAGAACCGCGTCGAGCAGCTCCTGGCGATGCTCGTCCGACAGGCGTGGCGCGAGTTCCCGCAGCGTGCTGGCCGAGCCGATGATGGACGCAAGCGGCGTGCGCAGGTCGTGGGAGACCGATGCCAGGAGTGAAGCCCGCAGGCGCTCCGCCCCTTCGGCCACCCGCGCCGCTTCGAGCCCGGCGGCAAGTCGGGCACGCGCGAGGGTCGAAGCGACTTGGTTGGCGGCCGCTTCTACCAGTATCCGCCCGCTCTCCTCGTACCCCTCCGGCGCCTCGGTAGACTCGATCGCCAGCACGCCATGCACCAAGCCGTCGACGGCGAGCGGGATCACACGCCAGCCCGCCTCACTTCCATGCTGCGTCGGCACGGCCTGCGGTGCTCCTGTGCGCGCTGCCGCATACGCAGCTTCACGAAGCACCTCCGGGGGATATCGGTCTTCCGGGGCGAACGCTACCAGGTGCAGCTCTTCTCGCGCATCCCCGGTGAAGACCACCGCCGAGGCGCCAGCCAGGCCCGCCATCTCCTCGGCGGCGACCTCGCATACCGCCTGTTCATGCGGAGCCTCGGCAAGCCGCTGGCTGAGCGACAGCAAAGCCGCGCTGCGCGCGCTGCCCGCCTGCAACGCCAGCATCTGGATACGCAGCCGGTGGGCCAGATCCCCGCCAATCAGGGCCACCAGCAGAAAAAGGAACACCATGACCACGTCATCAGCGTGATAGATCTTGAACGTGGCCCGCGGCTCGGTGAAGAAGAAGTTGTAGGCGAGAAAGCAAAGCACCGCCGTCAGCAGTGCCGGGGCAAGCCCCGTACGCGCGGCAACGATGAGCACGCCCGTGAGGAACACCAGCGAGAGATTCGCGGGATGGAGCGGCAGCGCCGCCTCGAGCAGAGCCCCGAGCAGCACGCACAGCAGCACCGTGGCGAGCGCCAGGCCATAGCGATAGCCCATCCCGGCACCCGCGCCGGGACGAGGCAGCGCATGGCGCCTGTGGTCATGCCCGACTTCGTGGCTGGGAGCCGCCATCTGCGTATCGACCTCCAGTCGCCGCGCACAGGCTAGCGCGGGCCCGACCGCGCCGCCGCAATCTTTACGGAGATTTTACGCCCGCCGGCGATACGCTGCGCCGCAGTGCAGCACGGGCCCGTACCGCGGGCCCTCAGATGGCGGGTGCCAACCGATGCAGTGGGGGACGATTGCGGGAATCGTGGGGCGGCTGGTGACGCTGTTCAGCCTCTCCAGCCTGCCGCCGCTACTCGTCTCGCTCCTCAGCGGCGACGGCCAGACAGCAATCCACCTTGTCACCCTGGCAGTCACGCTGTTCGCGGGTCTCGCGCTCTGGTTGCCCACGCGGCGCCTGTCGTCGGATCTGCGCACCCGCGACGGCTTCCTCATCGTCGCCCTGTTCTGGTTCGTGCTTGGGGTCTTCGGTGGGCTGCCATTCATGCTCGGACCGCATCTGGATTTTACGGACGCTGTGTTCGAGTCCGTCTCGGGGTTCACCACGACCGGCGCCACGGTACTCACCGGCATCGACGATCTACCGCCGTCCCTGCTCTATCACCGCCAGCAGCTGCAGTGGCTCGGTGGCATGGGGGTTGTGGTACTCGCCGTCGCGATCATTCCGATGCTCGGCGTTGGCGGCATGCAGCTCTACCGCGCCGAAATGCCTGGCCCGATGAAGGAGGAGAAGCTCGCGCCGCGCATCATGCAGACGGCGCGCATGTTGTGGCTAATCTACGTGTCGCTGACTGGGCTGTGTGCCGTGGCGTACTGGTTCGCGGGCATGACGGCTTTCGATGCCATCGCCCATGCGTTTACTACCGTCGCCACCGGCGGGTACTCCACGCATGACGCCAGCATCGGGCACTTCGACAGCGTACCGGTGGAGCTGGTCGCCAACGTCTTCATGCTGCTCGGCGGCATCAACTTTGCCGTGCACTTCGTCGCCTGGCGTGGACGCAGCCCGCTCGCGTACTGGCGTAATCCGGAGGTGCGCGTCTTCCTGATCCTGGTGGCGGCCTTTTCCCTGCTCATCGCGGCGACGCTGGTGGTCACCGGTACCTACCTGGATCCCGTAGACGCACTGCGTGATGCGACCTTCACGGTGATCTCGGTCATTACCACCACCGGCTACGGCACGGCGAACTTTCCGTCCTGGCCGCTTTACATACCGCTGCTGATCGCCGTCATCTCCTACATTGGCGGCTGCGCCGGCTCCACCTCAGGTGGCATGAAGGTCTTCCGCATCATGCTTCTATTCAAGCAAGGACAGCGCGAGACCTTCCTACTGATACACCCCCGCTCGACCCGCTCGGTCAAGGTTGGCAATCGCCCGGTGGACGACGCCGTGATGGAATCCGTGTGGGGTTTCTACTCGCTTTACGTCCTCGCCTCTCTCGTGCTGACGGGACTCATGATGGCGGTCGGACTCGACTTCGTGAGCGCCTTCGGGGCCGTCATTGCCACCATAAACCTGCTCGGCCCGGGGCTGGGCGAGGTGGCGACAACGTTCGCGACCGTGCCCGACGCAGCCAAGTGGCTTGGCATCGCAGGTATGTTGCTCGGCCGACTGGAGGTCTTCACTCTCGTCGTGCTCCTGACTCCCGCCTTCTGGCGCTCCTAGAAACCCGCAAATCACCCAAGCATCGACGTGACCACCGTCAATCAACGTCAATTACGGCGCGTGCCCGCCCTCCGGTTCCCTGCCTGGAAGCAGTTCGGTCCGCAAGCCGTCCATTGCACGTGCATAGGCCGAAACGCCCTCCCGTAAACGCCCACGACAGACGCTCGCATCCCTCGCGCCTTGGCGTCTGACGCACCCTGAGTGTATAAACGAGCCAACCGGCATCAACTGAAATACCGTGTTGACTGCAACCAACCTTATTCTCGCCACGCGAATACAAGACTGTGTTCGGCCAAAGGCGGCCAGAACGTGATCGAGTCGACCGAACCGTCTGCACTCACTCGGCCTCCGCCTCCACATTCGGTCTGATGTCATATGTCAAGACGCGACCCCATCATCGCGCTCGAAGAGCTTGTCTACTTCAATACTCCCTAACAGAGCCGTGTGCGGCGTGATATTCCTGACGTCGCCGCCTGATGGGCTAGAGGAGTGAAAAGCGTGGAGGGTTCCCGCAGCGACAGAGGAAGCAACCACGTATGGTGTGCTCCGTCCATCCGACTCGGGGTGTGCTGCAATAGTCCATGCCGAGGGCTTAAGCGAGCGACCGTAGTATGTTTCTTGCGAAGTGCTGGGATGCGGCGCCTAAGGCGTTCCCCGCCATCTTCAGTAGTATGCACGGAGAGTCCACAGGCTTGGCATTCCTTACCGCCCCACTCCTTATTTGGGTAGAGGAGCTTGTGGCACACGAAGTCCGCATTTGTTGGACCGTCTTCGCTCACCAGCCGCTACACATCGCAGTCCGTTGGTTCCGCACTGCCGGGTGGGCAGGCAGATGGATAGTACGATGGCCACTGATAGTCGCCACTCATGCAACTGCTTATTTTTTTAATTAGCGTTTCCGCACGCGTTCGTTGTAAGTGTTATGCACTATGCCGCAGATTCGCCCAGTGCGGCACAGTAATCAAGAGCCAAGTCGCCCCTCTCTGCGGCTAGAGGCAAGCAACCTAACGTAAGCCATGACCCATGAGCTGCGCCCCAAGGGCACCAGCGGGTTGGCTGCCCCGGATCGACGACCTTGTTCTATGTCATTGAAGCCAACGGCTAACGAGTTCCTTTAGTTCGACTCTGGTGAATCCTAGATAGAGTAAGCCCGCCGTCATTGTCAAAATTTCGATTAGGCGAACAAATTTTCCTGCAAGACTCTTCTCGAATGTCTCAGGCCGGAATCCAGCGGTTTCCAAGGCAAGAAACGGCAGCCTCAATATAAGCCGTATAACTCGCGAAAACCAATAAAGAGGATTGACTAATTGCAGAAACTCCTTCCGAACTTGCTCTTGACACTCTCCTAAGGCTTGCTCCAGTGCGTCCAGTATTCTTTTGTTTGGTATCCGTTCATGACCATCATTGACCAATATTGCGTCAATTGTATTGACACGGACGATCGGGCCACCAACGGCTGGCGCGGGGTAGGAGACAAGATCTACCGGTGCCCCCAATGATCTAGCGATCCGCTTCGCGCGGGGCGTACCCCTTGCCAGTCTCTGGCGGCGCTGTTGATGTTGGACGAACTCTTCATTGATTCGGTTTACGTCTGTTGCTCGGATTTCCCCGCCCTCAGCACGCAGAAAGGTCTCAGCGTCTGATTTGAAGCCTTGAAGGAAGGCAAGATCGCTTTTTGCTGAGAAGTAAATCATCTACTAGCCGACTCAAACATAACGTCTGCACTAAGCGGCGCTGCTTTGGGGCATGCGTTTTGGTGATTGGTTAGCTCAAAGTCGTCGCGCCACCAGTGCGCTAAATGCTCGATAAGAACAAAGTATCGCCCTCAGTAATTGCCGACTCACAGGAGCTGGCGCCTGATAGTCAAGCAGGAGCCTACCCATACTGAGCCCACTCCGAGTCCCCCGCGGAACCCCCGCGAAACTGTATGTATTCTCCATATTGGGTGACTGACGACCTGCCTGGTGCGCGATACGGTTTCGAATCTTGTGCGCATGGATCAGCACCTCATAGCAGCCGGTTGGAAGCTCCCTTTCGAGCTTCGCCATGAAATGCTTACGGCCAAACAGTGCGTTCGCCCGCTTCTTAACCTGTGCTGGAGCCCCCCAGCCAGTAACGCCGCTGAGGCCCCGGTCGACTGTCCCCATTATGTATTCAGCCCGCGAAGGTTGTACCCCGTACTGTTTACGGGCGGCCAAAATGAAAACCTCGCGCGAGAAGTGCTCAAATCCAGTTGCTGCTTCGAACGCTATGTACTCCGCAATGTCTCGCTGCTCCGTCACTCGGAGTCTGCGGAACGGCCCAGACCGGCCTCCGTCTGTGTAGTAACCTCTACGGATTATCAGATCTTCCAAGTGTCGCGCGCGCCGCACCTCTCCATTGAATTTCTTGAGCAGTTTTCTCTGTGGCCCGGAGATGTCCTTACCCATTGGTGTGCAATATCCAAACTAACCTAATATCCGGTGGCCTTACTGCGCTCTAGTTCTGGCCGTCTGGTTCGCCGCCCCGTGGATTTCGGGTATGTATTGACAGCCTAACGCGGCTTTCTCGACGTCACCATCGGTGTACTAGGCCACAAGTTGGTCACGCTTAAGACAGAGACGGTCGTCCAATGTTGGTTCCGACAATACAGCATCTGCGCGACTGTCAGCTCTGGGTCGCTACCTGCCACCCGCCAACTCGATGAAACTCCCGGTTGCGTAGGAGGCTTCATCTGACAGCAGCCAAAGGATGGCGTTGGCGACCTCTTCCGGCTGCCCACCGCGCTGCATGGGCAAAGATGCCTTCAGGCGATCGACCCTGCGCGGCTCTCCGCCGTCGGCGTGCATGTCGGTGTATATGAATGCCGGACGCACGGCGTTAACCCGGATCCCCTCGCCTGCAACCTCACGGGACAGGCCGATGGTCAAGGTGTCCATTGCCCCTTTGGATGCCGCGTAGTCGACGTACTCTCCGGCCGCCCCCAGACGCGAGGCCGCCGAGGAGACGTTCACGATGGCACCCCCCTGACCGCCGTGCCTCGTCGACATGCGCCGCACCGCTTCCCGGCAGCAGAGGAACGCGCCGGTCACGTTGGTCGCGAGTATCCTGGTCAACCGCGCGGCATCGATGTCCTCCACGCGGCACTGCTGCTCGAGCACGCCGGCATTGTTGACCAGGGCGGCCACCGGCCCGAGCGCCTCTTCCGCCTGCTCGAACAAAGCCTGCACATCGGCCTCGGAGGCCACATCCGCCGCGAACGCCCGCGCCTGCCCGCCGTTGGCCGTGATCTCGTCGACCACGCCCTCGGCCGCCTCGCGATTGCGGTAATAGTTGATGCAGACCGCATAACCGCGCCGCGCCGCCAGGCGCGCGGTAGCCGCACCGATTCCCCGGCTTCCGCCGGTGACAATGACCATCGGCTGCCCTGCCCCCATTACTGCGGCTCCAATGACGGTGCTCCCCCGGAGATCGACCAGTGACGCTGACCAGCCCGGAGTCCCTGCTCGTCACGCATCTTCGTCCTTGGGCCCGATCCAGAACAGGGGATTGTGGGCGACCTCCCAAAGGTAGCCGTCGGGATCAGCGAAGTAGCCAGAGTAGCCGCCCCAGAAGACCTTTCGGGGCGCCCTCACGAGCTTGGCGCCGGCCGCGGCGGCCTGC
Organism: Spiribacter halobius; assembly: GCF_020883455.1. Taxonomy (NCBI): domain Bacteria; kingdom Pseudomonadati; phylum Pseudomonadota; class Gammaproteobacteria; order Chromatiales; family Ectothiorhodospiraceae; genus Sediminicurvatus; species Sediminicurvatus halobius. Next base: position 1,269,281 of record NZ_CP086615.1, on the reverse strand, counting down.
TCCATGACCTCGTCCACCGCCGCCTCGGGCTTCACGTTGTGAGCGATTGCAATGCCGGCAAAGCCGCTGCCGTCCGGCGCGATCCCCGCATCCTCCGCCAGCGCCTCGCGGCCGTAGAGCGCCAGCCAGCTGCCGTTCAGCGTGAAGAAGGCCACTTCCGGCGGTGAATCCATCCTCGGCAGCCCAAGCCCGTGCTCGTAGAACCGGACCGATGCTTCCAGGTCCCTGACGCCGAGGGTAATCATGCTGATTCTCGGCTGCATCCTGACTCCCTCCCGCCCCGGCGCGGGAACGCACTCCACCGCCGCTCAGTGTAGCCCCGCAGTCGCGCCCGGTTCCGCGCCGGGGCGAGCGACCGCGGTAGCCAGTGCTCCAGTGCGCTCGACCACAGAGCGCCTCCGAGAAGCCACCCATGCCGGCGTCCGACGCAGCCAGCCCAAGAGCGCGAGGGCGCGCCCACAGACGGCCCCAAACTCGCCATCTCCCGCCTCTCCCCCTAACCTGTAGGATCTCCCCTCCGGCTGCACCACCCGGGCGACGCCGCCCGGCCAAAAGCGGCCAGAACGTCATCGAGTCGACCGAACCGTCTGCACTCACTCGGCCTCCGCCTCCACATTCGCGCTGATGTCATATGTCAAGACGCGACCCCATCATCTTCGCCACCGCCATCGCGAGCGCCATGGCGATGAGACTGCGTGTCGCAAAGGCGACGGCACCCCGATCCGGCAGATGGGCACGAAGCCAGTCGTCTCGCGATGTCACGGTGGTCAGCTTTGCTTTACGTCAGGCCGAGGAGGTTATCGGGCGGCCGCTTGGGATCCTCGCGCTGGAGGATGCGGACTCCCTGCATCCGTCGCCCGAGCCGGCACCGGAGGCTGCGCCGCCGCCGGGTCTGGAAGTCTCCCGCACAGAGGTTCTTGTGCGCATCGTTGGCCGCGACTTCGCTGGTTTCCATCACACGGTACCGTCGCTGACATGCCTCCACACACAAGCTCCCCACCAAGATCATCAAATGCGCGCTGGTGTGTCCAACCCGTGCGGCGCTGGCCTGAAGTCAGGCGCCCAGCCCAGCGTTCCACCCGTCTATGTCCCGACGAACTCGATCGGGTAGACGTGCACGAGGTAGAGGTAGAAGAACGCCAGCGAGATGGTGAGGATGATGACGCCGAGGACCGGTGAGCTGACGCGGACACCCGTCGCTGAGGCCTCGAACTCTGTGCTGCCCGCTTCACCCCCGCCCTCGCGCAGCCCATGGTGAAACTGCACGGCCGCGAAGTAGATCCCGGAGCCGACCAGGAGCACCACAACCCCGAAGATTATCTTCGACGACAGGAGCTGCCAGCGGAAGACCCGCAGCTGGTGCTCGTTGCTCGTCATCACATGCCGCAAGTAGGCGCCGATCGCCTCCTGCTGCAGTGCCTCGTTCTCCGCCGAGAACTCCATGTCGCCCGAGAGCAGCGGGCTCCCGAGCGGCGGCATGTTGCCCGTACCGCCCGACGACTGTTCGGCCTCGCGCGCCGCGATCAGCGCCTCGAACCGCTCGCGCACCTCGTCGGCATCGGATCGGGCCGGCTCCTCGGCGGTGACCGCGGTCGCGACGCTCGCCAGCAGCAGCGAGACGAACAGCAACCGCACCATCATTCCGCCACCAGGTAGTTGATGGTGTCGCCGCGCCCCTGGATACGCCGGTAGATGCTCCAGTCCTCACCCTCGCTGTCGAGATAGCGTTGCACCATGTCCGGGTCGCCGACCAGACCGGTGATGATGCCGAGCAGGCGGTTACCGTGGTAGTCGAGCCACTCCGCCGTGGCACCGTCCGGCAGGGTGGGCGGCAGCGTGGGCGGGATCTGGGTGCTGAACAGGGCCCGGATCGGGGCCTCACTGCCGTCCGGGCAGTACACGGTCCAGCCGCCCTGCCCGCGCCGCTTGCTCGACCTGTTGGCGTAGACAAGCTCCACGAAGCCGCCCTCGGCGATCCGGCGGTCCACCGGCTCGCCCTCCGGCAGCGGACAGTCCGGGCTCGGGCCAGCGTCGCCCGGCACGAGCACCACCCGTGGCTGCAGTCGCCGCAGAACCGAAGAATCCACACGCCCCACGATGGCGCCGATCCTCGGCCGCTGGGACTGGGGCATGGCGAGATCCGGCCGCGCGGTAATCACGCTCATGATCATCGGCGGCCCGGCGAGCTGGATTCGGAGCAGATTCGCGAAATCGCTGTGCAGGCCGGGCGGGCGCTCCTCGGTGAACTGTGGATCGGCCGAGTGGAGCCGGAGGCCGAGCCGCACGCCGCCGCCCGCCTTCGCGCCGATCTCGGCGAGCGGGATCGCGAGCTCCCAGACTCGATGAGGCCGTTGGCTGGCCGCGCTCGGGCCGAAGCCCGCCGCCAGCTTGGCGCGTGTCGGCTGCAGACCCGTGAACCGTCCGGGTCCGTGAAAACGCTGCAACCCCAGACGAATGCTGTCGCGGTACATGCCGTAGGCGATGTCGCGGTCCTGGGTGATCCGGCCGTTGCCGTCGACGTCGAAAACCAGCGACAGGTAGTCCCGGCCGGAGCCACGGTCCGGCCCGGTGTCCGCCGTGAGGTCGACGAACAGGTAAAGCCAATCGGCATCGTTGCGTGCGTAGAGCCAGCCCCGGTCCAGGCGCAGCGCGTTGCGCTGCGCGGACCAGAAGCCGTCGAAGCGTGCGCTCACGCCCCGCTCGCCTCCGGCCCAGGAAGCGCTGAGCGTGTCCGCGATGGCGTGCTGGACGGGAAGCAAAAGACAGCAGGCGACCCAGAGCAGTCGCCGGACAGCGGGCGCGACCATGGCGTCGACCTCCCTAACCGGCATCCGGCCACCACGAGTATAGGCAGAACGAATGGCCTCTGGTCCGACAGTAGTCGTTTCCCGTACCCGCACACGCCTTGCGTTATGCTCTCAGCCACTCCTCTGCCTACCGACCGACTCGTCGCCTTGGACTTCCCCAGTGCAGTGCCCAACGGATTATCGACTTCGGCCGGACAACGCGTTGGCTGATTTAAGTGCGTAAACGCGAGCTCACACTACTAAATTTGAGGTCGGTAGAATTCCCTGTCCCCGGATTTCAGGAGCGCAACATGAATAGTCGCAAGTGGTTTCTGATGCCGGTCCTGACTATGCTGCTGGCCGGGTGTAATACGATGGAAGGGAACCCGTTCTCCATATTTGAATTGCCTTCGGGAAGAGAGCACGGCCATTGACGTACACGACTCCCGTCCACGCATTGAAAACTCGCTGTTGGCTACTGAACCGCTCTCGGTTTCTTGGACACCCCTGGTTGGAGGCGACGGCGCCGGCCTGCAGGACTTTGGGCTAACAAGGCGAGCGAAAAAGCCCGCCTGCCAAGGACGAATGGCGACCGGGGCTTGCACAGGCGATGCAGGGCAGTCGGACTGGCACCGCGAGCGCGTCCCGTCGCGCTAAGAAGTCCACTGTGGTCGGCCAGGTGGGCCCCTGCCAGGCCTCCGGGTAGTACCGGCGGTCGTTGCGCCAGGGCCGCCCAAAACTCAGAGGCCAAAAACCCCATAAGAATCATTGCAGTGCAACTTATGGGGTTCAAATTGCGCCTTCTCGGTACGTGAACAACTTCGATCGCCGGGTGCATACCTAGCTCACCCGCACTTCGACTCCCCGCAATTGAGGCACGTCAGGCACCCGTCCATCACCACCATGGCCTTGGTGTGGCACTTGGCGCAGAGCTCGGCCCCCGGGGGGTACTGGTCGGTGCTGTCGTCGCAGTCGGGCTCGACGGGCTTCTGCGGGGAGCGGGCCTCGGCCTCGGCGCGCTTCTGCTCGATGAAGCGGCGCTGGTGGTCGTCGAGACCCTCCGGCTCCATCATGCCGATGGACTTCAGGTGCTGCTCGATGACGTCGCCGATCTCGGCCACCAGCGAGGGCATGAACTTGCCGCCCTTCTTGAAGTAGCCGCCGCGGGGGTCGAAGACGCTGCGCAGCTCCTCCACCAGGAAGGTGCAGTCACCGCCCTTGCGGAAGACGGCGGAGATGATGCGGGTGAGCGCCACGATCCACTGGAAGTGGTCCATGTTCTTCGAGTTGATGAACACCTCGAAGGGGCGGCGCAGCTCGTGCTCGGTGCCCTCGTTGAGGATCACGTCGTTGATGGTGACGTAGAGGGCGTGCTCGGAGAGCGGGGTCTTGATCTTGTAGGTCTGCCCCTCCAGGCGTTCCGGGCGCTGGAACTCCTCGTGCATGTGCTCAATGTCCGGGCCGGCGCTGGCAGCAGCCTTGTCATCCTCAGCATTGGCCCTGGCCACTTCGTAGTCAATGATTTTGCTGTCGATCTTGACGGCCATGGTGTGTGTCCTCGTCCTTCTTTGCGTCCCACTGCGGGGCGCAGCGCGGTGATCGTCTGTCAGGCTCCGGTTCGCGGCGGGGGTGCCGCTCCTGACGGTGGCAGGAAGCGGCGCCGGCCCGTCAGAACTTGCCGTAGTAGCCTTCCTTGAGGGCGTCGTAGAGGTTGGCGGCGGTGTGGATCTCGCCGTCGTACTCGACCTCGTCGCCGCCCTTCACCTCGATGGTGCGGCCGTCCTCGAGCTTGAACCGGTAGGTGGTGTTCTCGAGGTCGGACTCCTTCACCAGCACGCCCTGGAACGCCTCGGGGTTGAAGCGGAAGGTGGTGCAGCCCTTCAGCCCCTGCTGGTAGGCGTAGCGGTAGATGTCCTTGAAGTCCTCGTAGGCGTAGTCCGTGGGGACGTTGGCCGTCTTCGAGATGCTCGAGTCCACCCACTTCTGGGCCGCGGCCTGGATGTCCACGTGCTGCTTCGGCGTGACGTCGTCCGCGGCGATGAAGTACTCCGGCAGGTTGCGGGTTTCCGCCTCCATGCTGGGCAGGGCGTTCTCGTCCACCAGGGTGCGGTAGGCGAGCAGCTCGAAGCTGAACACGTCCACCTTCTCCTTGGACTTCCTGCCCTCGCGGATCACGTTGCGGAAGTAGTGATGCGCGAAGCTCGGCTCGATGCCGTTGGAGGCGTTGTTCGCGAGCGACAGGCTGATGGTGCCCGTGGGCGCGATGGAGGTGTGGTGGGTGAAGCGCCCGCCGCGCTCGGCGAGCGCCTTCACCAGCTCCGGCTCCGCCTCCGCGACGCGCTGCATGTAGCGGCTGTACTTCGCCCAGAGCACCCGGCCCTTCACCGTGTCGCCCGGCTTGTAGCCGTCGGCGCGCATCTCCGGGCGCCAGGACAGCGTGTGCTCGGTGACGGTGAAGTCCTCGTCCATGATCGGCGCCGGGCCCTTCTCCTCGGCAAGCCGCAGGGCCTCGCGCCATCCCTCCAGCGCCATCTCCTTCGACACCTGCTCGGTGAAGGCGAGGGATTCGGGCTCGCCGTAGCGCATGCACAGCATGGTCACGGTGGAGCCGAGGCCGAGGAAGCCCATGCCGTGGCGGCGCTTGCGCTCGATCTCGTTGCGCTGCTGCGGCAGCGGCAGGCCGTTGATCTCCACCACGTTGTCGAGCATGCGGGTGAAGATCGCGACCACCTTGCGGTACTCGTCCCAGTCGAAGTGGGCGCGCTCGGTGAACGGTTCGCGCACGAACTTGGTGAGGTTCACCGAGCCGAGCAGGCAGGCGCCGTAGGGCGGAAGCGGCTGTTCGCCACAGGGGTTGGTCGCCCGGATCTCCTCGCAGAACCAGTTGTTGTTCATCTCGTTGACGCGGTCGATGAGGATGAACCCGGGCTCGGCATAGTCGTAGGTGGAGGTCATGATCAGGTCCCAGATGCGCTGGGCCTTGATGCGCTTGTAGATCCGGCAGGCGACGAGGCCGTCCTCACGGGTGAGGTAGCCGCCGTGGCGGTTCGGCCACTCGCGCCAGATCACCTGCTCGGGGTCGTTGACGTCGACGCCCTCGGTTTCGGCCTCCTCGGGCTTGATCGGGAAGGCGAGAGGCCAGTCCTCGCCGTTCTCCACGGCCTGCATGAAGCCGTCGGTGATGAGCAGCGAGAGGTTGAACTGGCGCAGCCGCCCGTCCTCGCGCTTGGCGCGGATGAAGTCGAGCACGTCCGGGTGGCCGACGTCGAAGGTGGCCATCTGCGCGCCCCGGCGACCACCGGCGGAGGACACGGTGAAGCACATCTTGTCGTAGATATCCATGAACGACAGCGGACCGGAGGTGTAGGCCCCGGCGCCGGAGACGTAGGCGCCCTTCGGCCGCAGCGTGGAGAACTCGTAGCCGATGCCGCAGCCGGCCTTCAGCGTCAGCCCCGCCTCGTGGACCTTGCCGAGGATGTCGTCCATGGAGTCGCCGATGGTGGCGGAGACGGTGCAGTTGATGGTGGACGTCGCCGGCTTGTGCTCCCAGGCGCCGGCATTCGAGGTGATGCGGCCGGCAGGGATGGCCCCGCGGCGCAGCGCCCAGAGGAACTGCTCGTACCAGTACTCGCGCTTCGGCTCCGCCTCGACCTCCGCCAGCGCGCGCGCCACCCGCTGATAGGTGTGGTCGACCGTCTCGTCGATCACGCGGCCATCCTTGGTCTTCAGCCGATACTTCTTGTCCCAGATGTCCTGGGAGGCCGGCTGGATCGGGATCTCGGTAACGGTCCTGGGTACGGCGCGAATCTTCGCAGCGGTGGTCATCTCCATCTCCTTGTTCACGATCCGGCGGATGCCGCGAGCATCAGTCAGTTATCGCTGTTATCCACAACATCTCAACACGGTTTTCCACTGTGGACACCATATGTTGTGGTATTTCGCCTAGCCTACCCCAAGAGAAGGGCAAGTCAACCACCGCCGCAGGCCTCGCCGCAGGGTGTACAGCCGACGCCAAAACTCCTACAAAACCTTGACAGCCGCACGGTCAGACGCGATCCTTCATTGACGTTCAGGCAACAACCGACTTCGTCGAGAGAGCATCCCTCTACCCCACCCTCAGCAACGACGAGGCGTCGCGACCAAAGCGACGATTAGGCCGGATCCCCCATCCGGCCTTCTTTTTTTTCGGCTGGTGCGCTCGCTGGGAGCTGCCGGCGAGAGGCGGCGCTCAGGCGGGTGGCGGCGCAGTGGTGCCGCGTACCACGAGGCTGGTCTCCACCTCGACGTGGTTCACGAGGGGCGCGCCGCGGCGGCTCTCGACGAGATAGTCCGCCGCGCGCTCGCCCATCTCGGCGGAGGGGACGCGTACCGTGGTGAGCGGCGGCACCAGCTGGGCGGAGATCTTGAGGTCGTCGAAACCGGTGATGGAGAGCGACCCCGGTACGGCGAGCCCTTCAGCCTGGCACTCGAACAGCGCCCCCTGGGCGAGCACGTCGTTGCCGCAGATCACCGCCGTCGGCCGCTCCGGCGCGGCCATCAGGTATCGCAGCGCCTGCCGCCCCTCGGCGACGTCGTAGCGGCTCTCCACGAGCCGCTTGGCCGGCAGCTCGAGCCCCCGCGCCGCGAGGGCCTGCCGTACGCCGTCCACGCGCGCCTGGGCGCGATCGTTGCCGCGGCGGATGCCGGCGATCATCCCGATCCGGCGGTGGCCGAGGTCGAGCAGGTATTCCGCCACACCCCGGGCGGCCGCGCGGTTGTCGAAGCCGATGCAGGCCACCTCATCGTCCGGGTCATAGGTCCAGCAGCGCACCAGCGGCACACCCCGCTGCCCGACCAGCCGGTCAAGCTCGGGGGCATGGGCGCTCCCGACCACCATGAGGCCCTCGACGCCATGGGCAAGCAGCGTCCGCGCCTGCTGCAGCTCCTCATCGAGATCGTACTCGCAGGAGGCCACCAGCAGCGCGTAGCCGAGCTGCCCGAGCCGGCGCTGCAGGCTGTTGATGCCACTGGCGAAAATGGCGTTGTTCAGGGTCGGGACCAGCGCCCCCATGGCACGGGTCTCGCGGCTCGCAAGCGCCCGGGCCGCGCCGGAGGGAATGTAGCCGAGCTCGGCCACGGCCCGCTCCACGCGCCGGCGCACGTCATCGCTGACGCGTTCCGGAGCATTCAGCACCCGCGAGACGGAGGCGGTGGAGACGCCGGCATGGCGGGCCACGTCGGCGAGCAGCACGGAGCGCCCTGCCCCCTCACCCCGCTGAGTCGCACGTTTCCTGTAAGCGCTACTCACCCTTCGCTCCTATCATCGACTGGCTCACCTGCCCGCTCCGCCTTGCTTTGCGTCATTTCAACTATAGTCATTTGACAACGACGTGCGCAGCTTCTACTTTTTATGTAAGCGCTTTCATGAGGTGCGCCGATGGATACAGCTACAGCCGGCAACGGCGAGCACTGGGCACGGGCCGGCTTCTGGCTGGCGGTGGTCGCGGGTCTCGTCCTGGCGGTCTACGCAGCAGTCGTGGTGATGGCGAGCTTCGGCTTCCGCTACGGCTGGCGTCCACCGATCGAATTCACCTCGGTCCAGGAGTTCCTGCTCGTCGGCGCCATCTCCGTGCTGGCCATCACCGCCGCCCTGTGCCGGGAGAAGGCGCGCGCGCAGAACGCAGAGAACACGACAAGCTAAGCCCACAGAGCCCCCGCAGAGGGCAGGAGGAGAGAGATGATCCGGGATCTTCTGAACCCGCCGCATTCGGCCGAGCGCCGTCGTTTCTTCGAAGTCGCCGGGCGCTATGGCTTCACCACCGCCGTGGTGGCCAGCGCCGGTGGCGTGCTGTTCTCCGACGCGGCAGTCGCCCAGAACGCCCAGGAGGAGCAGGAACGCGAGGCGCAGGCCGAGCACACGATGAACGTGGCCACGGCCTACCGGCTCGGCGCCTCGCGCTCCTATCCCATCATGCAGCAGGCGTTCAAGGAGAACGTCCAGAACTTCACCAACGGTCGGGTCTACGTCTCCCTCTCCCCTGCCGGGGCCCTCGGCGCCGGGCCGGACCTGGTGAAGAAGGTGCAGAACGGCACCATCCAGGCCGCCCAGCACTCGATCTCCAACTTCTCGCCCTATGCGCCGGTGGTGGACCTGATCAACGTCCCCTACTGGTGCGGCCGCAACCAGGAGTTCGCCAATCTGGTGACTTCCGAGCCCTGGGCGAACGAGGTCAACCCCCGCATCGAGCAGCGGGGCTTCAAGGCGCTCTGGTATGTGTGCATCGACCCGCGGGTCATCGCGCTGCGCACCGGCTACGAAGAGCCCGTGCGCGTGCCCGCGGACCTGCGCGGCATGAAGTTCCGGGTGCCCTCCTCCCAGATCATGCAGCGGCTCTACCGCCTCGCCGGCGCCAACCCGACGCCCATCAACTGGGGCGAGACTACCTCCGCCATCAAGCAGGGCGTGGCCGACGCCCTCGACCCTTCGGTTGAGGCGCTCAACGTCTTCGGCTTCCGCGACGTCCTCTCCTGGGTGACCTTCATCAACGCCATCCCGGACTCCCAGGTCTACTCCTGCAGCCTGGACTGGTACCGCGGCCTGCCGGACGCGGTCCAGGCGGGCATCGACGAGGCCAGCGAGGTGACCTTCCGCCAGAACCTCGCCAAGGTGCCCGCAGCCCGCGCGTACGCGATGGCACAGCTGCGCGATGCCGGGGTGCAGTTCTACGAGCCGAGCGAGGACGAGCTAGCCCAGTGGCGGGAGACCTGCGGTCACCAGCTCAGCGCCTGGGACGACCTCAAGGAGGACCTGGCGGGCTCGCTGGAGACCTTCGAGCGCCTGCGCGAGGCCGCTCAGCGCGACAGCAACTACTACGTCGACGACCTGGTTTAAGGGCACCGCGATCCGGGCGCCCTGCGCCCGGATCGCGCTTTACCGGAGCGTGACATGATCAAGCTGCTGCGCCTGATCGACCGCAACGCCGAGCGCTATCTGCTACTGGTCTTCTACCTGTTCATCGTGCTGACGGTGACCTCGGAGGTGCTGCGCCGCTTCCTGCTCAGCTACTCGTCCGTCTGGGGCGAGGAGGCGGCGCGGTTCGCCTTCATCTATCTGGCATGGATCGGCGCCGCCGCCGCGGTGAAGGAGCGCGCGCACCTGCGCATCGACATCCTGCTGCAGATGGCGCCGGCCGGGCTGCAGCGGGCGCTCTACGTCTTCGGCGACGTCATGACGCTGCTGCTCGCGGTGATCGCCCTGATCTACTCCTGGGGCCCGCTGGAGACGTCCCTGCGCTACGGCTCGGTCACCGCCGGCCTGCGCGTGAGCGAGGCCTGGTTTCTCGCCGCTGTTCCGCTCGGGTTCAGCCTCATGATTTTCCGCGTGCTGCAGGCGCTGGTGCAGGACTGGCGCGACTTCCGCGCCGGCCGGCCGGTGCAGCAGTCCGGGCAGATGGTCAAGTAACGGGGGAAGCGCGCGATGGACGTCGCCAACAGCGTATCGGTGGGCCTTGGCCTCGGCTGGGCCTTCTACCTGCCCCTCGCCGCACTCGTGGGCCTACTCGTGCTGGGGGTGCCGATCTGGGTGAGCATCGGCCTCGGCACCGTCGGCATGCTCTACTTCGGCGACGGCCTGCCGCTGTCGCTCTTCGGCGAGGCGCTGTTCGACGGCATCAGTGCGTTCGCGCTGCTCGCCATCCCGATGTTCGTGCTCACCGGGGATCTGCTGGTGCGCACGGGCCTCTCCGACCGGCTGCTCGATCTTGCAGAGGCCACCGTCGGCCCGATCCGCACCGGCATGGGCACGGCGACCGTCCTCGGCTGCGGCTTCTTCGCCTGCGTCTCCGGCTCGGACGCTGCCGGTGCCGCCGCCGTCGGCCGCATGACGGTGCATCGCCTGGTGGAGGTGGGCTACCCGCGCCCGGCCGCTGCGGCGCTGGTGGCCGCGGGTGCCTGCACCGGCATCCTGATCCCGCCGTCCATCGCCTACATCATCATCGGGCTTGTGCTGGGGATCTCGGTCTCTACCCTGTTCCTCGCCGCCCTGGTGCCCGGCGTGCTGATCCTGATCTCCATCATGATCACCAACGCCGTGCTCAACCGCATTCACGGCTACGAGCGCGCGGACAAGCGCTTCGCGCTCGGCCACTGGCTGCGCACCGTGTGGGCCGCGCGCTATGCCCTGATGGTGCCGGTGGTGATCCTCGGCGGCATCTACAGCGGCATCTTCACGCCCACGGAGGCGGCGGCCGTCGCGGTCATGACCACCGCCTCGGTGGGCTTCATGCAGGGCACGCTCAGCCTCGCCGACGTGCCGAAGACGCTGGAGAGCTCGGCCCGCATCAACGGCGTGATCGTCCCCATCATCGCCCTGTCGCTGCCGCTCGCACAGACGCTCAGCAGCCTGGATATTCCCGAGTACTTCGTCTCCGCCGTCGTCGAGACCACCGAGAACCCGTATCTGGTGGCGCTGCTCATCATCGGCATCCTCGTCGCCGCCGGCTGCGTGATGGAGGCGACCCCCAACATCGTCATCCTCTCGCCGCTGCTGCTGCCCCTGGCCGAGTCCATCGGCATGCACGAGATCCACTTCGCGGTGGTGATGATCACGGCCCTGGGGGTCGGCTTCATCACCCCGCCCCTGGGACTCAATCTGTTCGTGCTCGCCGGCATATCGGGCGAGTCCATTTTCCGCATCGCCGCCCGCGCCGTGCCCTTCGTCCTCGTGATGCTGGCGGTAGTCATTCTGCTGGCCTTCGTGCCGGCGCTCTCCATGTGGTCCGTGTCCTAGCCGGCGCCCGGCACCGACACCAGGCTCCGCAACTGACGATGTAAACGCTTACAGAGGAAATCGGTCATGGCTGAGTACATCAAGCAGGCATCCCGCACCGCCGCCTACGAGGCGCCGCAGGTGAGCGAACGCGTCAGCGAAATGCTGCAGCGCATCCGCAGCGAGGGCGAGGCCGCCGCACGCGCCTACGCCCGGGAGCTCGACGGCTTCGAGGGCGAGCCCGTGGTGGACCGGGAGACCATCACCCGCGCCGCCGCCCGCCTCCCGGAGACGCTGAAAGACGACATCGAGTTCGCGCTCAAGCGGGTCACCGACTTCGCCCGCCGGCAGCGCGACTCCCTGCAGGAATTCGAGACCGAGCTGAGCCCGGGGCTGTTCGCCGGCCAGCGCATCATTCCCATGACCACAGCCGGCTGCTATGTGCCGGGCGGGCGCTACGCGCATATCGCCTCGGCCATCATGAGCGTGGGTACCGCGCGCGTCGCCGGCGTGGAGAACGTCATCGCCTGCTCGCCGCCCAAGGGGGCGGACGGCATCCACCCCGCCATCCTGTACACCATGGATCGCGCCGGCGCCGATCGCATCCTCGCCCTCGGCGGCGTCCAGGGCGTCGCCGCCATGGCGGATGGCCTGTTCACCGGCGCCCCGGCGGACATCCTCGTCGGCCCCGGCAACCGCTTCGTCGCCGAGGCCAAGCGGCTGCTGTTCGGCGAGGTAGGCATCGACCTCTTCGCCGGGCCCACGGAGATCGCCATCATCGCCGACGACACCGCCGACCCGGAGCTGGTCGCGATCGACCTGGTCGGCCAGTGCGAGCACGGCCTGGACTCTCCGGCCTGGCTGATCACCACCGACGAGGCGCTGGGGCGGAAGGTGCTGGAGCACATGCCCGGCCTCATCGCCGATCTGCCCGAGCTGCAGCGCGACGCCGCCGAGGCCTCCTGGCGCGACTACGGCGAGGTCGTGCTCTGCCGGGACCGCGAGGAAGCGGTAGCGGTCAGCGACCGCTATGCCCCGGAGCACCTCGAGGTGCATGCCGCGGATCAGGACTGGTGGCTGCAGCGACTGCGCAACTACGGCTCGCTGTTCCTCGGCGAGGAGACCACGGTCGCCTTCGGCGACAAGTGCTCGGGCACCAACCACATCCTGCCCACCCGCGGCGCTGCCCGCTACACGGGCGGCCTGAGCGCGCTCAAATTCCTCAAGGTCGTGAGCTACCAGCGCCAGAGCCGGGAGGGGACCCGGGACGTCGCCCGGGTCGCCGCCCGCCTGTCCCGGGGCGAGGGCATGGAGGCCCACGCCCGCACCGGTGATGCCCGCCTGCGCCGCTACTTCCCGGACGAGCCGCTGGAGACGGAGGCCTCGGCATGACCGCGGCGGGCGAGCTCGAAGGACGGGTCGCGGTGGTGACCGGGGCGAGCTCCGGCATCGGCCGCACCATGGCCGAGGCGCTGGCCGCGGCGGGCGCGAGCGTGGTGCTGGTCGCCCGCCGGGAAGACCAGCTCCGCGCTACCGCCCAGCGGATCAACGCCGCGAAAACCGGTGCGGCAGCCACCCTTGCGGCGGACCTGGCGGACGCCGAAGGCCTCGACGCTGTGGCCGCCGCGGCGGCGCAAGCCTTCGGCGCACCGGCCATCCTCGTCAACGCGGCGGGCGTGAACCTGCGCCAGCCGGTGGACGAGGTGACCCTCGCCGACTGGCGGCTCACCCTCGATCTGCACCTGACCGCACCATTCTTCCTCGCCCGGGCGCTGGTCCCGGCGATGCAGGCCGCCGGCTGGGGGCGGATCATCAACCTCGCCTCGCTGCAGTCGGTCCGTGCCTTCCCGGACAGCCTGCCCTACGGCACCGCCAAGGGCGGCGTGATGCAGATGACCCGCGCGATGGCCGAGGCCTGGTCCCGGCACGGCATCGGCTGCAACGCCATCGCCCCCGGGTTCTTCCCCACCGAGCTCACCGCGCCGGTGTTCGAGGACGAGCAGCGGGCGGCGGCGCTCGCCGCGCATACGCCGGCAAGGCGCAACGGCCGGCTGGAGGATCTGGCCGGAGTCACCCGGTTCCTGGCGAGCCCGGCCTCGGACTACATCACCGGGCAGACCCTGTTCGTCGACGGCGGGTTCTCGTCCTGCTGAGGAGAAGGCAACCATGAAGGCGCTGGTCTACACCGAACCCTACCGGCTCGAGCTGCGCGACGAGCCGGTGCCCGAGCCCGCCCCGGGCGAGGCCCTGATCCGGGTGCACGCCGCCGCCATCTGCGGCTCGGACATGCATGGCTATCATGGCGCCGACCCGCGCCGGCGCCCGCCTCTGGTGCTCGGCCACGAGGCGGCCGGCGAGGTGGTGGACGGCTCGCACCGGGGCCAGCGGGTAGTGCTCAATCCGCTGGTCACCTGCGGCCTCTGCGAGGACTGCACGGACGGGCGCTCGAATCTCTGCCGTCAGCGCCAGCTCATCGGCATGGCCCGCCCGGGGGCGTTCGCCGAGTACGTCACCCTGCCGGAACGCAATCTCATTCCCGTTCCGGAGGGCATGGACCTGAACGCGGCGGCACTCACCGAGCCCACGGCCACCGCGCTGCACGGCATCCACCTCGGCCAGCGCTGCGCCTTCCGCCCCTTCGCCGAGGGCCGCAACCTGGTGATCGGCGGCGGCGCCATCGGCGCGCTGAGCGCGCTGGTGCTGCGCTGGCTCGGGGCTGGCGATGTGACGGTGGCAGAGACCAACCCGCTGCGGGCCGCGGCCATGGAGCGCCTGGGCTTTGCCGTACACGACCCGGTGAGCGCCGGGCCGCCCGGCGAGGACCGCTTCCACCTCGTGGTGGATGCCGTCGGCCATGCCGCGACCCGCGACGCGGCAATCGCCGCGGTCCGCCCGGGCGGGGTCATCGTGCATATCGGGCTCGGCGAGGCCAGCTCGGCAATGGACGCGCGCAAGCTCACCCTCTCCGAGATCACCTTCGTCGGCTGCTACACGTATACGCCCACCGACCTGCGCGCTGCCCTGCATGCCCTGCATGCCGGCGCCCTCGGGCCGCTGGACTGGATCGAGCAGCGCCCGCTGGCGGACGGTGACGGCGCCTTCGCCGATCTGGACGCGGGCCGGCTGGCAGCGCCCAAGGTCGTGCTCAGGCCGTGAGCGCCTAGCGCCGGATGATGATGAGCGCCCCGGCGGCAATGCCGAGCACGCCGAGGGCGAGATCGTCGTAGCGGAAGTGCAGGTCCAGCAGCTCCTGCAGCCCCTGCAGGACGAGCCAGACACCGAGCAGGAAAAGCCCCAGGTCCTTCATCGAATCCCCCATCGCCCAGGGCCCGGCAGCGGGCCCGTTGCCATCGGGGCGCGAGTATACGCGGGATACGCAACGGGTGACGGGTGACGCGTGACCCGTCACCCGTCACCAGAGAGCGCCAACCTCAGCCCGCCTCGTGCAGACCGCACTCCCGCTTGAGGCCGAAGAACCGCGTATCCTCCGGGCGCATGCCGTCGGCCAGCCGGCGGGTGGTGTGCCAGTCGCCCACCGAGACGTAGCCCTGCTCCCGCAGCGGGTGGTAAGGCAGATCGTGGGCCTGCAGGTAGCGGTGGACGTCGCGGTCGCTCCAGTCGACCACGGGATGCACCTTGATCCGCCCGCCCTGCTCGGCAAGCACGCCGAGGCGCTCGCGGGTGGCGGACTGTGCGCGCCGCAGGCCGCTGAACCAAGCCTGCGCCCGCAGCTCCCGCAGCGCCCGCTGCATCGGCTCGACCTTGCGCAGCCGGTTGTAGCGCTCGATGCCCTCGAGGCCCCGTTCCCAGAGCCGGCCATCGCGAGCCTCCTGCCAGGCGGCGCTGAGCGCGGGGCGGTAGACCTGTAGATTGAGGCCGAGCCGCTCGGTCAGCGCGTCGGCGAAGCGGTACGTCTCGGCGAACAGATAGCCCGTGTCCACCAGCACCACGGGGATGTCCGGCCGCTGCCGGCTGACCAGGTGCAGCATCAGTGCCGCCTGGATGCCGAAGCTCGACGCCAGCACGATGCGGTCACCGAAGCGCTCCAGCGCCCAGGCCACCCGCTCCTCCGCCGACCTCGCCTCTAGTCGCGCGTTCGCCCGGGCCAGCACCTCGCCGGACAGCCCTGTCTGCCAGGAAATCACCGTCATGGCCTGCTCCCTTATGCCGCCTGGGATCCGTGGTCAGTCACGCTACCGCGCCCGGGAACATGCACAGAAGGAATAAAAATCGATAAATTCAGCGCTGAATGTTTTAACGGCCATGGCCGTGACGCGTGCGTTACACTCGCGGCATACGGAATCCGTCACGCTCCGGCACCCGGCGCAGGTGCCCGTTACGAGGTCGCAGCATGCGCAGCCCAAAGATCCAGGCAGCGGAAGCCAACGGCGAGCGCTCCGGCTCGCTGACCAAGGCGCTGGACATCATCGAGGCCACCGTCCGCCAGCCGATCCCCTCCACCACCGCAGAGCTGGCCGCGCTGCTGGGGCTCGCCAAGCCCACGGCCCACCGCGTCGTCAACAGCCTGCGCGAGCTCGGCTACCTGAAGCGCGAGCCCGGCAGCAGCCGGCTGGTCGAGGGCGACCGGCTCGTGGCCCTGGCGCTGGACGTGCTGGCCTCCGCCGCCCAACGCGGGCCGCGGCACAATATCCTCCATGCGCTGGCGGAGCAGACCGGGGAAACAGCGAATCTGGGGGTCATGGCCTCGGGGCAGGTGGTCTACGTCGACCGTGTCGAGACCAAGTGGCCACTGGGCCTGCGCTTCGACGTCGGCAGCCGCGTGCCCATCCACTGCACGGCGCTCGGCAAGATGTTCCTGAGCTTCATGTCCGAGCGCCAGCGGGACAAGTATCTCACTACCCTGCCGCTCACCCGCTACACGGAGAATACCCGCACCCGACGCGAGGATCTTGAGGCCGACCTCGAGCGCATCCGCGCCGACGGCGTCTCCTTCGACAACTGCGAGTTCATGTCCGGCGTGGTGTGCCTGGCGGTGCCCGTGCGCGGACCGAGTGGGCGTGTCGTCGCCGGCGTGGCGATTTCCGCGCCGGAGGCGCGGCTGACGGTGGAGGAGGCGCGCCCCCACGTTGCTGCGCTGCGGGAGGCGGCTGAACGCCTGGCGATCACCTTCGACGACCCTGGCCACGACCACCGCTGATAGCCGACCGCCTATTCTCGAAATGGTATAGTAATCGTCTCGAATAACGATCACGAATAGCCGGGATGCCCTGCCGAACACTCGCCCGTACCGCCGGTCAGACCCGCGCCTGCCGCCGTGCATGGGCGCTGCATGCCGGTGAGTAAACGGTGAGCCCGATGATCTTCGCGCTCGCCGGGGCGCTGGCCCTGCTGGCCGGCCTCACCCGAGGGGTGACCGGTTTCGGCGGCGCCATCGTGCTCACTGCGCCGCTGTCGCTGATCGTGACGCCGGCGCAGGCGGTGGTCACGAGCCTGCTGCTGGAGAGTGTCGCCGCCGCCAGCATGCTGCCGGCGGCCCTGCGCTTCGCCCGGCCGCGCCGACTCGCCCCCATCCTGGTCGCCGCCGCTGCCACGGTACCGCTGGGCGCCACCGCGCTGGCAAGCCTGGACCCCGATCTCACCCGCAAGCTGATCGCGGCCATGGTGCTCGGGTTCTCCCTGCTCATGCTCCAGGGTTTCCGCTACCACGGCCGCCCACACGCGCTCGCCGGGCTCGCCGTCGGCGCCGTGAGTGGCGTGCTCACCGGTGCGACCAGTGTCGGCGGCCCACCGGTCATCCTCTACCTGCTCTCGGGGCCGGACCCGGTGGTCACCACCCGCGCCCACCTGACGCTGTTCATCATTTTCATCTCGTCGGTCACCCTCGGCTATCTTGCGTACACCGGGGTATTCTCGCTATCCATGGGAATGCTGGCGCTCACCCTGGCGCCCTTCTTCCTCGTCGGCGTGGGCATCGGCTCGCTCATCTTCCATCGCATCGACGAGGCACGATTCCGCCGCGTCGCCCTGCTGGCGCTGATCGGACTGTCGTTGGTGCTGCTGCTGTTCTGAGCCGCGCCGCCTACGCCCGCCGCACCCGGCAGCGGTGCAGCTTGAGGTTGGGCTGGCCGGAGAACGGGTCGCCATGTCCGCGGGTCAGGCGGTTCACCGATCCCCAGGGGTGCCAGGGCTGGCCTTCCCCCCAGCCGATGGGCACGAACACGCTCTCCGGGCGGATACCCCGCGTCACCCAGGCGCGGGCCTCGAGGCTGCCGCCATCGGGCGTCTCGAGCCGGACCCGGTCGCCGTCGCCAACGCCGATGGCGCTCGCCTTGTCCGGATGCAGCTGGCAGTAGAGATCGGGCCACATCTCCTGGGCCTGCCAGAAGTAGTGGGTCCAGGAGTGGAACTGCGGCGCGGGGGGGCGGCCGGTCACGAGCTCGGTGTCGAAACCTGCAGCGGCGTCGGCGGCACCCGGATGGCGCGCACTCCGCCGCAGGCCGCCGACCCCACCGGCGCCCTCTGCGGCGAACCAGGGCATCGGGCTGCCCTGCTCGGCGTCACCGTAGAAGAACGGCAGCGCCGATAGCCCGCGTGCCGCGAAGGCCTGTTCCTGGGCTTCGCTCCAGAACTCGAGGCGGCCGCTCGGGGTGGGAAAACGCCGGCCCTCGGGATCCCCCGGGAAGGCCGTGCCTTCCAGGTAGAGCGTGCCCGCCTCCGGTGCACCCTCCTCCCGCAGCGGCGTGCGCAGCCAGCGGCCCGGCTGCTCACGCAGCCGCTCGACGGTGACCCCGCGCAGGTCCGGCGTCGCCTGGCGGAAGACCTCGTCCCAGAACACCGCAGGGTCCTTGTAGCGCTCCTCGAGCACGTCACCGAAGCCAAGCCGCCGGCCGAGCTCGACCCAGATCCAGTGATCGGAGCGCGCCTCGCCCGGCGGCGGGATCATGCGGTCGTTCCAGACGATGCGCCGGTCTTCGGCGAGCCGGCTGACGCCGCCCTTCTCGATGCCGCTCGCCGCCGGCAGCACGTAGTCCGCCCACTCGGAGGTGGCGTTGCGGAAGAGCTCGATGTGCACCACCAGGTCCATGGCCGCGAGGGCCTGCTGCGTGCGTTCGCTGTCCGGCCACTGGCCCACGGGATTGTTGCCGGTGATGAGCGCCCGCAGCGGATAAGGCTCCGCCTGCAGCGCCGCGTTCGCCCAGTCGGTGACGCTCGGACCCACCGGTCCCCGCTCCGGCACCTTGCGCCGCGTCTCCGGTACCGGCAGCGGGCCCCAGTCCGGCTCCGAGGCGACGTTGGAAAAGCCGCCGCCGGGGCGGCCCCAGTTGCCGGTGATCGCGGCGAGGAACATGAACACCCGGTTGCACTGGGTCGAGTTGGCGTGCTGATTGACGCCCCGGCTGAGGTAGAGCATGCAGCCGTCCGCCGCGGCAATGGTTTCGGCGAGCCAGCGGATATCCGCCGCTGCCAGGCCGGTGATCGGCGCCGCCCACTCCGGGGTGTAGCCCTCGGCGGCGATGAAGTCCCGCCAGTGCTCCCAGCCGAGGACCCAGTCGCGGCAGAAGGCCTGGTCATGCAGGCCGCTCGTGAACAGATGCCCGATGAGGGCGAGCCCCAGCGCCATGTCGGTTCCGGGGCGGATGGCGAGCCAGCGGTCCGCCTTGCTGGCGGTGGCGGTGAGCCGCGGGTCCACCACCACCATGCGGGCGCCGCGCTCGAGCCGCCAGCCGTTGACCAGGCCGAAATTGACCGGCCGCGTCTCCGCCTGGTTGTCGCCGATGTACACGTGCAGATCGGCGCTGCCGATGTCCTCGCGCGTGTAGATGTTGGCGAGGTTGGTCGAGCCCTGGACCCGCTCCAGCGCCTGCACCTTGCCCTCGTCGCAGAGGATCTGCGTGGTGAGCATGTTCGGCGTGCCCCAGAGCTGCTGGAAGAGCCGCGCATAGCCCATGATCGTAAGGACGCCGGTGCGCGTGCCGAGGAAGATGGCCAGCGCCTCCGGGCCATGGCGCTCGCGGACGCCGCGCAGCCGCGCGGCGATGTCGTCCAGCGCGTGCTCCCAGCTCACGGGCTCGAAGCGGCCCTCGCCCCGGGCACCCACCCGCTTCAGCGGCCGGGTCAGGCGCTGGTTGCCCGCATACATCTGCAGCGACATCTGGGACTTCGGGCAGACCCGGCCGGCGAAGATCGGATCGTCGTCGTTGCCGAGGATGCCGATGACCTCGTCGCCCCGCAGGTGATACTTCACCGGGCAGCCGTTGAAGCAGATGTTGCAGCCGCCGCGCTCGATCCGATCCGCCCGGCGCTCCGCGGCGGGCACGCGGTAGGGCGTCGCCACGGCCGCACCGTCCAGCACCCCGCGGCGGCCGGGGTCGTCCTGGGCCTTCGGCACCACGCGCCCGGCCAGGGTGTCCCGGCCATGCTCCGGGCGCCCCATGCGATCGAGGATGATCGTCCCCGGCCCCTGCAGGAAGTGGTCGTGGTCGCGCACGTGGCGGCCGGCGTCCCGGGCGCGGGCGAGCAGGTCGTCGTGGCGCCCGAAGCTGAGCGCCTCGGTGGGGCAGACGCTGACGCAGGCCGGCCCGCCGCCCTCGGCCCGCCGCGGCGCGCAGAGATCGCACTTCACCGCATGGTGTTCCACCGGGTCGTAGCCCATGGCGCCATAGGGGCAGGCGGCGACGCATTCGCCGCAGCCGGTGCAGCGGGACTCGTCCACGCTGACGACGCCTGTGTCCGGGTCCTTCTCCAGCGCCTTCGGCGAGACCGGGCAGGCCCGCAGGCAGGCCGGGCGCTCGCACTGCTGGCAGGTGACAGTCAGGAAGTCGAGGTCCGGCACGTCCGGGTCGCCGAGCCATTGCACGCGGGTGCGGTACTCGTGCGGCCCGAGGCCGTTGACCTGCTTGCAGGCCGCCTCGCAGCTCTTGCAGCCGATGCAGCGCTCCAGGTCGATCATCAGGTTCAGGCGCGGCATGCGCTCACCCTCCCCACGCGGCGACGTGCCACCAGTCCACCGGGCCGTCCCCGGCCACGTAACCGGCGAAGAACAGCACGAGCACCACGTGCCCGATCAGCCCGAGCAGGAACAGCAGCGCCAGCGCTATGTGCGTGCGCCGCCAGTAAGCGAGCACCAGCCCGGCCTCACCCCGGCCCACCAGACGCGCCTCCGTGGCCGCGAGGCGGGCGTAGCGCCAGGTCAGCCACGGATGGCGCAGGGCATGGCGGAGATTCGGCGAGAACAGGGCCTCGTCCGCGGCGGGGTCCAGCGCTGCGAGCAGCGTCTGCTTGCGCCGGATCACCACGCGCAGCCGCTCGCGAAGATCCGGTTCGGCCTCGCGGAAGCTGCCGAGGCGGGAGGAGAAGAGGGTCGAGAGCGGCCGCGACAGCAGCAGCCGCGCGGCGAGCCCCTGGGCAAGCAGCCCCATCAGCGCGAGCCAGACCAGGCCCGGCGGCGAGAGCAGGTCGCCGGCGGCGGCATGGGCGGTGACGAGCACGGCCCCCAGAGCGCTCGCCAGCACATGGGCGGAGAACCAGGCCGGGGTGCGCCGCGAGCGCCCGGAGCGCTTGCCGAGCGAGAACGCGAGCGGCACCAGCAGCAGCAGGCTGCCGGCAATGGCCAGCGACTGGCGAAGCGGCGTGCCCGGCGCGGCCCCGTCACTGGCCAGGACGGACAACAACGCGAGGACGATGCCCCCGCCGAGCCCCGCCCCCAGGACGCGCAACGCCCGTGGCGACAGGTCCCGGCGCGGTGTCGACTCTGCCGTGGCCGTCGCCTGCCGATCCCCCACGGCAGCGACCTCCCCGGCCTCACGCTGCGGCATCCCCTCCTCCCGTGTGTCGGCACTGCCGACTCGTCAATCAGGGATACCGCGTATGCGGCCCGCCGTCACAGGACCAGCGCGCCGGCGCCGCTGGTACCAGCGACGCCGGCTCGCGTTCGCATCAGGCCTGCCGGGCCTGGGCCTGGACCTGTGCCTGGGCCTGGATAACCGTCACCACGATCATGCGGTAGACATCCTCGGCGGCGCAGCCGCGGGAGAGATCGTTGGCCGGCTGCCGCAGTCCCTGCAGCACCGGACCGATGGCCTTGGCATGGCCGAGGCGCTCCGTGAGCTTGTAGCCGATGTTGCCGGCATCCAGGTTCGGGAAGACCAGCACGTTGGCATTGCCGGCCACCACCGAACCGGGCGCCTTGCGCTCGGCCACCTCCGGCACCAGGCAGGCGTCGAGCTGCAGCTCGCCGTCCACCTTGAGCGCCGGGTTCAGCTCGCGCACGTGCTCCGCGGCCCGGGCCACCTTGTCCGCGAGGGGATGATCGGCGCTGTGGTGCGTGGAGAACGAGAGCATGGCCACCCGCGGCTCCTCGTCGAGCAGCGCCCGGGCGCTCTCGGCGGAGGCGGTGGCGATGTGGGCGAGCTCGGTGGCGTCCGGATCCACCACCAGGCCGCAGTCGGCGAAGATCAGTCCGCCCTTGCGCTCGTGGTAGGGCTCGCAGAACATCATCAGGAAGAAGCTCGACACGAGCTTCACGCCCTCCGCCGTACCGATGATCTGCAGCGCCGCCCGCACCGTGTCGGCCGTGGACTGCACCGCGCCGCCGACGCAGCCGTCCGCATCGCCGAGGCGCACCATGAGCGGGGCGAAGTACAGCGGCTGGCCCGCCGCCTCCCGCGCCTGCTCGAGGCTCACCCCCTTGTGCCGGCGCAGCTCCTGCAGCGCGCTCGCGTAGCGCTCGCGCCGCTCGCTGCGGACCGGATCGATGATCTCGATACCGCGCGGGTCGACGCCGGCCTCCTCGGCGGTCTGCGCGATGGCGTCGGCATCCCCGAGCACCGTCACCCGGGCCACGCCGGCATCCACCGCCATGCGCGCCCCGCGCAGGACCCGCTCATCCTCGCCCTCGGAGAGGACGATGCGCATGGGCCGGGCGCGCGCCCGCTCCTCCAGTCGCTCGAAGATCTTCATGTCCCTCTCCCCCGCTATGGTTGTGTACCGCCCGGGGCCGGCTCGGGGCCGGGGGCGTTGGCGCACTCGAGGAAGATCCGCCGCTGGCAGGTGCGGCAGACCTCGCCGTCGAGTCGCTGGAAAATCGCGTGAATGGCGTCCTCGGGCGTGGTGAACAGGTTCTCCTCGCCAATGGCGTCCAGGTAGCCGCCGCGGCGCATGGTTTCCAGCGCCGGGGACTTCACGCCGCAGAGATAGAGCCCGCCGCCGGCATGGCGCAGGCGCTCGGCCTCCTCCACCAGCATCTCGGCACCCGCCACGTCGATGAAGTTGATGGCATTGCCGATGATGAGCACATGCGGTCGCTCGCCCTCGGGGTCGTTCTTCAGTGCCGTCTGCACGTGGTCCACCGCGCCGAAGAACAGCGAGCCGTCGATCCGCAGGATGCGCAGCTGCGGACACTCGGGCAGGTCGCGCTTGGCGGCGTTGCGCAGCGGGCGCTCGGCACGATCGGCCATGGGCGCGAGATCGACCAGCCGCGGCTTGGCCGTGCGCTGCAGATAGAGCACCAGCGACAGCAGCACGCCCACGTAGATGGCGAACTCGAGCTCCAGCAGCAGCGTGGCCGCGAAGGTCACCGCGAGCACCACCGTCTCCCGGCGGCTCGCCCGCATGATCTTGCGAATGTGGTGGAAGTCGATGAGGTTCCAGGCGATCAGCAGCACGATGCCGGCCATCGCCGGCAGCGGCAGGTAGGCGGTGACGCCCGGCGCAAGCAGCAGCACCAGCGCCAGCATGATAGCGGCGAACACCGCCGCCAGCGGCGTCTGCGCGCCGGCGTCGTAATTGGCGCCGGTACGCGTGAACGAGCCCGAGCCGGCGTAGCAGGAGAAGAAGCTACCGACCATGTTCGACAGCCCCTGGCCGATGAACTCCTGGTTGCCGTCGATCTGCTGGTGCGAGCGGATGGCGACGGCGCGGGCGATGGACACCGCCTCGATGAGCGCGATGATCGCCACCGCGAGGGCCCCGGGGGCGAGCTCGCGGACCACATCCGGCGAGAGCTCCGGAACGCTGGGCGCGGGCAGGCCGCCGGCCATCGCCCCCACCAGCGGCACTCCGCGCTCGCCGCCGCCGATGGCCAGGCAGGCGAGGCTGCCCACCACCATGGCGATGAGCATGCCGGGCCAGCGCGGCTTCCAGGCGCGCAGGCCCAGCGCGGTCAGCAGCGTCACCGTGCCGATGGCGATGGAGTAGCCGTTGGCGCCGCCCAACCCGGCGAGCAGCGCCTGCCAGGTGTGCAGGAACGACTCACCGGTGGGCGCCTCGATGCCGGTGAAATGCCGCAGCTGGCTGGTGCCGATGAGGATCGCCGCGCCGGTGGTGAACCCGACCACCACGGTGTGGGAGATGAAGTTGACCAGCGTCCCCATGCGGGTGACGCCGAGGGCGAACTGGATCAGCCCCGCCAGGAAGGTGACGGTGAGCACGTAGGGGATGAACTGCGGGCTCTCCGGCGACACCACCCCGCTGACGACGCTGAAGACGACGATGGAGATGGCCGCCGTCGGCCCGGAGACCAGATGCAACGACGAGCCGAACAGCCCGGCCACGATGGGCGTGACGATGGCCGTATACAGGCCGTATTCCGGCGGCAGGCCGGCGATCAGGGCGTAGGCCACGCCCTGGGGCAGGACGATGATCGCCCCCGTGGCCCCGGCGATGAGGTCGGCGCGCAGGGTGCGCGGGCCCACCATGGGCAGCCAGCGCAGGAACGGCAGCAGCCGCTCGGCAGGGGTCGGCTGCACGGCGCTCATCGCCCCCCTCTCCCGTGCCGTGTCGCCCGCGCCACGCTCACACCCGTTGCGCGCCGTAGAAGAGGTTCACCACGTGCCGCGCCTCGGCGAAGAACAGCCAGCGCTCGATGGCGAGCCCCGCCAGGGCGACCGGCACCGCCAGCAGCACCAGCCAGCCGCTACCGCCGCCCAGCAGGCTCGCCACCAGCACCAGGGGCAGCACGAAGCCGAGGGCGGCAACCGCGAGCCGCAGCCAGCGCAGGCGCCGCGCCGCCACCTGGAAGCGGAACTCCTTGTCCAGGAAGGTCTGCTCGCTGCTCTGCCCGGTGTGGAGCAGGCGCACCTGGCCGCGGGTCATGCCCGTGGCGGTGTTGATCGAGGAGCCCGCCGGCGCGCCGATCCAGTAGAAGTAGACCGCCTTGCCCAGCGCTGCCGCCGCAATCAGCGCCAGCGTCAGCGTCACCAGCGTCTGCCCGACCGCACCGCCGCGCATCACCGTCTGCACCGCGAGCATGAGCAGCGCGCCGGAGGCCAGCGAGAGCAGCAGGTAGTTCATGGGCACCAGGGGGCTGTGCCAGTTCGGGATCGCCCGCAGCGAGGCGTAGATCATGCCGGTGGCGAAGACCGTGGCGATGGCGAGCACCAGGGCCGCCAGCGCCGCCGCCGTGGTGAGCGCGGTCGGGCCGCCGAGCCACCACACGCCACCGAGCCAGAGCACGGCAAAGGGGTAGAACAGCACCGAGAACACGGCCTCCCGGGACAGCCAGGAGGTCCGGAAGCGGAAAAACGCGCGCCAGGCGTTCTTCGGATTCGCCAGATGGAGGGTCGAGGCCATGAGCCCGGCGGTCGCGAGCGCCGTGCCGAGAACGCCTGCCACCAGCCGCTCCGCTTCGCTGACCGGCAGCAGCGCGGGCATCAGGGCAGCGAGGGCGGCGAGCATGACCAGCCCGAAGCCGGCGCCGGACACCACCGTGAAAAAAATCACCGATAACGCGGGATGCATTCGCTCCTCCGGAGTGCGCGTCGGCCGCAGCCCGAGGGCGCGGCCGACGGGGTTTCGTCGGTCAGCGGGTGACGGCCTTGTCCACCCACTGCCTGAGCCGTTCCTGCAGGCTCATGGCCGGCGCCTCGGCCTGCTCGGCCCGGGCCTTGTTGCGCGGCGGCAGGTAGTGATTGACCGGGTTGTAGCCGAGCTCCGGCAGGGACTGCTGGCCGCCTCGCTCGCGCACGAGACGGCTGACCTTGGAGTCCGAGTCGTCGAAGTCGCCGAAGAACCGGGCATGGGTCGGACAGGTGAGCACGCAGGCGGGCTGGCGCTCCTCCGGCGGCAGCTCCTCGTCGTAGATGCGGTCCACGCAGAGGGTGCACTTCTTCATGGTGCCGGAGTCCTCGTCCAGCTCCCGGGCGCCGTAGGGGCAGGCCCAGGCGCAGAGGTTGCAGCCCATGCACTTGTCCTGATCCACCAGGACGATGCCGTCCTCCTCGCGCTTGTAGGAGGCGCCCGTCGGGCAGACCGTCACGCACTCCGCGGTGTCGCAGTGCATGCACGACATCGGGAAGTTGACGGTCTTGTTGTGGGGGTAGTCGCCCACCTCGTAACTGCGGATGCGGTTGAAGGCCACACCCGCTGGGTCCTCGCCGTAGGGCATGTAATCGGTCAGCGGCCCCAGGGTTCCGGAGCTGTTCCACTGCTTGCAGGCCACCGCGCAGGCGTGACAGCCCACACAGGTGTCCATGTCGATGACCAGGCCCAGTCGCATGCTACTTCCTCATCAGGATGTCGCGGAGGGTGCGATGGATGCGCACCGGCTCGTGGGTGTGATAGCGCAGCTGCTCCGGCGCCGGCGGCTGCCCGGGCAGTGGCGGCGCGGTCTCGAACTGCGGCCAGGTGTCCTCCTCCTCCGGCCCCGCCGGGGTGACCCGCACCCGCAGGTCGTACCAGGCGGCCTGGCCGGTAATCGGGTCGGAGTTGCTGTGCCGCGGCGCCTGCTCGCGCTCCGGGAGCAGCTCGGAGATCAGATGGTTGAGCAGAAAGCCCCGGCGCGCCTCCGGGGCGTCCGGAGACAGGCCCCAGTTGCCCGCCTGCTTGCCGATGGCGTTCCAGGTCCAGACCGTGTCCGCCTGACAGCCCTCCATGAGCTGGACCTGGGCGCGCACGCGGCCGTTGCGGGAGGCCACCCAGACCCAGTCGCCGTCGCCGATGCCCATCTGCACCGCCCGCTGGCGGTTCATGAAGAGGAAGTTCTGGGCGGTGATCTGGCGCAGCCAGGCGTTCTGGGAGTCCCAGGAGTGGTACATGTGCATGGGCCGCTGGGTGACGGCGTGCAGCGGGAAGCTGTCGTCGTCCACCTGGGCCTGCTCCAGCGGCTGGTAGTGCCCGGGGAGCGGGTCGAAGTAGCGCACCAGGCGCTCGCGGTCCGCCGGGTCACTCGGGCGCGGGCCGTCGTAGAGGCCCTGCCCCGCCAGCCGGAAGCGTTGCAGCGGCTCGGAGTAGAGCTCCATGACGATGGGCTCCGCACTCGGATTGAAGCCCACGTCCCGCGCCCACTCCAGATAGTCCCGGTTGGCGAAGCGGTAGAAGCGCATGTGCTCGGGCAGGTGGTACTGGAAGAAGCCCTCGTTCTCGACGTAGCGCTCCCACTGGTCCGGGTTGGGCTCGCCGCGCAGATGGGTGTCGCCGTCCCGGCCGCGCCAGCCGGCGAGGAAACCCACTCCGGGCGCCTTCTCCCAGCGGGCGATGAAGTCCTTGTAGCCGTCGTACTTGGGCGCTCCGGCGTCGTCGACGAAGGCCGGGAATCCCAGCCGGCCGGCGAGCTCCACCATCACCTCCTGCCAGGGCCGAACGTTGCGGTCGGGCTCGATCACCGGTGCCCGGATCGCGTCACAGGGCCCGTCCGGCTCGGAGATCGGGCGATCCAGCAGCGAGATGCAGTCGTAGCGCTCGAGGTAGGTGGTGTCCGGCAGCACCAGGTCGGCGAAATTCACCGTCTCCGAGTGGAAGGCATCCACCACCACCAGGAACGGCAGCTTGTAGTCGCCGTTCTCGTCCTTCGCCTGCAGCAGCGCACGGGTGCTGCCCGCGTTCATGCTCGAGTTCCAGGCCATGTTGGCCATGAACAGGATGAGCGTGTCGATGGGGTACGGGTCGCCGTTGACGGCATTGTTGATGACCATGTGCATCAGGCCGTGGTTGGCGAGCGGGGCCTCCCATGAGTAGGCCTTGTCGATTCGCAGCGGCCGGCCCTCGGCATCCACCACCAGGTCCTCCGGCGCGGTTGGAAAGCCGAGCGGCGGACCGGCGAGCGGCGTGTTGGGTGCGGTCTCCTTCGCCGGCTTGATCGCGGGCGGCGTGGGCCGCGGGAACGGCGGCTTGGCGCGATGGCCGCCCGGGACGTCGATGGTCCCCAGCAGCACCTGCAGCAGATGGATCGCCCGGCAGCTCTGGAAGCCGTTGGAGTGCGCGGAGATGCCGCGCATGGCGTGCATGGACACCGGCCGGCCGACGAAGCTGTCATGCTCGCGGCCCGCCCAGTCCGTCCAGGCGCAGGGGATCTCCACGGTCTCGTTGAAGGCCACATGGCCCATCTCCAGGGCCAGGCGCTCGATGGTCTCCGCCGGCACGCCGCAGACCTCGGCGGCCTGCTCGGGGCTGTAGCGCTCATCCAGATAGCGCTCGGCGATCAGCGTCATCGCCGTCTTGGTGCGACGGCCGTCCGGCAGGGTGTACTCGCCGAAGAGCGCCCGGGTCGCACCCGCCTCGGCGCCGTTCACGGGCCCGCCCTGCTCCGGATCCCACGCCAGCGGGTTGCCATCGCCATCGCGGGCGATGAGGCCATCGTCGGACTGTCCGGGATTCTGAATCACCAGGTAAGGGGCGTTGGTGTAGCGGCCGACGAACTCCCAGTCCACCAGGTCCCGGGCCAGCAGCACGTGGCACATGGCAAGCGCCAGCATGGCGTCGGTACCGGGGCGGATCGGCACCCATTCGTCCGCTACCGCCTGGTAGCCGGTCCGCACCGGGTTGATGGCGACGAACTTGGCGCCGCGACGCTTGAGCTTCTCAATGCCCAGCTTGATCGGGTTGGAGGCGTGATCCTCGGCCACCCCCCAGAGCAGGAAATAGCGGGTGCGGTCCCAGTCCGGGTCGGCGAACTCCCAGAACGACTGCCCGATGGTGTAGAGGCCGGCGGCGGCCATGTTCACCGAGCAGAAGCCGCCGTGGGCGGCCCAGTTCAGCGTGCCGAACTGCTGCGCCCAGAGCCCGGTCAGCGCCTGCATCTGGTCACGACCGGTGAAGTAGGCCAGCCGGTTGGGATCGGTGGCGCGGATCTCGCGCAGGCGCTCGGTGAGCGTATCCAGCGCCTCCTCCCAGGAGACCTCCACGAACTCACCGCTGCCGCGCTCGCTGCCGGGCTTGCGCATCAGCGGGTTGCGCAGCTTCGCCGGGGAGAGCTGCTTCATGATCCCGGCGTTGCCCTTGGCACAGAGCACGCCGCGGTTGATCGGGTGGTTGGGGTTGCCCCGGATGTACCGCGGCTGACCGTTCTCCAGCGTGACCTCGATGCCGCAGCGGCAGGCGCACATGTAGCAGGTCGTGAACTTGCGCTCCTGCCGCGCATGATCCTCGAAGCGGGGCAGCGCGGCCGCGATCTCCGGCGCGGAGATGCTGGAGCGCCCGCGGGTCCCGCCGGTGCCTTCCTCGGAGGCCGAATCCATGCTCACCTTTCGCTCCACCTTACCTCCTCGCGCATGCCTTCGGCCGCGGCCCTGGCGGCGTATTCACTTATAGTGAAACTTTACGTCTCACAATATAGCAAACTAACCGGTTCTCATGACCGACCCGGCTGTCTGATGGCTGTTCGATTCTACTGTCTAACATCTCATATAAATGACCTGAAATCCCAGCGGGCTTTACCCGGGCACCCCGGAACCGGCGCCGCTATAACCGGCTGGAATGAATGTAGCGCCAACCATTCCTTCCCTCACGCGCGCGCATGCGTACAGTCTTCCAAACAGGGCCTGCGCAATCCGTGCGGCCCCGTCAGGCTGAGGAAGGGTCCGACCATGCAGATGCCATCCGCCGGGACCGAACGGGCACTCGAGGAGAGGATCGCACGTCTGCGCGCTGAATTGCGGACGCTTGAGCACCAGCGCGTGGCGCGGCCCTCGCCGCAGGTACACTTTCGCACGGCCTGCGCCGCCGAACCCGTCGCCGCGGGCCCGATGCGTCGCGAGCCCCCGCGCACAGACGGCGCCGAAACGCCGCTGCCCATCGCCGCGGGCTAGCCCGCCTATCTCACCGATTCACGGCTGCGGCCGCGGGTTGGTGGCGCCGCGGGCCAGGGCGCCACTGCGCATGTCCAGCCCGCGGCGTGTGCTGCCAGCTCCCCCAACCTCCCGCACCCACCTCACTGTTGACACGGACCGCCTCCGGGCTGGCTCTATATTCCGGCCGCATCTGGGTCTATATAGCGCGGACAGGGGTGCTTAGCGTCGATAGGCAGAGGCAGGAGAGGCCGCGCCCGACGCGGCACGAGGAACCGGGACCGATACCCGGAGCCGGCAATAACGACAGACAGCCGACGGAGGACCCTCCTTGATGAAGGTCTGGAGGCAGCTCGGAAGGGGGATCGATGCCCTGGCCGAGATCATGGGTGTGATCGGCTGGGTGCTGATCCTCTACTGCATGATCCTCGGCGTGACCGACGTCTTCCTCCGCTATGTCCTCAACAGCGCCTCCCTCTGGATCAGCACCACCATCCAGGCCGCCATGGTCCTGCTCGCCTGCGTCGGCGGCATCTATGCCCTGAAGCAGGACAGCTTCGTACGGCTGGACGTGTTCTATGCGGCCCTCTCCCGGCGCGGGCGCGCCATCTGCGACCTGATCACCTCGGTATTCACGTTCCTCTTTCTCTGGGCGCTGATCTGGAAGGGCTGGGACGCGGCCATGCTGTCGGTGATGCTCGATCAGCACACGCCGACCGCGATTCCGATCCCGATCTATCCGATCAAGATCTTCATCCCGATCACCGGGGTGGTGGTACTGCTCGTGGTGCTCAAGCAGCTGATCGTGGATATCGGCGTCATCGCCGGTCGGGTGACCGACGAGGACGACCCACAACGGGCATAACGATAGCCGGTGCGACCGGCAACAACCTCGCGTTTCGACGCGTCCCATCGACGGAGCAGGAGTGGAACCATGCGCAAGCTCGCAACAAGTACCGGTGTCGCACTACTCGGCGTAACCGCCCTCGGCCTCAGCGCCTCCATCGCATCGGCGCAGGACGGCCCACCGGACGAGACCACCGAATGGGTGATCCAGCCGTGCTTCGACTCCGGCGACGCCGGCTGGGCCAGCGGCATCATTCCCTGGGCCAGGGCCGTTGAAGAGGCCACCGAGGGCACCGTCCAGATCACGGTGGAACCCGCCGGCGCCATCACCAGCTCCGGTGAAGCCTTCGGTGCGGCCGTCGCCGGCGTCACCGACGGCACCGCCTGCTGGGCGACGGTCTACGGCGGCGACATGCCCGAGGGCATGCTGGCCTTCGGCCTGCCCATGGGTGCCGAGAGCCCCGAGGAGGCCTGGGAGGTCATGTGGGGCGAGGACTACGGCGCCGGCCATGTGGTCCAGAAGGCGGCCAACGAGATCGGCCTGCAGTTCGCCGGCTGGACCAACCAGGGCCCGAACGCCATGTTCACCACCTTCGAGGTGAAAACCCTGGATGACTTCGAGGGCCGGAAGATGCGCGCCGGCGGCCCGCAGGCCATGTTCCACGAGGCGATCGGCGGCTCCCCGGTGTCCATGGGCCCGGGCGACATCTACACCGCCATCCGTCTCGGTACCGTGGACGGCACCTACTGGGATACCGGCGGCATCGATGACATGTCGTTCCACGAGGTGATCGACTACGCGATCATGCCTGGCTGGAATCCCGCCCAGCATCAGTCCACCTACATCAACCTGGACTCCTGGAACGCGCTGACCCAGTGGCAGCGGGACCAGATCATGGGCATCTTCGAGGAGACCTACTTCGAGACCAGCCGGATGCACGCCGATGGCGTGGAGGCCGCGCTCCAGGCCGTGCGCGACGCGGGCGGCCAGGTCGTGGAGCTGCCCCCGGAGGAGGTCGAGCGCATGCGTGAGATCGCCATCAACGAGGTCTGGCCCCAGATCGCGGAACAGTCGGAGCTCGCCGCGGAAGGTGTGGCGATCTACCAGCGCTTCCTCGAGGACAAGGGCAAGGTCGACTGAAACCCTGCCCGGCAGGAGGCCAGGCAGCCACGACTGAGGATGCCCGCCCGGGGCAGCGCCCGGGCGGGCATTCTCATGTCGACCACATTCGCGGCGCCCCGTCGCTACGGCGGGACGCCACCCACCGGGCGAGGCAGGCACAGGCCTGATCGAAGCCCGGGCGGTTTTCCGGCACGGGTAAGCACATGAGCGTAGAACTGATCACGCTGCTTTTCTTCGGCTGTCTCTTCGTCTCGCTGTTCCTGGGCCTGCCAGTGGCCTTCGGGCTGGGCGGGACGGCCGTGCTGTTCGCCGCCATCTTCTCCCCGCGCTCGCTGATGGTGGTGCCGAGCGCCTTCTACTCAACGCCCTGGAACTCCATCCTGGTCACCAT
The DNA here is from genome assembly GCF_020883455.1 of Spiribacter halobius. Taxonomy (NCBI): domain Bacteria; kingdom Pseudomonadati; phylum Pseudomonadota; class Gammaproteobacteria; order Chromatiales; family Ectothiorhodospiraceae; genus Sediminicurvatus; species Sediminicurvatus halobius. The sequence goes on along the minus strand of NZ_CP086615.1, from coordinate 1,237,429 downwards.
CCCCCTGTTCCTGTTCATGGGGAATCTGATCCGCTACTCCGGGATCGCGGACGCCGCCTATGACGCCGTCTACAAGCTCATCGGCCACATCGCGGGAGGGCTCGCCGCGGGCACCGTCGGGGTGTGCACGATCTTCGCGGCGGTGACCGGCATTACCCCGCCGGCCACCATCACCATGGGGCAGATCGCCTACCCCTCGATGATGCGCTACAACTATGACCGCAGCATCGCCATCGGCTCGATCGCGGCGGGCGGTGCCCTCGGCGCCCTGATCCCGCCGAGCGTCCCGTTCATCTTCTACGGCCTGCTCGCCAATGCCTCCATCGGCGACCTGTTCCTGGCAGGGGTCGTACCGGGGCTGATGCTGGCGTTCTTCTACGCGCTCTATATCACGGTGCGCTGCTACTTCCAGCCCCACATCGGCCCGCCGCTGCCGCCGGACATGAAGTTCAGCCGGCGCGAGAAGATCGGCTCGGTCTGGCGGATCTGGCCCTTCGTGGTGCTGATCACCATCGTGCTCGGGGTCATCTGGGGCGGTATCGCCACGCCCGCCGAGGCAGCGGCCTTCGGCGCCACCGGGGCCTTCCTGATCAACCTCGCCTACGGCCGGCTCACGTGGGCGGTGCTGAAGGATTCCCTGGTGACCACCGTCAAGCTTGCCGGCATGGGGCTGTGGATCCTGATTGGCGCCAACGCCTTTCTCAACGTCTTCAACACCCTCGGCAGCCAGCGGCTGATCACGGAGCTCGTGCTCGCCATGCCCGGCGGCACCACGGGCGTGCTGCTGATGATGATGCTGGTCATCCTGGTACTCGGCATGGTCATGGACGACTGGGCGATCATCATGCTGTGCACGCCCATCTTCATGCCCATCGTCGATGCGCTCGGCGTGGATCGTATCTGGTTCGGCGTGCTGTTCATCGTCAACATCCAGGTGGCTTACCTCACGCCGCCCTTCGGCTTTGTCCTCTTCTGGATCAAGAGCATCCTGCCCAGGGACGTCACCATGGGGGACGTCTACGGCTCCATCTGGCCGTTCGTCGCGCTGCAGCTGCTAGGGCTCTCGCTGGTCTTCATCTTCCCGGAGATCGCGCTGTGGCTGCCGAATCTGATGGATTGAGCCGTTGGACGGCGCCTGGCCGGCGCCTCCGCGAGGCTTGCGTGCGCACGGCCGCCGCGTTATCCCTGGATTCGGCAACCGGGGTCCGGGCCGTCGCCGCCCGGTGAGAGGGTTCCCATGCCAATGCCGACGCGTTCGGACGGCGCGATGTGGTCGCGCCTGTTCGAGCTGGATACCCAGTGCGGGATCAGCCTGCAGCAGCAGATCCGCGAGACGCTCGTGGGTGCAATCCTTGACGGGCACATCCCGGTGGACGTGCCCCTGCCCTCCAGCCGCGAGCTGGCGCGCCAGCTCGGCGTCGCCCGCAACACCGTCATGCTCGCCTACCAGCATCTGGTGGACGAGGGCTATCTGCTCGCCCGTGAGCGCAGCGGCTTCTACGTCAACCCGGAGATGCACCGGCGCAATCTCGCCCCCGGCGAGCCGGACGCCGCCGCGGCCGCCGTGGAGGGCTGCGTGCGCTGGGACGCACGGCTGATGGCCCGCCCGTCGGCCCAGCGCAACATCGTCAAGCCCATCGACTGGGAGCGCTACGAGTACCCGTTCATCTACGGCCAGATGGACCCGGCGATGTTCCCGCTGAACGACTGGCGGGAGTGCTACCGCCAGGCGCTGAGCGTGCAGGGCGTGCGCGACCTGGTGCGCGACCGGCTGGACGCCGACGACCCGCTGCTGGTGGAGCAGATCCGCACCCGCGTGCTGCCGAAGCGCGGCGTCTGGGCCGCCCCGGAGGAGATCCTGGTCACCCTGGGCACGCAGAACGCGCTCTATCTGCTGGCGGGCCTGCTGGTGTCCCGGCACACCCGCGTGGGCATCGAGGACCCCGGCTACCCGGACGCCCGCAACATCCTGCAG